>NZ_VNIM01000009.1 GCF_007785815.1 Alterirhizorhabdus solaris | reverse complement strand
GTCCACCCCGATACGCTCGCCGGCCGCTCCTCGGCCGACAAGCGGCAGGAGGTGGCCGACTGGCTGGCCGCCCGCCGCGCCGATACCGTCGTGCTGTCCGCGCTCGATTCGATCGCGTGGACGTTCAACGTGCGCGGCACCGATGTCGATCGCACGCCGGTGGCACTGGCCTATGCGCTGGTCCACGCCGATGCCACCGCCGACCTGTTCGTCGCCCCCGACAAGCTGGGCGAGGACGTGGCGCAGCATCTGGGCAACGCGGTGCGGCTGCATCCGCGCGCGGCCTTCCCCGCCCACCTCGCCACGCTGGGCGACAAGCGCGTCGCCGCCGATCCCGAACGCGCCGTCGCCGCCATCTTCGAGGCGCTGACGCAAGCGGGTGCGCAGGTGATCGAGGCGCGCGATCCGGTGGTGCTGCCCAAGGCGATCAAGAACGACGCCGAGATCGCCGGCCACAAGGCGGCGCAACTGCGCGACGGCGCGGCGCTGACCCGCTTTCTCCACTGGCTGTCGGTGGAGGCGCCGAACGGCGGGCTGACCGAACTCGACGCGGCGGCGAAGTTGCAGGCGTTCCGCGAGGAAACGGGTGTCCTGCGCGACCTGTCGTTCGATACCATTTCCGGGGCGGGACCGAATGGCGCGGTCGTCCATTATCGGGTGAGCGAGGAGACCAACCGCCCGATCGAGCGCGACTCGCTGTTCCTCGTCGATTCGGGCGGGCAGTATCAGGACGGCACCACCGACGTGACGCGCACCGTCGCCATCGGCACGCCCAGCCCGGAGATGCGCGACCGTTTCACCCGCGTGCTGCGCGGCCATGTCGCACTGGCCCGCGCGCGCTTTCCGCAAGGGACGCGCGGATCGCAACTGGACGTGCTGGCCCGGCAATATCTGTGGGCGGCGGGGCTGGATTATGCCCACGGCACCGGCCACGGCGTCGGCAGCTATCTGTCGGTGCACGAGGGGCCGCAGCGCATCGCCACCTTCGGCGGCGGCGACGAGCCGTTGCGCGCGGGCATGCTGCTGTCGAACGAGCCGGGCTATTACAAATCCGGCGAATACGGCATCCGCATCGAGAATCTGGTGCTGGTGGTGGCGGTGGAGATCGACGGCGCGGAAAAGTCGATGCTCGGCTTCGAGACGCAGACCTTCGCCCCGATCGATCGCGCACTGATCGACACCGCCGCGCTGACGCCGGACGAGCGCGAGTGGATCGACGCCTATCACGCCGAGGTGCGCGCGCGCATCGCCCCACAACTGGCGGCCGATGCACAGGCGTGGCTGGAGGGGGCTACCGCCCCGCTTTGAGCGGGGGATCGCCGACGGGCGGGGCCACCGGATCGGGCGCCTCGCCCCGCGCCTGTGCCTTGCGCCGCCGCAGATTGGCCCGCAACGCCTCCGCCAGTCTTCGTTCGCGATCGTCCGTTTCGGCCATGCCACCAGGATAACGCCCGCAAACGCCACCGCAACCCGCCTTGACGGCGGCCCCGGCTTTCTCCATAGCGCCGGCTCCATCGCGGGTCCGCCCACGATAGTGCTGCCGTAGCTCAGTGGTAGAGCGCATCCTTGGTAAGGCTGAGGTCGTGAGTTCAATCCTCACCGGCAGCACCATTTTTTCCACCGAAATCAACGCGATACAAATCCCCTTCGGGGAAGCTGCAACCGGTTCCGACGAACTGGAAGCGCCACGGAAGCAGTGCGGAAGCAATTCTGGGGTACGAGCGGCGGCGATTTCGTAGCTACGCGCGCGCCCCAGATGGTGGTGCCCGCGTGCCTTCGATGATGAGCGCGAGCAGAGAAGCTCGAACCATCATGTGTTTCGTCGATCGGTGCTTCGCGATGCCGCTTCGTTGCGCCGCTAGAAATCGTTGAAGACGGCTTTGGGGCCGCCGCGCGCAGCCATCAGACCTGCCGCATGCCCCCATCGACACAGAGTTCGATGCCCGCAATGAAGCTGGCCTCGTGGCTCAGCAGGAAAAGCGCGGCGGACGCGACCTCGGCCGGGAGTGCCATGCGTCCAAATGGGATTGGTGCTATCAGCGCGGCCCGGATCGCCTCGGGCACGCTCGCCATCATTGCGGTATCGGTCGGGCCCGGCGCGACGACGTTGACGCGGATGCCACGCGGCGCCAGTTCCGCGGTCCAGGTGCGCGCATAGGAGCGCAAGGCGGCCTTGGTTGCAGCATAGGTGCCGTAGGAGGGAACACCGGCCGAGCCCGCGATAGAACCGACGAGCACTACCGAGCTGCCGTCGCCCATCGCGCTCAGCGCCGCCTGCAAACCGAAGACCGCACCGCGGACGTTTACGTCGAAAAGACGGTCGAAATGGTCGGGTGTCTCGTCTTCCAAGGCCGCAGCCTCACTTATCCCCGCGTTGAGCACCAGCGCATCGATGCGGCCGTGCGCCCCTCGCACCGCCGCGGTCACGCGGGCCATATCCTCCGGCAGACTCGCGTCGCGGATCGCCTTGCGCACCACCTTGCGTGACAGATGCAGGTCCCGCGCTATCGCCTTCATGGCTTTCCCCGCCGCGAACTCGCGGCGGATCTTCAACACCGTCTCCAATACCAACATCCCGATCTCGCCGCCTGACATCCGCCAAGCACGCAGCCTAGACCACCGGGATGAGGGGTCCTTTTTCGACGCCGATCACCCCGCTACCGGGGTCCCTTTTCCACGCCGATCCACACCACGAAAAAGCCCGGCGGGTTAGGCCGACTCTAGCGCCCTGAAATCAGTGGATTCACAGGGCCTCACAACATAGGTACACGCCTGGTCTCACGGGGGACCGATCGATGCAGAACACCTCACATGCGGTTATGGCCCAGCGGACAGAGCCGAGCGATAGCCCCGACGATTTCCCGACCCCCCCATGGGCAACGCGGGCATTGCTCGAGCACGTGATCGGATCGGCTGGTCATAAGGAGCAGTCGTGCTTGGAGCCTGCATGCGGCGCCGGCCATATGGCGAAAGTACTCAAGGAGTATTTCGGGGAAGTACGCGCCTCGGACGCTTACGAGTACGGGTATGCGCCGGTTAGAGATTTCCTCACATACCCATATGAGACGAACGCCGTCGACTGGGTTATTACAAATCCGCCGTTCCGGCTTGCCGAGGATTTCGTTCTCCGGGCCCTCAGTGTCAGTCGGCGGGGTGTTGCCATATTGGCGAGAACCGTCTTTCTGGAAAGCTCCGGCCGTTACAACCGGATCTTTCGCGATACCCCGCCATCGGCATTCGCCCAATTTGTCGAGCGTGTTCCTATGGTGAAAGGGCGGCTGGACATGAACGCTAGCACGGCTACCGGGTATGCGTGGCTTGTCTGGGACAAGGGCTCAACCGGCGGACCTCGGTTGGTGTGGATTCCACCATGCCGCAAGGAGCTAGAGAAGCTGTCCGATTATCCACACGTCCCAAATAGCCGCATTAAAGCGTCGCTCAGGTCTCGTTAGTGTCGAATTTGACGGCGGCGGCCTTGATCTCCGTTAGAGCCGCTTCCATTGCAGATTCCCCGCCCTCCTCGATGAGCGTGAATGCCTTGCGGATAGCCTCTCGAATGCGCCTTCCCTTGATGCCAGGCGGCCCGCTCGGCGGCAGGTCGTGAGCGGGCGCCATCTCTAAGTCGCCATACTCGCCGCTCTTAACCTCCGCGATCCGCCCTTGGTTCACGCCGAACCATGCAGCAATGTCGTGATCTCGGTCACCGCGCGCCACCATGCCTAGAATTACTCGCGCGTCTGACTTGTAGAGACTGATCCCGCTTGCTTTGCCGCGCGCCATGGTAATGCCCTCGATTTTTCGGTGGGAGTGAAGCACACCGCCATCTGGGAGTCGAGAGCGCGAAAGCCCCTTAGTTCGGCTGCTCCTCCGCCCTCGCAGGCAGCATGAACTTCAACCCCTCGATCGCCTTCAGGACCTTATCTGCCTCTTCCTGCGAGCCGATGTTGCCAAGCAACCGGATCGCTTGGCCGGTAAAGCCGATCTCGAAACCGCCTACCGGGGGGAGAGGCGGTGCCGCCGCTGGCGGCGGGGTCTGGGGCTGCAACACTGTGAAATCCTCTTGGTCGTCGGGGCCATCATCATCGCCCGTCTCGTAATCCACAACCTCCTCCTGAACAACCGCCATCGTGTCTTTGAATGCCCGTATAGCGACGGGCACGGCGGCGGGCAGAAACTTCTTACGGCCCAAGAGGAAAGACTTAATCGCGTTATCGCTTGCCCCGTTGGGGAACTCCTCAAACAATTCCGCAAACAGCGCTGGGGCGTGCGCGGCGGCCTCGATGGCGCTCGACCGCTCTCGGTCGCCCTTCGCATGCACGAGGATAGCGAGCGCGCGATCTGTGACCCGCATGCCATCCGCTCCACCACTAAGCAGGCCGAACTTCGAGACGGCGGAGATCACGCCCAGCGAGGCGCCGTTGACTGTCTTATAGCCCATATGCTCGGCTACGACCTCTTTAGGCACCGTGTTGAGATGATCTTTCTCATACACCAGCCTTACTCGCTCGATTGCATCACCCAGTCCGATCACTGGGTAACGAGGGCTTCGCATTTTCCCGCCTGTGATATTGACCGCCATGACCCATCCTCCGCAACCTAGTCCCTACCCGTATAACATCGTTCCAAAGCCCGTTACAACATCGTTATACGCTGAAGGCGATTAGTTGTTGCGTATAGCCGGGACCGGAGTTATGAGTGGCGCCGAGGCACAGGGATGCCATGCTTGATGGAGGCGCCGATGTGATTTTGAGTGGGTCCGGGAGAGTTGCCCGGAATCGAAAAGGCCGACCTAACGGCCGGCCTCCCCGCAACCGGACGACAGGCGTCGCGGCTCCTCTGTGACATTTGGAGATTCGCACGTTCTGTCGTCCAAATCAAGGACGACGATATGACTCATATCCGGGCATATTACCGCATCCGCCACCGCAAGGTGGAACGGGTCCGGTCCCACTACCGCCGCCGTTAACCGGTAGGCGGCTCACCCTTTCCGTCAACACCTGGGGGTCGCTTCGGCGGCCCCTTTTTCTGTCTGAGGCGAACGTTCTCGGGCAACTCCGCAGGATCAACCCCTAGGAACCGCGCAAACGCTTCGTCCGGGTCCATGTCCAGCCCGAGGGGCTTTTCTCTCTCTGTCATGCGATCAGCGCCTTGTAGGTGAGGCGGCCGGCGGTCTGCGCGAGCAGCGCGTTGACGCGGTTGACATGGCTTCTTCTCATTCAGTTGTCGTGCGCCTCTTATTTGTAGTGACACCTTTCGATCGCAGCAGAAATAAGATAGTATCGAATCGTGCTGCGGGGGGCGGTATGGCGACGAAAGACAGACCCGGAAAATTAAAGGTCGCAAAGGCGCCTGCGGTAGCCAGAAGAGCGCGTGCGAAACCGGACAGGTCGGCCGCGCAAAAGGCAGCGCCCGCCTTTCGAGCGAAGCGCGGAGAGACGTTGCTACAGTCGCCGGGTGGTCAGGTCCTTGCCAAGACGTTCGCGCTCCAGGCGTCGACCGCGCTCCCCGTCTATCCCATTGCCGATCGCCTACAGGTGTTGGAGCAGCTCGCGCTGGCTCTGGAGGGCTTCTACGTCCACCTCCCGCGCAAAAAGGCGATCTACGGCTTTGATCCGGTGCGGGCGCTCGGCCTACTGCGGTTACGGGCGACCGCGTTGAGCGATGCGGAATTCCACGAGAACCTGGTCGAAATCGTTACGCGGGTCCGTGACCGCCACGTGTCATTTGCCGGGCGTTCGCCTTACGGACGAGCCGCTGTTTTGCCGTTCTTGGTCGAGAGCTGCTGGGAAGCCGGGAAGCAGGTCTATGTCGTGACCAAACTCACGGCCGGGGTTCCCATCAAGTCGCTGCAGCCAGGTGCGCGCGTCACGCACTGGAATGGCATCGCTATCGAGCGATATCTGAGGCTCAACGCGAACATGTTCGATGGCGGCAACGAAGCCTCGTCGCTCGCGCGCAGCCTCGCATTCCTCACCTACCGGCCGCTCGCGCAATTCGGGCCTCCGCTCGAGGAATGGGTCGATATCAAATTCACCCTGAACGGAGCGGTCCTCGAGGAGCGGTTTATCTGGGCCGGCTTCGACTCCGCCAGTGCCCCGCGATACCCGGCGGTCGGCCGTAACATCACGGGATATGGCGGCGATCTTCTTCTGGCCGGGCTTCAGGACGCGCGCCGTATCCAGACTGCGCCGGACTCGTTCGATCCTGCCCCACCACCAGCGAAGCCGGCGGGCGTGCCCACGATCGAGGGCAGCGGGGCCGGGGGCGTGTTCGACTATGGCCGGGTGACAACGGTCGACGGTACGTTCGCCTATCTTCGGTTCTGGTCGTTCGGTGCGAACAATATCGACGACATCGTCAACGCGGTCGCGGCCGTGCTCCCGGCGCTCCCACAGACCGGGCTCATATTCGACATGCGCGGCAACACCGGGGGCTATATCGCGGCGGGTGAGCGCGTGCTCCAGCTCTTCAGCGCCATGCCTGTAGTTCCAGCGCGGTTCCAGTTTCGCGTGACGCCGCTGACTCGCGCGATGGCAGAAGCCACGGACTACTTTGTTCGGTGGCGGCCGTCGTTCGCTGAAGCGTTCAGCACAGGAGACGACTACACTCGCGGCATCCCGATCGAGGGCGATGATGCCGATTATAATCAAGTCGGCAGAAAGTACCCTGGACCAGTCGTGCTCATCAGTGACGCGCTCGCTTTCAGCACCGCTGACATGTTTGCCGCCGGCTTTATCGACAATCGGCTTGGAAAGCTCATCTGCACCGACGCCAACATGGCGGCGGCAGGCGGCAACAATTGGCGCTGGGACGTCGTGAGGATGTTCAACCCCGACTTCAGGCTCGACGCCTCTCTCAAAGCCGATCTCATCGCTGGCAAGCTCAGCGCAGCGATCGTTGACGCCTTCAACGCTGCTGGCTGCTCTCTGTCGAAGAAGGCGGTGCTTTCACCCGGTGTTCCCGATGATGGCGACACGATCTGGACGATTCAGGACGGGGCGCTCGCTCACAGCGTGCGGGACTATCCGTGGATGAGCGCGACGCCGCTCGTCTACTTGGCGCGGAGCCCTGCCGGCCTGACGGACCTTCCGACGGGCTTCGTTCTCGGACTGACCATTCGGCGGGCGATCCGCGTCCGCAAAAACGAAGGTCGCGTACTGGAAGACACCGGGATTGAGCCGGACATCTTCTATCAGATGACCTTGCGGGACATCACCGATCACAATCAAGATCTTCTGGAGCGCGCCGGCAAGGAGCTGATCGTCGCGCAACCTCCGGCTGTTTGAAAGGAGGGGCAGATAGTGGCAGGCAAGAAAGATACGCCAGGGGATCCTGAGCTTTGGTCCACAATCATCGGCTGGCTTCGCTGGATTGCGCACCACATTCTCTATCTCGTCGCTGCCGCGATCTTGCTGACGATCGCCGCCTATTCAGCGGCGACATTTGCCCCAGAGACTACCCGGAGCTTGCTCTGTGAGAAGCTAAAGTTCTGTCCTGGGCCTGGGCCTGGGCCTGGGCCTGGGCCTGGGCCCCCACCCGCGGCCACGCGGCCTCGGGTCATTGTGTTCGACACCGCCTATCCCGGGCAGGCCTATAGCAAGGCCCTCACAGAGAATGGTGAGACCAACGCCCACTTCCTGGCCCAGCAACTGAGAGATCGGAAGCTCGATGCGATACCGGCGATCATTGGTCGGGATCAAGCCGCGCGGGACAACTTCCTGACCCCAGCGCCCGATCTTGTGATCGTCCACCGCTCGACCTTCGATCCGAAAGACTTAGGGACGGGCGATCGGGAAATCGCGCTTCTGATCGCGGCCGCGCCCAAGACGACCAAGTTCCTGATCTACTCGCGGAAGCCAGGCACGGACACGGCCTACGCGCAAAGCCTCGCGGCACGCGGCGGCGCGCCCGGTCGCGTGGTAGCGATCCAGCTCAAGACAGGCGACGCTTGGAGCGATCCTGACCAGATCAAGCTTCTGCTTAATGAGGCGGAGAGCCTGCTTCCGACCGCGTCACCAAAAGCGGCCTGAACCGCCTCGGGTTTGCCGGAGGCTCCAACTCCCGAGAAGGCGGAGCCTGTATGAGCAAGACGACGAACAAGTTTGCGCCCGAGGTCCGCGAGCGAGCGGTACGGATGGTGTTCGATCATGAGCGGGATCATCCATCGCGATGGGCGACGGTGGTGTCGATCGCGGAGAAGATCGGCTGCGTGCCGCAGACGCTGCACGAGTGGGTGAAGAAGGCCGAGGTCGACAGCGGCAAGCGCGCCGGTGTCCCGGCCGAGGTGGCGGACAAGGTAAAGGCGCTGGAACGCGAGGTCCGCGAGCTGCGGCAGGCCAACGAGATCCTGCGCAAGGCATCCGCGTATTTTGCTCAGGCGGAGCTCGACCGCCCGTTCAAGCGATGATCGGCTTCATTGACGATAACCGCGATGTCTATGGGGTCGAGCCGATCTGCCGCGTCCTGCCGATCGCCCCATCCACTTATCACGAGCGCGTTGCGCAGCGACAGGATCCAGCGCGCCTGTCGGCGCGGGCGCGGCAGGATGTGGCCCTCAAGCCCGAGATCACCCGCGTGTTCGCCGAGAACTTCGCGGTCTACGGCGTGCGCAAGGTCTGGCGGCAGATGATGCGGGAGGGCTTTGCGGTCGCGCGCTGCACCGTGGAACGGCTAATGCGCGAGATGGGCTTGGCAGGAGTAATCCGCGGTAAGCCGGTGCGCACGACCATCAGCGACAAAACGGCGCCATGCCCCCGCGACCACGTCAACCGGCAGTTCTACGCCCCAGCGCCGAACATGCTGTGGGTGTCCGACTTTACCTACGTCGCGACTTGGGCGGGGTTCGTCTACGTTGCCTTCGTCATCGACACCTACGCCCGCCGGATCGTCGGCTGGCGCGCCAGCAGGACAGCACATGCCAGCTTCGTTCTGGATGCGCTCGAGCAGGCGCTTCATGATCGGCGTCCGGCTCATCGCGGCGGCCTGGTCCACCATAGCGATCGCGGGTCGCAATACGTGTCTATCAAGTACACCGAGCGCCTTGCCGAAGCCGGGATCGAGCCCTCGGTCGGCAGCGTCGGCGACAGTTACGACAACGCTTTGGCCGAGACTATCAATGGCCTCTACAAGGCTGAGGTGATCCATCGCCGCGGACCCTGGCGCAGCTTCGAAGCAGTCGAGTACGCCACGCTGGAATGGGTCGATTGGTTCAACCATCGCCGGCTGCTCGAACCCATCGGCAACATCCCGCCTGCCGAAGCCAAAGATCAATATTATGCTGCCGCAGACAACATCGATATGGCAGCGTGACTCACAACCCATGCCTACATGGAAGCCATGCGTCCATCATGGCGCAACGCAAAGCATGCGGCACAATGGACCATGACCCTGACGAAATATGCGGCTCCGATCCGCGCACGGATGGTCGAGACGATCGCGACCCGCGACGTTCTGGAAGTGCTGCAACCGCTCTGGCAGCGCACGCCCGAGACAGCGGAGCGCCTGCGCGGCCGAATTGAGAACGTACTAGACTCTGCTAAAGCCAAAGGCCTGCGATCCGGCGAGAACCCGGCACGGTGGCGTGGCCACCTCGACCAGCTCTTACCCAAGCGGCAGCGGCTTTCGCGCGGCCACCATGCGGCGTTGCCTTATGTTGAGGTTCCTGCCTTCATGGCCGATCTGCGGGACCGGGAGGCGACGGCGGCGCGTGCGCTGGAGTTTGCGATTCTGACAGCGGCGCGCTCTGGTGAAGTGCTGGGCGCCACGTGGGCGGAAATCGACCTGAGCGCAGCGCTGTGGACCGTCCCGGCGATCCGGATGAAGGCGGGCCGTGCTTTCGCCGAACGTGCGCTGCACGATATAAGGTTGGCTGGCGGCGACGCGCATATCCTCGACCTTCCGGGGCTGCCCACTAAGGGTGACATCATGGATTGGGATGGCTCCGCAGACGATCTGCGGGCGCTCACAGGCGCGGCTGCGAACCCGCCGGCAGCGATGCTGCCCCTGATCGACATCAGCGCTTGGGAGGGCTTGGAGGTGCCTCCACGAGAGTGGGCGCTGCAAGATTGGATACCGGCGCGGCAGGCGGAAGGGCTCCGCGACTGCCTCTAGCGCTACCCATAGAACGACAAGTTCACCCAGGCGTAGGACCCGGGTGCGCTCTCCCTCCTTGTAGGGTCGCCCCATGCGGTGGAGCGGCGAGCGGTCGATATGTCCTTTCTCGATCATCCAGTTGTACATCGCCCGGAGCCACTTGTGCGCCTTGTTCGCCGCCGCCTCGCTTCGGTCGCCAATCGCGTTCAGAATGGCGGTGACATCCGCCTTCGTGATCTCGTCGATCGTTTTGCTGGTGAGCGCAGGCTTTAGGTCGCGCTCTACGACTCCCTTGATGTCCGTCTCGCTGCGCAACCTGTCGCGCTGTACATGCTCCTTTATCCAGATGTCGGCGAAGGCGGCGAACATGCGGTCGGCCCGGGCAGCCACGTCGGCGACGGCGGTTGCCTTGGCGGCGTCGCGCGCGGCCACGTTGTCCGTGCCTAGACGCACCTGCGACAGGAGCTCGACCGCTCGCTTGCGGGCGAGTTCCGCGGTCCAGGGCGATCCGTGCCGTCCGATCGTCAGCATTCGCTGTGGCGTGTCGGCGCCCCCCATGCGGTAGCGCAGCACATAGGTGCGGACCCCGTTGGCTGTGATCCGCACCCCGAAGCATTTCAACTCCGTGTCCCAAAGTACGCTCCGCGTGCCGGCTGCCGGCGGGACCATGCCGTCCACGGTTGACTTGTTGATGCGTGCGGTGGTCTTGTCGCGCCGCTTTGGAGCATGGAGGGTCACTTCGATCTCCCAATTCTGGCAGACCGGAATGGTCATCGCCGGGTCATCAGGCTGATGTTGAGTGCGGTCAGCTAAGATGATGTGCGATGAACTTTAGTCGCTGATTTTCAGTGACATAATGGCGAACGATGAAGTGAGATGAAGTCTAAAACACTACGATTATTATCATCTCAAGCCTTGGCAAGGCAGAGGTCGTGAGTTCAATCCTCACCGGCAGCACCATTTTTCCCCGAATGTAGAGATAAAGCGCCCTCCGGGGCAGGCAGCTGTGGGAAGCGGCGAGGTTTGCGTCCGCGCCTGGGGTCTTCGGCTTTCGGGACAGGAAGGAAAGCGGCGCCGTCCTCGATCCACGCTTCGTGTGTCCACGGTAGCCTCGGCGTCGGGCACATTGGAGCTGCCTTGGAACTCCGTCCGATAGGGGGTAGCACCAAACTTCAGGCGCTGATCGCTCGAGGCGATAAGCGACCCCGGATCAGAGGCACAGGAGAGGGCCTGCCGTGACACGATCCCCTCACATCGGACACTATCGCGATCGGCTGGTGAACGCCGCGGAGGCGGCCGCTCTCATTCCATCCGGTGCGAAGGCGACCATGGCCCTGGGTGCTGGCGCCCCGCCCGCCATACTTGCCGCCCTGGCGGAACGGGTGCGCGCGGGCGGGGTCCGCGATCTCTCCCTTTACTATCTTCTGTCGATGCCGAGCGCCGGCAGGAGCGTACTCGATTTCGCGCTGAGAGAGCATGTGACGCCCATGAGCTTCTTTCACGGGAGCGTCGAACGCGCGCTCGATGCGGTGCGCGTCGCGCAGCGACTCCCCGTCACCAGCGTGCTGCCGTCCAACTTCAGCCAGGTGCCGCGCGCCATGCGCGAGCATATCGGGGTCGACACACTGCTCGCCACCGTCTCGCCGATGGATGCGGACGGCAATTTCAGCCTCGGCACGAGCGTCGATTATTCGCTCGCCGTCTCGCGCAAACCCGGGGTGCGGGTGATCCTCGAGGTCAATCCCCGCATGCCGCATGTTCGCGGGGACAGCATGATCCACATCTCGCAGGTCGCGGCGCTCGTCGAGAACGAGGTGCCGCTGTTCGAGCTTGCCACCGCGCAAGGCTCCCCGGCCGACGATGCGATCGGCCGGATCATCGCCGGGCTGGTGGCAGATGGCGCCTGCCTCCAGATGGGCATCGGCGCGCTGCCCGATGCGGTATGCGCGGCGCTCCGCTACCATCGCCACCTGGGCATCCATACCGAGATGATGACCAGCGGCCTGGTCAGGCTCATCCGGTCGGGCGTCGTCGATAACAGCCGCAAGCAGATCCATGCCGGCCGGTCGATCTTCACCTTCGCGCTGGGCGATGCGGCACTCTACGACTTTCTGAACGACAACGAGGCTGTCGAGGCCCATCCCGTCGATCATGTGAACGACCCGGCGGTCATCGCGCGCAACGCCAACGTCGTGTCGGTGAATGCGACGCTGGAGGTCGATCTGCAGGGCGCGTGCAATTCCGAATATCGCAACGGCCGCCAGTATAGCGCCACGGGCGGACAGCTCGATTTCGTGCGCGGCGCCTATGCCTCGCCGGGCGGCAAGTCGATCATCGCCTGCCACTCCACCGCGGCGGGCGGCACGGTGTCGCGCATCGTGGCGAGGCTGAGCGGCCCGGTGACGACGCCGCGCACCGATACCCACATTGTCGTCACCGAATACGGCCATGCCGAACTGAAAGGTAAATCGACGGCGGAACGGGCGCGCGCGCTCATCGCCATCGCCCACCCGGATTTTCGCGACGGGCTGGCCGAAAGCGCCCGGGCCGAGGGACTGTTCCTCTAACCGGCCATTACTCAAATTGACGCCGGTCCGGCGACACGACCAGAACGACCCGTTCGAGATGACCGAAAAGGGTTTGGATCGTGGTCGTTGCTTTGCTTACCCTGCTGCATGTGCTGGTGTTCGTCTACTGGCTGGGCGGTGATCTCGGTGCCTTCTATACGTCCGGCTTCATGACTGATCCCAAACGCTCCGTGGCGGAGCGGATGATGGCCGTGAAGATCCTGAACAACATCGACATGGCGCCGCGCACCACCCTGATCCTGGCGTATCCGACCGGGCTGGCGCTCGCATGGGCGAAGGGGTGGGTCGATGTGTCCGGCCTCATCCCCGCCCTCATGGCGGTGCTGTTCGTGGGCTGGCTCGCGCTTGCATGGGCCGTCCACCTCCAGCATGGCGGCGGTGGCGCGATCAGGAAGCTCGATCTGGCGATCCGCTATCTGTGCGTGACGGCGTTCGGGCTTGCGGGGATCGCGGGACTGGCCGGCCTGCGGGAGATGCCCTTCTTCATCGCGGTGAAGCTGTGCCTGCTGGCCGGTTGCGTCGCGCTCGGGCTGGTCGTGCGGCGCCAGCTTGTTCCCCTGTTCGGCGCGATCCGCGAGATGACCGCCACCGGGCCGACGGCCGAGACCGACGCCACGATCAGGCAGGTCAACAACCGGGCGCGCGTGTCCGTCATCACCATCTGGGTGCTCGTCGGCCTGGCGGCCTATCTGGGTATCGCGACACCGGCGTAGAATCCGGTGACGGAAAGCTGACCCGCTCATCCTGAAGGGGGACCGAGCGAAGACGAAGCCCCGTCTCGAAGGACGTCGATGCCACCCTGCCCTCCTTGGAGACGCCATTTCGGCAGGCTCAATGGCCCAACAGGATAAGCGGTCGGGGGTCCGGCCTCGTATCATCCCGGTCAGAGGGTTACACCCGCCCGTCATTTGATATATTAGTAGGTCAATTCTGGCGGTCAGCGATCGAACGGTCTAAGCCGCCGCCGGTGCATGCCGTGGAGACTGTTCCTGTGACATCCGGGCCAAGCGCGCTGACCTCCGGCCCGGTCGTTCCCGCGCTCCTGCTATACGCCCTGCCGGTGCTTGGCGCCAACGCGCTGCAATCGCTGAACGCATCGATCAATGCGATCTGGGTCGGCCATTATCTCGGCGGGATCGGGCTTGCGGCGACGTCCAACGCCAACCTCGTCATATTCCTGCTCTATTCGGTCATGTTCGGTCTCAGCACGGCCGTGTCGGTCATGGTCGGGCAGCATGTCGGACGCGGCGACGTGGATGGCGCGCGGCGGGTGACCGGATCGGGCTTCACGCTGTTCGTGGCGATCAGCATCGGCGTCGGCATCGCCGGCTGGATGCTGTCGCCGCGCATCCTCGACTGGCTCGGCACCCCGGCGCAGATCGTGCCCTACGCGCTGCCTTACCTGCGCATGATGTTCGTCGGGCTGCCGGCAACGCTGATGACGATCGCCGTGTCCATGATCGTGCGCGGCGCGGGCGATTCAGTGACGCCGCTGCTCGCGATGCTCCCCGGCATCGTGGTGGAGATCGTCGCGAACCCGATCCTGATCCGGGGCTACGGGCCGATCCCGGCGATGGGCACGGCCGGTTCGGCACTGGCGACGGCGCTGGCCGGCGCCGTCACGATCGCGATCCTGCTCGCCGCGGTCTATGCGCGGGACCGGCCGGTTCGGCTGCGCGAGGCGGAATGGGCCTATCTTCGCCCCAGCGCGTCGCTCGTGCGGGTCTTCGTCCTCAAGGGAGTTCCGCTGGGCTTGCAGATGCTCGTGATCGCCGGCTCGTCGCTGGTGATGATGAGCCTCGTCAACCGGCATGGCACCGCGACCATCGCGGCCTTCGGCGCGGCGAACCAGCTGTGGGCCTATGTGCAGATGCCGGCGATCGCGATCGGCATGGCGATCAGCGGCATGGTCGCGCAGAATATCGGGGCCGGCGCGTGGGGCCGTGTCGATCGCATCGCCTATGTCGGCGTGGCGATCAACGCGGTGGCGACCGGCATGCTCGTGATCCTCACCGCGCTTTTCGATGGCCCGCTGCTCCGCTTCTTCCTGCCGCACGATCCGGGGGCGATCGCCATCGCGCAACATCTCAACCTGCTCGCCAGCTGGAGCTTCATCCTGCAGGGATCGACGCTGGCCATGTCGTCGGTCGTGCGGGCGAACGGCGCGGTGGTGGTGCCGCTGATCGCCCTGTTCGTCGCGTTCGGGCCGGGGCGGATCGGGGCGGCGCTCGTGCTGGAGCCGGTGCTGGGCGTGGACGCGCTCTGGTGGAGCTTCCCGCTCGGCGCCGCGATCTCGATGATCCTCAACGGGCTCTACTATCGCTACGGCGGATGGCGCGCGCCGTCCCCGCTGGGGGGCGAACGCGCGGTCGCCCTGCCCGCCGGTTGACGACGTTTTCCCGCACGTCGGCCCGCTTCGCGCTTGCCATATTTGTATTGTCTTTATATCAAATGGGGGACGGCGCGGTCCTCCCCCCGCGCCCGCACAGAGACGAGGGCGATCATGCACCACCCGGCCCCGCCGCCGCAGTCCAAGGGCTGCCGTCCGGTCAATCCCGATCTGGTCGATCGCCTGCAAGCCATGGTGGATCGCCGCACCGATGCGGCGCTGACCGAGCAGTTCGGCATCAGCTACAATACCTGGCGCAAGCTCATCGCGGGGGAGCCGATCCGTGCGTCGGTGCTTACCCGATTGCAGGCGCGGATCGACGGCCTCGACGGCCGATCCGCGCGCTGAGGAGCGGCCACCTTTCGCTCAGGCGGGGTCCGGCACCATCACCTGCCGGATCGCGCTCCCGTCCGCCAGGCCGTCGAGCAGCGTGTTGATCCCGGACAGCGGGCTGATCGAGGTCAGCAGCGTTTCGACCGGCAGCCGCCCCGCCCGCCACATGGCGATGTAACGCGGAATATCGCGCGCCGGTATGGCCGACCCCATGTACGAACCGATCAGCGTCTTGCCGTCCGCGACCAGCGAGATGGCCGGGATGGTGAACGCCTCCGCAGGGTTGGGCAGGCCCACCGTCACGATGCGCCCGCCCCGCCGTGCCGCCGCATAGGCCGCCTGCAACACCGCCGCCTTGCCGACCGTCTCGATGACCACATCCGCGCCGCCCGCCGGAAACAGTTCGCCCAGCCGCGCCGTCTCGCCCACGTCCAGCGCGACCGCGCCCAGATCCGTTGCGATCGCCCGCTTCTCGGCAGAGGGATCGACCGCCACGATCGCCCCCGCGCCGCTGGCGCGCGCGGCGAGCAGCGCCGACAGACCGACGCCGCCCAGCCCATAGACGAGCACGTTTTCCCCCGGCCGCACCACGGCCGAATTGATGACCGCGCCCGCGCCCGTCAGCACCGCGCAGCCGAACAGCGCGGCAATGTGCGCCGGAATGTCCTTGTCCACCCTCACCGCCGAGCGGCGGTCAACGACCGCGTGCGTCGCGAAGGCCGACACGCCTAGATGGTGGTGAACGTCATGCCCACCCGCGTCATGCAGCCGGCGGCCGCCATTCAGCAGCCGCCCTTCCCCGTTCGCCGCGGCACCCGCCGCGCACATGTACGGCTCGCCGCCCTTGCAGCGCACGCACTCCCCGCAGGAAGGCAGAAAGGCGAGGATGACGCGGTCGCCGATCGCGAATTGCGTATCGTCCGCGCTGCCCAGCGCCTCGACGATGCCGGTCGCCTCATGGCCGAGCGCCATCGGCATCGGGCGCGGCCGATCGCCGTTCACCACGGAGAGATCCGAATGGCACAGGCCCGCCGCATCGATCCGCACGAGCAGTTCGCCCGGCCGGGGCGGATCGAGCGTCAACGTGGCAAGCTCCAGCGGGCGGTTGGCGGCATAGGGGCGCGCATTGTCGCCCGTGCGCGCGAGAACGGCGGCGGTGATGTCCATGGTCATCCGGTCCAGACGAATGCCGGCTTGGGGGCCGGTCGGGGCAGAGGGGGGCGAAGGGGCGTCAGAGTCTGTTTGGAAACGCGCCGCGGCGCGTTTCGCGGCACCGCCTCGAAACTTGCTTTTCCGCAAGTTTTCAAACGGACTCTCAGAGCGCCCACTTTTTCTCGAAATCCCACACGTCCTGAAAGCCGATGAGGCCGCAGAACTCCTTGAAGTCGAACATGGGCAGGTCGGCCGGCTCGCCGTCGCCCCCGTCGCGCAGCCGGATGAACGCGGTTTCGATCGCGGAGGCGGCGATCAGGCTGGAAAGCGAGGGGTAGATGGCAAAGGCGTAGCCGATGTCGCGCAACACGTCGCCCTTCAGGATCGGGGTCGATCCGCCATTGGCCATGTTCGCCATCACCGGCTTGTCGAAGGCGGCGCAGGCCTGCCGCATCTCCTCCTCGCTCTCCATCGCCTCCGGAAAGAGGATGTCGGCACCGGCCTTCGAATAGGCCTCGAGCCGGCGCAGCGCGCTGTCCAGCCCCTCGGACTGGCGCGCATCGGTGCGCGCGATGATGAGCAGGTCGTCGCGCGTCTCGGCCGCGACCCTGATCTTCTGGACCATGTCCTTGATGGGCACCACGCGGCGGCCTGGCGTGTGGCCGCACTTCTTGGGGAATTCCTGATCCTCGATCTGGATCGCGGAGATGCCCGCCGCCTCATAGCCGCGCACGGTATGCTGCACGTTGAGCAGCCCGCCGAAGCCGGTGTCGGCATCCGCGATCAGCGCGGCCTTGCTCGTCCGCATGATCGTCGCGTGTCGGTCGAGCATCTGCGTGTAGGTGACGAGCCCTGCGTCCGGCAGGCCGTAGGCGGAGGCGGTCAGCCAGTAGCCGGTGCCATAGACGATCTCGAAACCGACGCGATCGGCGATCACGGCCGAAATCATGTCGTGGATACCGGGAACGACGAAGAAGTCCTTGCTCGCGAGCCTGTCGCGGAGGCGGGTATCGGCCATGTTTAAATCCTTGCTGTCCAGAGCCAGGGGGCGGCGCGTCGCTGCGCCGCCTCGAAGCGGGAAACGTCGTCTTGATGAAGTGCCAGGATGCGAAGCGTGTCGTTCCAGCCGTTGAGGAGCGCCTCGCGCCGGTCGTCGGCGATGTCGAACGGGAGCACGTCGCCGGCTGCGGAAACGGTGCGGGCTGCGAGATCGACATCGATCGTGCCCCCCGCCTCCGCCACGTCGTGGAGCGCGGCCACCTGCGCGGCGTCGAGCCGGATCGGCAGCATCCCGTTGCGGAAGCAGTTGCCGTAGAAGATCTCGCCGAAGCTTTCGGCGATGACGACGCGGATGCCGAGATCGCCGATCGCCCAGGGCGCCTGTTCCCGGCTCGACCCGCAGCCGAAATTGGGGCCGGCGATCAGGATGCCGCGATCGTTGTCCTCGCCGATCGGGAATCCCGGAGTTGCCCGCCGGTCGGCGAACGCATAGGCGCCCAGCCCCTTCTTCTCGGTGACGAGCAGGAAGCGGGCGGGATAGATGATGTCCGTATCGACATCGGCCTCGCGCAGCGAAATGGCCTGCCCGGTCACGGTGGAAAGCGGCTTCATCGCGCCACCTGCCGCACGTCGACGATGCGGCCCGCCAGCGCGGCGGCGGCGACCATCGCCGGGCTCATCAGGTGCGTGCGCGCGCCGGCGCCCTGCCGTCCCTCGAAATTGCGGTTGGAGGTGGAGGCGCAGCGCGCGCCGGGCGGCAGGCGATCGTCGTTCATCGCGACGCACAGCGAGCAGCCCGGCTCGCGCCATTCGAACCCCGCCGCCACGAACAGCCGGTCAAGCCCTTCCGCCTCCGCCGCCGCCTTCACCCGCATCGAGCCGGGCACGACGAGCGCGCGCACCCCGTCGGCCACATGCCTGCCCCGGATGACCGCCGCCGCCGCGCGCAGATCTTCCAGCCGGCCGTTGGTGCAGCTGCCGATGAACGCGTGGTCGATCGGCACGCCTTCCATCGCGTCACCCGGCCGGAGGTCCATGTAATGCAGCGCCCTGTCGAAGCGCGCGTCGGCCGGCAGCACCGTGCCGAGCGGCACGACCTGATCCGGGCTGGTCCCGAAGGTGACGTGCGGCGCGATGCCGTCCGCCGCGATCACGATCTCGCGATCGAACGCGGCATCGGCATCGCTGGCGAGCGTGCGCCAGAAAGCGACGGCGGCATCCCACTGCTCGCCCCGCGGCGCGCGCGGGCGATCCCGCAGGTAGGCGAACGTCGTCTCGTCCGGCGCGACGAGGCCGGTGCGCGCGCCCGCCTCGATCGTCATGTTGCACAGGGTCATGCGGCCCTCCATCGAGAGCGCCGCCACCGCCTCGCCGGCATATTCGACCGCATGGCCGACCGCCCCCGACGCACCGACTTCGCCGATGAAGGCGAGCGCCATGTCCTTGGCGCTCACCCCCGGCGCAAGCCGCCCGGTGAACGTCACGCGCATCGTCCGCGCCCGTGCCTGCCACAGCGTCTGCGTGGCCATGACGGTGCCGCATTCCGAGGCGCCGATCCCGAATGCGAGCGCGCCGAACGCGCCGTGCGTGCTGGTGTGGCTATCCCCGCAGACGAGCGTGATCCCCGGCAGGGTGAAGCCCAGTTCCGGCCCGATCACATGGACGATCCCCTGATCGTTTCCCGCCAGCGGCAGATACTCGATCCCGAACGCGGCACAGTTGCGCTCCAGCAGCGCGACCTGCGCGGCTGCTTGGCGGTCGTCGATCGGCTTGTCCCGATCGTGCGTGGGAACGCTGTGATCGGCCACCGCCAGCTGCGTCTCGGGGCGACGCACGGTGAGGCCATCCTCGCGCAGCGCCTCGAAGCTTTGCGGCGTCGATACCTCGTGCAGCAGGTGGCGGTCGATGTAGAGCAGCGCCTTGCCGTCCGCCTCCGCGACGACATGGGTGTCCCACAGTTTTCCGTACAGGGTCCGCGCCATGCGATCAGCCAAGCTGGGCATCGGCCGACGCCGCGATCTGCGCGCCAGTGGCAAAACCGTGGCCGGGTTGCCCGGCAAGCCACATCAGCAACGCCTCGAACTCCGCCATGCGGTACGGCAGGCCGGTGATGTACGGCGTGACGTTCAGCGCGAGCATCCGCCCGCCGCCCGACGTTTCCGCCTCCCGCGCCAGCCAGTCGAACGCGTCGCGGATCTGTTCGCAATAGCTCGCCATCGATTGCTGCTGCACGTTGAGGATCTGGCGATCGGACAGTTCGTGGTTGAGCGGCAGGTTGAGGATCGGCCCGTTGGAGGTCGTCATCCGGTACGGCAGGTCGTCGTTCACCCAGTCGCAGCAATAAGCGATGCCCGCCTCGGCCAGCAGCGCCGGGGTGTTGAACGATTGCGAGCGGGCGATCGAGAGCCAGCCCCGGGGGGCCGCACCCGTCGTCCGGGTCAGGCCCGCAAGGCTGGCGGCGATCATCTCCCGTTCGTCTGCCTCGGCCACGCCCGTCGCGATGGTGGCGTTCATGTCGGTGGCGTGGGCGATGATCTCGTGCCCGGCCAGGACGATATCGCGCACCAGCGCGGGATAGCGATCGGCGATCGCGCTGTTCATCGCGACGCTCGCCTTCGCGCCTGCCTTGTCCAGCGCGTCGAGCAATCGGTAGATGCCGACCCGGTTGCCATAGTCGCGCGACGTATAGTGGCGGTAATCCGGGTAGGCCGTCTGCATGTGCCCCGGCGCGAGGAACGGCTTGGCATCGGGCGTGATCGGAAACCATTCGAGGTCGATCACGATCCAGCTCAGCACCTTCTCACCGTTCGGCCACGCCAGCGGCGGGCGTGAGAACAGGTTCGACCAGGGGTAGAGGTCGTGATCCATGCCCTCGCGGCGATGGGCATAATCGAGATAGGCGGGATCGAGGGTCATGCCACGGCTCCGCGCTGGGCGAGATAATGGTCCGCGATGTCGCCCGACCGGGTGATCCACGCGCGCCCGTCCGCCGCGATGTGCCGCAACACCTCCTCGAATGCGCCGATGCGATGCGGCTGCCCGATCAGGTAGCTGTGCAGCGGGATGCACATCACCGTACCGGATTGAGCGCCCTCGTCCGCCAGACGGTCATATTGCCGGATCAGCGTCTGCGCATATTCGCGCGGGCTCATGTTGTAGATGAAGAAGCCGTAGTGGTCGTTCACCTCGAGGCTGTACGGCATCGAGATGAGCTGCCCGCTGCGGGTCGCGACCGGCATCGGCTGGTCGTCATGGTACAGGTCGCAGGTATAGGTCATGCCATATTCGGCGATGAGATCGAGCGTGCGCGGCGTGTGCGTCAGCGCCGGGGCGAGCCATCCCCTGATCGTCTGGCCGGTCGCCTCGCGCACCGTCCGGATCGAATCCTCGATGATGAGCCGCTCCTGCGCCTCGTCCATGCCGTAGCTGTAGCGAGTGTTGTAGATCCCGTGCGAGAAGAACTCCCAGCCGAGCCGGTTGGCGTTCTCCACCACCTCGGGCACATGCTGGCAAAGGGCGACCGACAGCGAGACCGAGCCCTTGAAGCCGTGCTCCTCCATCATCTCGGCCATGCGCCAGTGGCCGACGCGGTTGGCGTAGTCGCGGTGCGAATAGCCGACAACGTCCGGGTGGGGCTTTGGCCAGCTCTTGCGATGCGGGTTGGCGGGCGGATCGAGTTCGTAGAACTCGAGGTTGGGCGACACCCACACGGCCACCGTCTTGCCGTCCGGCCACGCGATCTTCGGCCGGTCGCGATAGGGCAGGTAATCGTACAGGCCGGGATCGGCTTCGCCCTCGCGCATCACTGCGCCTCCAGCCAGTCGATCACGACCTGAACGGGTTCGACATCGGCATATTTGATCGCAAGGTCGGTGAGGTTCGCGAAGTGGAAGCTCTCATGCTTGTCCGCGCACGTCTCGATCGGGACGATGGTGCGGTAACCGCGCGACAGCGAGTCCACCGCCGTCGCGCGCACGCAACCGGAGGTGGAGCCGCCCGTCACCACCACCGTATCGACGCCGTGGAAGACGAGCAGTGACTGGAGCGGCGTCTCGAAGAAGGCGGACGGCATCCGCTTGGTGTAGATCGTGTCCGTCGGATCGATCTCGCAGCGCTCGTCGAACGCGTATCGACGGCTGCCGTACTTGATGTTCTGCAACGAATCCGGCGTGTCCGTCCGCGTGCCCCATATCCCGCAATCCGATCCGTCCTCGGCGTAGGCGACATGCGTCCAGACGACCGGCATCCCCTTGGCACGCGCGAGGTTCGAGATGGTATTGGTATGCTCGATCTGGCGGGGATCGGTTTCATAGGCCGTCGCGAACTCGTCGATCCGCGTGTACGCGCACTGGAAATCGACGTTCACGATCGCGAGCTTTTTGCCGAAGCCGAACTTGACGCGATTCGGCTTCGCGATCGTCTCCTCGAACAACTGGCGGGCGGTCTTGTCGTCGCACACCATCTTCGTCCCGATGATCGTCACGCCGGTTCTCCTTCCATGATCGTATTCCGGGCCGTGGCCGGCCTGAAGCCCAGCGGCAGCCCCGCAAGCGGCGAAAATCCATAGAGCGGTTCGTCGCCGAGCGCCGCCGCGACGCGCTCCCGCACGTCGAACAGCCGTTCCAGGTCGATGCCGGTCCGCACGCCCATCGCCTCGAACATGAAGACGAGATCCTCGGTCACGATGTTGCCGCTTGCCCCCGGCGCGAACGGGCATCCGCCAAGGCCACCGAGCGAACTGTCGAAGGTGGTCAGCCCCGCGTCGTAGGCGGCCAGCACGTTGGCGAGGCCGAGGCCGCGGGTGTTGTGGAGATGGATGCCGGTCAGCGCCTCACGCCCCAGCGCCGCCCAGAGCGCGGCGATCATCGCCTTGACGGAGACCGGGTCGGCATAGCCGGTCGTGTCGGCCAGACCCACCTCGTCGCAGCCCGCCGCCATCAGCGCCTCGGCCAGCGCGACCACCTTGGCGCGGGGCACCTCCCCCTCGATCGTGCAGCCGAATGCCGTGGAGAGGCTGCCCTCGAAATGCGGGCGGCGTTCTGCCGGCAGCGCGCGGATCATGCCGGCGATCTGCCGCGCCTCCTCCAGCACCTGCGCGTGCGTCTTCCGCAGGTTAGCGAGACTGTGGGATTCGCTGCACGACAGCGGCAGCGTGATCTTGTGCGCGCCCGCCGCCAGCGCATCCGCCGCGCCGCGTGCGTTGGGGACGAGCACGGCCACCGTCAGCCCCGGCAGTCCCCGGGCATAAGCGACGATCTCGGCCGTGTCGGCGAGCTGCGGCAGAAGTTTGGGCGGCACGAAACTGCCCACCTCGATCTCGCTGACGCCGGCCGCCACGGCACCGTCGATCCATGCCTTCTTGGCATCGGTCGGCATGGTCGCCGCGATGCTCTGCAACCCGTCGCGCGGACCGACCTCGCTGATCAAAACGTCCATGAGCGACATTCCTACCTTGATCCGATTTGTATTGTCTATATATCAATTGAAACGGGTTTGTCGAGATCGCGGGAGCGGACTTTTGGTGCAGAGAGCGGGGAAACTACCCCTCGAGGGGATCAGGGTTGTCGAGTTCAGCCACATGGTCATGGGGCCGTCGACTGGCACCATTCTCGGGGATCTGGGCGCCGATGTCGTCAAGGTGGAGCCGGTCGGGGGCGACCATACGCGCCGCCTGCTGGGTTCGGGATCGGGCTATTTCCCGATGTTCAACCGCAACAAGCGCAGCATCTGCCTCGACCTGAAAAGCGCCGAAGGGCTCGCCGTGGCGATCCGCCTCGTCAACGGCGCGGACGTGGTGGTGGAGAATTTCCGCCCGGGCGCGCTGGAGAAGCTGGGTCTCGGCCCGGATGCCTTCAGGACGAGTAATCCGGGCCTCGTCTACTGCTCGACCAAGGGGTTCCTGACCGGCCCCTACGAGCATCGCTCCGCGCTCGACGAAGTCGCGCAGATGATGGGCGGGCTGGCCTACATGACCGGCCCCACCGGCCGGCCGCTGCGCGCGGGCGCCTCCGTCATCGACATCGCCGGCGGCATGTTCGGCGCGATCGGCATCCTCGCCGCGCTGCTCGCCCGCACGCACGATGGCGAGGGCGCGATGGTGCGCGCGTCGCTGTTCGAGACGACCGCCTTCATGGTGGGCCAGCACATGGCGCAGATGGCGGTGACCGGCCAGGCCGCGCGCCCCATGCCCGAGCGGATCTCCGCCTGGGCGATCTACGACGTGTTCGAGACCGCCGATCCCGCCGAGCTGCTGTTCGTCGGCGTGGTGAGCGACGGCCAGTGGCAGAACTTCATCAAGGCGTTCGATCTCGGACCGATCGGCAACGATCCGCGCCTCGCCACGAACAATGAGCGCGTGCAGGCACGTGACGTGATCGTGCCGGTGGTCCGCAGGATCATGGCGGCATCCAGCCGCGCGGACCTGCTCGTCCGGCTGGAGGCAGCCGGGGTCGCCTTCGCCCCGATCGCCCGGCCCGAAGACCTGTTCGACGATCCGCACCTCAATGCGAACGGCGGGCTGCTCGACCTGACGCTGAACGACGGGCGGCCCATCCGCCTCCCCGCGCTGCCGCTGGAGATCAACGGCGCGATCCCCGGCGTGCGCCACGATCTGCCCCATCCCGGCGGCGACAGCGAGGCGGTGCTGCGCGATTTCGGCTTCACCGATGCCGAAGTCGCCGGGCTGCTGCAAAGCAGGACGATCATGGCGAACGCGACCGCTTCCGCGTCCCGCACGCCAGAGCACAAGCGCGCATCATGACGCCGGTCGCCAGTGATGCGCCCCGGCCGCCCCGCACGCTGGCGGGCGCGATCTGGGAGACGCACGTCGTCGCCGCGCTGGACGGCGAGACGGACCTTCTCGCGGTCGACCGGCTCCTCCTGCACGAGCGCACGGGCGGCGTGGCGCTCAGGAGCCTGGACGATGCCGGTCGCACGGTCGCCGCGCCGGCGCAGGTGTTCGCGACGATGGATCACATCGTCGATACCTTTCCCGGCCGCAGCGACGACACGCTGATGCCGACGGGCAAGGCGTTCCTGACCGCGATGCGCGAGGGGGCGCTGAAGCACGGCATCACGTTGTTCGATCTGCACGATCCCCGGCAGGGGATCGTGCACGTCATCTCGCCCGAGCAGGGCATCGTCCTCCCCGGCCTTACGCTCGCCTGCCCGGACAGCCACACCTGCACGCAGGGCGCGTTCGGCGCCATCGCATGGGGCATCGGCTCGACCGAGGCGGAACATGCGCTGGCGACGATGACGCTGCGGGTCGAACGCCCGCACGACATGCGCATCACGATCGACGGGCGGCTCGGCACGGGCGTCACCGCCAAGGATCTGGCGCTCCACATCATCCGCCGGCTCGGTTCGGGCGGCGCGAAGCGGCATATCGTCGAGTTCGCGGGCGCGGCGGTGCGGGCGCTCGACATGGAAGCGCGCATGACGCTGTGCAACATGGCGACGGAGCTCGCCGCGTTCGGCGCCATCATCGCCCCCGACGAGACGACCTTCGCTTATCTCGCAGGCCGCCCCTACGCCCCCGAGGGGGAGATGTGGGACACGGCGGTGGCGCACTGGCGGACGCTCGCCACCGAGGACGCCGCGCCGTTCGCGGTGGAGCATCGTTTCGACGCGGCCGAGGTGGCGCCGATGATTACATGGGGCACCAGCCCGCAGCACGGGATGCCGCTCGATGCGACAGTCCCGGCGTTCGAGTCGCTGGACGGCACGACCGGCCGCGCCGACTATGATCGCGCCATTGCCTATATGGACGTGACGCCGGGCGACCGCCTCGAAGGGCTGCCGGTGAATGCCGCGTTCATCGGCTCCTGCACGAACAGCCGCGTCTCCGATCTGCGCCGTGCCGCCGCCATCCTGAAAGGACGCAAGGTGGCGCCGGGCGTACGCGCGATCTGCGTGCCCGGCTCCACCCAGGTGAAGCGGGACGCCGAGGCCGAAGGGCTGGACGTCATTTTCCGCGACGCCGGGTTCGAGTGGCGGGAAGCCGGCTGTTCGATGTGCTTCTATGCGGGCGGTGAAAGCTTCGGCGCGCAGCAGCGCGTCGTCAGTTCCACCAATCGCAATTTCGAGAGCCGGCAGGGGCCGGGCACGCGCACCCATATCGCATCGCCGGAAACGGTCGCCGCCCCGGCGATCGCGGGCGCGATCGCGGACCCGCGGCGGCTGGAGCCACTGCCATGACGCCGCTCGTCAGGGTCGACGCCATCGCCGCACCGCTGATGCGCGACAATATCGACACCGATGCGATCATCCCCTCGCGCGAGATGAAATCGGTGTCGAAGACGGGGCTGTCCGGCGGCCTGTTCGCCGGCTGGCGCTATCGCGGGTCGAGCGGGCGGGAACCCGATCCGGCGTTCGTGCTCAACGATCCGCGTTTCGCAGAGGCCGAGATTCTCGTGACGGGCGCGAACTTCGGCTGCGGGTCGAGCCGCGAGCATGCGGTCTGGGCGCTCGCCGAATATGGCTTCCGCGTCGTCATCGCCTCCTCGTTCAGCCCGATCTTTCAGGGCAATTGCGTTCGCAACGGCGTGGCGCCGGTCGTGCTCCCCGACGATGTCTGCGACATACTCGCGGGGCTTGCCACCGAGGGTGCCCGCATCGCCGTCGATCTCGAAACCATGACGGTATCGGCGGCGGGGCAGCGCTGGTCGTTCGCGTTGGAGGACGAACCGCGCCTGATGCTGATGGAAGGCCTCGACGCGATCGAGCTGACGCGCAAGGGGCAGGCGCGGATCACCGCCTTCCGCGCCGCCGACGCGCAGGCACGCCCTTGGGTCTATCTCGAAAATTGATCGCCCGCTGGCACGAAGACGCTTGCAATATGTATTATGAATATATCAAATGCGGTCATGCGAGGGGCCGGGTACGGTAACTGCCTTTGATAGCGAGGGGACAAGCGTGACGCTTCTGAAATGCGCGACTCACGTCGTGAGCGACGTCGCCGCCGCCGTCGCGCGTTACGCGCGGGAACTGGACTACGTGGTCGTCGAGCAAAGCCGCCTCACCGAGGATCTCGCCGCGTCATGGGCGGCCCCCGCCAGCGCGGGCCGTGCCTTTGCGGTGATGCAGCCCGCGTCCGGCACCCCCGTCTTCCTCCGCTTCGTCGAGGGCGATCCCGTTCCGGGCTACCGGCCGATCAGGACGACCGGCTGGGCGGCGACCGAAATCTGCGTGCAGGATGTCGAGATCGTCAACGAACGCATGATCGCGTCCGAGAATTTCGAGGTCATCGGCCCGCCCAAGCCGCTCGATGGCTTTCCCACCGTCAAGCCCATGCAGGTGCGCGGCCCGGATCAGGAGATCGTCTATCTGACCGAGATCAGGACGGATGACCCGGAAAGCGGCCTGCCCGTACCGGCCTCGCTGGTGGACCGGCCCTTCATCCTCGTCCTCGCCTGCCCGGATCTCGCCGCGACGATCGCCTGGACCAGGGACGTGCTCGGCCTCGACGTGACGGAGCCGGTGTCGATCCGTTATTCGATGATCCAGCTCGCCTTCGGGCTGGACGCCGGGGAGAAGACGCCGCTCTGCATCGTGCGCTGGAAGGGCCAGACCTTCCTCGAACTCGATCAGTATCCGGCCGAGGTCACGCCGCGCGCCGCGCATCCCGGCGCGCTGCCCCCCGGCGTCGCGATCGTCACGATGATGCACCCGGATTTCGCGCGGCTGGACGGGCACTGGGCCTCGCCCCCCGTCGTCCGCGATGGCGCGCTGTACAGCGGCCGCCGCACCGGCGTCTTGAAAACCCCCGAGGGAGCGCTGCTCGAAATCATCGAGGGCGAACCCGTCGCCTGAGCGGCGCCCCTGCACGGAAAGGACAGCCATGACGACGATCAAGCGGGGCTTCGCGGACGTGCCCCACGGCCAGATGCACTACCGCCACGCCGGCGACGGCCCGCCGCTGCTGATGCTGCACGCCTCGCCCGGCAGCTCGCGCCAGCTTGTCGGGATGATCGGCGAATTCGCGAAGACCCACCGCGTCCTCGCGCCCGATACGCCGGGCAACGGCGACAGCGTGGCGATGGTCGACCGCGAGCCGACCATCGTCGAGCTTGCCGGCGCGGCGGAACGCTTCCTCGACGCGATGGAAGTGGACAAGGTCGATCTCTATGGTTCGCACACCGGCGCCGCGATCGCGGCCGAGCTGGCCATCGCGGCGCCCACGCGGATCAACGCCGTGGTACTGGACGGCGTCAGCCTGATGACGCCGGAAGAGCTTGAGGACATCCTCGCCAACTACGCCTTCCCGTTCCCCGCCGACCGGGAGGGCGCGTATCTGGCACGGGTATTCCAGTTCTGCCGCGACCAGTATCTCTTCTTCCCCTGGTACGATCGCACGCGGGGCGGACGGCGGGACAGCGGCCTCGGCTCCGCCGCCGACATCCACGCATGGGTGGTCGAGGTGCTGAAGGCGAACGAGACCTATCACCTCAACTATCGCGCCGCCTTCAAGTGGGACGCGGGCGAGCGCCTACCGCTCCTTAGCTGCCCGACCTTGCTGACGGCGGCCGAAACCGATCCGCTGCTGGAAGGCACCGCGGCGCTGGCGGGCGTGGTACCCGGCAGCCGCTATGCAGCCCTGCCCCGCTCCGACGCACCCGATTTCGCCGACCGGCGCGCCGCCGCGATCCGCGACTTCCTTGCCGACCACGCCTGACCCCCAAGAACCGGAGCCCAAGCGCATGATGAAGCACACGACCATCAGCGGGAAGATCCTCTATACCTCCCGCAAACCGGGCCGCGAGGGCCACGAGCGCGGACGCGAGATCTTCACCTTCACCAAGCACACCGACGGCAGCCGCACGATGCGCGCGCTGTGCGAGATCGACGAGCCCGATCCCACCGTCCTGCGCGACATCGTCTACAGCCTCGATGCCGACGACATGCCGACCGACTGCTACGTGCGGCTGATGGTGGGCGACAAGTTCATGGGCGCGGGGATCTTCCGCATCGCCGACGGCTATGTGGAGTGCGAGAGCTTCGGGCCGACGATCGGCCGCGTCTCGCAGAAAGTCCCCTTCGGCGGGGTGTTCGACGGCTTCGGCACGCACCCGATCGCGGGCGATGCGTACATCACCAAGAAGATGGACAAGTCCAAGGGGCCGCACGCGCGCAAGTTCCGCACGTTCCTCCCCTCCCCCGACCATCGCGGCGCGCCCCCGCCGATCATCGCGGAAACGAGCCTGATGCTCGCCTATGTCGGCGACGAGACGATCACGGTGGCGGCCGGCACGTTCGAGGCCTCGCACTACGTCTTCACCGATCCCGATGCCTCGATGGCGGGCGGCCACCCGGAATATAACGTGTGGGTCACCGCCGACGACGATGCCATCTTCCTGAAGGGCGGCGTCGATGGTTACATGATGACCTGGTACGAACTGGTCGAGCTGAAGCGGGTCTGAAACCCGGACGAAAAAAGGGGCGGCGGTGGCAATACCGCCGCCCCTTTTTTCGTCGAGCCGCTTAGTAGGCGGCGGGGCCGCTCCATTCGCGGGTCCAGCTTTCGGGCGTGCCGGCCGGGATCTTCGGTGCGTAACCCTGCCCGATCGGCAGCGGCATCGGCGCCGTCCACTTGGTGCGCACATAGTTTGCGCCGGCGCGCATGATCTGGAAGAACCCCGCCTCCGAGACGTGCGGGCCGTGGACGATCTCGGGCGGGCGGTAGAAATAGGCGCCGGGCCGGATCAACCCCTCGGGCGTCCACATCTGCCCCTGCAGCATGAACATCTCCTCGAAATGATCGTGGATCTCCGCCGGCATCTCCTTCTGCGCGGGCACACCGTGCGGCAGCCCGATCAACAGGAAGGTGCGCGAGCTGTCGTTCGGGCCGAGCCGCAGCACCTTTCGCGCGAGGCGAAGGTGCGCGATGTGCGCCACGCTGGGCGTCATGTCCCACGCCATCGTCGCGGGATCGAGCGCGAGCGCTTCGGTGTTGCCCGTCGCGCTGTTCGGATCGTGCCGGCCGTACCGGAAGACGAGCAACGTCGCGCCCTCGCGCGTGCGGCGGGGGCCGGCGCTCTCGCCGCGCGGGATGAAGCCGTAGCAATGGAAACGCTGCTCGCGCCCGGCGACCACGATGCTGCCGTCGAGCACCAGATATTCCTCGGCGCGATCCTCCGGCCCGCGATCGGGGCCGTCGAACCCCGCCGGATAGCGGATGATGTACGTCTCCTCGCCCTCGACCGGATCGACGTTGAGGCGCTTGACCTCCGTGCCGTCCGGCTGGACCGCCCACTCGACGTTCTGGGTCTGGACGAACTCGATATAGGGGCGCGCCATCGTCAGCGCCCCAGCCCGAGCGCACCGGGATTGACGCGGTTGTCCGGGTCCACCAGCCGCTTGATCCCGGCCAGCAACGCGCGCGATTCGGGGCGCATGATGTCGGCGTAGCGATAGGTACGGCCGATCTGGTTCGATTGCGCGCCCATCTCGGCGAACAGCGCGACGATCGCCGTGCGCACCTGCATCACGACGGCCCGCGCGTCGGTATCGGCCGCCGGCTCCGGCACCCGCGCCTTCATCCCAGCGCTTACCGATGCGTGGTGGATCGGCAGCCAGCTGTCATGCCAGTTGAAGACCGGCTCGTAGCTGAAGACGTGGTTGCCGATCACCGTCAGCAGCCGCGACACGACGACGCCGCTGGCATCGAGCGCCGCCTGATGCCGTGCGATCAGCTCCTCCACCGCATCGACCAGCGCCTTTGCCTCGCTGTGCGCCACCTTGGCGTTGAGCGCGATCCAGCGATCACCCGTGGCGCCGAGCACCGCATCGAGCGGCGAGTACGGATCGGCCCGCCCCGCCCTGGGGATCGAGTTGGGCAATTCCTTGCCGCCCGCCTTCGCCACGATTGCACGGGCAAGCGCCATGTCGCCCTCGACCGCCTCGCGCGTCCGCCCCGCCAGCACCATGTGGAGCGAATGGCAACCGGCCTCGACGAAATCCCGCCCCGCCATCGCCAGTTGCGCGCCGGCCCTGAATCCGCGCAGCAGCCCCTTCTCCTGCGAGACGACCTTCATCAGCGTCTTGGCGTCCCGGATGAAATCACCGGGCTGGGAAAGCGCCTGACGGGTCTTGTCCGGGTCCATCATGTAGCAGTCCTCGGCCAGTTCCGACCGGCCGATCTCGCACAGGGTCTCGACCGCGACATCCCGGTCCTGAAAGCCGAACGAGAGATAATCGGTGAAGGCGGGCGCGCGGATCATGCGGAGCGTGACGACGCCCTTGATCCCCAGCGCGCCCGCATCATGCGTGAACAGGCCGGTGGTGTCGGGGCCGAAGGTGCGTGTGAACGACTTCTTGGCGGTGCCGATCGCGGTCTGCCCGGTGTGGAGGATCGAGCCGTCCGCCAGCACCACCTGCATGCCCAGCACGATCTCCGCCGAGGTGCCGTATCGCGCCGTGCCGAGGAACAGCGCCCCGTTGGACAGCCCGCCGCCCACCGTCGCGCCACGACCGGAGAAAGTGCCGAAGAAGGGCAGCCGCAGGCCGAGCGGCTTCAGCGCCTCGTATATCTGCATCCACGTGACGCCCGCCTCGACGGTGACGAGCATGTCCTGTGCGTCGATATCGAGGATGCGGTTCATCCGGCGCATGTCGACCGCGACCGCCCCCGCCTCGGCCGACACATAGCCCTGAACGTAGGTCAGCCCGCCGCCGCGCGGCAGCAGGACCAGCCCGGCGCGCGCGATCTCGGCGGCGGCGGCGCTCAGTTCCGCGATCGAGGCCGGCCGGATGACCGCCGCGACCAGCCCGCCCGCGCCGAACAGGTCGGCGGAATGGAGCCGGCGGCTTTCCTCGTCGCGCAGCAGGCCCTCCGCGCCGAGGATCTCGTGGAGCCGTTCGCCCAGCACCTCGCGTTCGTCCGCGTGCGCCAATGCCTGCTCGATCATGCGGTTACCCTTTCGCTGTGCGCCTGGACCGCGCCGCGAAACGCCCTGCGCCCGGAGGCGAGGACGATGGCGGCGGCAAGCCCGAAGACGAGGAAGACGAGGCCGAGGGCGTAGGCGATGCCCGCCGGCGTCCTGAAGATGGTGTCGGAGAGGAAGCCGACGATGAAATTCCCCGCCGTCAGCGCGATCAGGCCGGAGCAGATCGTGTGCAGCGCCATCACCTGCCCGCGCATCTCGTTCGGCGTAATCAGCGAAATGCCCGAATAGACCGCCGAGATGTTCCAGTTCACGAACAGGGCGTTGATTCCGTAGCAGGCAAGCGCGAGCGCGCCCGACGGCACGAGACAGCCCAACGTACCGAACGTGGCCATCGAGATGCCGCAGACGATCGCGGCGATCAGCGGCGCGTCGCGATGCCCGCGCCGCGTGAGCCATGCGATCACCCAGCCGCTGTTCACCGCCGCGAAGATGCTGATCGGCATGCCCACCGCGCCGAGCGCATAGCCCGTCTGTGCCGGGGTCCACCCGTGCGCGCGGATGAACAGCGCCGGGAACCAGCCGATGATCGCGTACACGCACACCAGGTTGAGGACGGTGCCGATCATCAGCGCGCCGAACGCCAGCGGCCGGGCGCGGAAGAGCGCGATGATCGGCCGCAGGCTGAACCCCCGCACCACGGACGCAACCCCGTGCCGGCGCGGTTCGCGCACCGAGACCATGATGACCGCCGCCAGGATGAGGCCCGGCGCCCCGCACAGCACGAACACGACCTGCCACGGCGCCATCCCGTGAAATACGGGCATCGTGGCGATCAGTCGGTCCGCCCAGCTGAGGAACAGGCCGGAGAGCGCGAAGGCGGCCGTGGTGCCGAGCGAACTGCCCGTCACGAAGATGCCATACGCCTTGGGCCTTACGAGCGGCGTGAAATAGTCGGCGATCAGCGAGGTCGCGACGGGCACGAGCGCCGCCTCGCCGACGCCCACCAGCATCCGCGCGACGAACAGGCCGTGGAAGGTGGTGGCGAACGAACAGCCGATCGTCGCCAGGCTCCAGAGGACGAGCCCGCCGATCAGCACCGAGACACGATGCGAGCGATCGCACAGCATGCCCAGTGGCAGGCCGAGGACGGAGTAGCAGATGCTGAACGCCATCCCCTGCAACAGGCCGAATTGCGTATCGTTGATCTTGAGCGCGGCCTGAAGCGGCGTGATGAGCAGCCCAATCGACACCCGGTCGAGGATCGCCAGCGCATAGGCCAGCGTCAGGCACGCGACGACGTACCAGGCGTAGCGTCGCGGGGGCCAGTCGGATGCCGTTTCGGGCGCGGCCAGTTGAACGGCAGCCGTCATATCGCGTTCTCCACCGTGCGGGAGGCTCCGGCCGGGTGGGGCACGGCATCGTCGAGGAAGGTGCAGACGATCGCGCATGTGTCCGCGACATGCGCGGCGCGTGTCGCCAGCCGCGCGTCCGGCAGCAGCGCCGCGACCGTTCCCGCAGCGCGGTACGCCGGATCGTCCGGATGATCGAGGATCAGCGCCGGCGGCGCGAACACCGCGTAACGCGCTGCGGCCGGGCATTGCACGGCGGCCCGCGCGATGTCGCCGTAGTGCGCGGGCTGTTCGAGGATGGCGACCAGCGCAGGGTGCAGCGCCGCCGCCGAGAGGAGGGGGTCGAGCGTTCGCTGCGCGGATGGTGCCCCGTCGAACCACGGCCATTGCGCCTCCCCGTCGCGCAGCATGTGCCAGATCCGATGGAGATGCCCGCCGGCCCGATCGAAGCCGGGATCGGGGCACAGTGCGGCGGCAAAGGCGTCCCGCTCCGCATCGTCCACCGCGAAGCAGCCGTCGAGGACGACACGCCCCACCCGGTCTCCCTGTCGCGCGGCGAACGCTGCCGCGAGCGGCGTCGCGAAGCCGAGGCCCAGCACATCGACCCGGTCCAGCCCGAGCGCATCGATCATCGCGGCCAGCGCATCGGCCGCTGCCTCGATCGAGGCCACGGGCAGCGGACCGGAACCGCCGTAGCCGGGCAGGTCCGGCACCAGCGTCGGCCGGTCGCCGAGCGCGTCCTGCCACTGCCGCGCGTGCAGCGTCGTCGGTGCGTCCAGAATGAGGAGGGGCTGCAGGCCATGGCCGGCGCGGCGAACGAGCATCTGCCCGTGCGGAAGCGTCGTATAAACCGCCGCCGCATCCTTCGCGTCCGGCGGCTCGGGCAGGACCGGCGCCTCCGCGAACATCCCGACGAGCCATTCCAGCCAGGCCGTGCCGTCGGCGGGCAGGCGCATCACCGTCAGCGCGTCGTTGTCGTGCGCAGGCACGCGCTCCAGCGAGGCGAAGAGAACATCGTCCGCCCGCGCCGCGACCACGGTGGGGCAGCGGACGGTGCGCAGCGCCGGCATCGGATCGTAATACATCGCGGCGGCATAGGCGGACGAATAGTGCGGCCCGGCCGAGAGGAGGTCGAGGACGTAATCGGCGATCCACGCATCGCCTTGCCCGGCGATCGGCATGCGCGCGGCCGGCGTCGGCGTGAACCACGGGAACCAGCGCAGCATGTCGCGCATCCGCGTCCACTCGGTCGCCAGATAGCCACCGGCGTCGTCCAGGCGGAACGGGCGCATATAGGCCTCGATGAACGGCACGTCGGGCGGACCGGCCGGGATCGACAGGCCATCGAGGATCAGGCGCGGCGGGTTGCCCGAACGCGCCGCATGGTCGAGCGCGATCTTGGCGCTGGTATGCGTGGCGTACAGCGGCGCCGAGGCCAGCCCCATCGCCTCCAGCGTACGGCCGAGCGCTGCCGAGAACATCGCGATGGTGGGCCGCCCGGCATCCAGCGGCGACGAGGCCCCATAGCCCGGCGTGTCGAGCGCATAGACGCGGTAGTGATCCGCCAGCCGCGCCATCGTCTCGCGATGGAGGCGGGAGGAGCGCGGCGAATCATGCAGCATGACGACCGCCGGGCCATTTCCGGCGTACCGATAATGGACAAGCCGCCCGTCCACCTCGACGAAGCCCTTGCGCACGGCACGCGTTTCGCCAGACGATGAAGCCATCTTCGGTGTCATAGAGTCGCGATCCCGCCAGGGCTTCGCGGCAATCCCGCAACAGGGACTTGCGCGGCGCCATTTGACATACTCTTATGACGAATGGTGCGGCATCGTCGCCGGCTTGTCCAGACCCGAGGATCACATCTGATGAAAAGCGAAGTGGCGGGGATCGCATCGACGATCGGCTCGCGCGAAACACCGAAAGGGTGGCTCGTCGTCCTGGCGTCGATGATCGGCGTGGCGGTCGGCCTCAGCCCGGTGCCCTTCTACACGATCGGCATGTTCGCGCCGGAACTGTCGCGCGCCTTCGGCTGGAGCTTCGCATCGCTGATGGGCAGCATTGCCGTGCAGTCGGGCGTGGTGATGCTGATAAGCCCGGGCGTGGGCTTCGTCGTCGATCGCTACGGCGCACGCAACGTCGCGATGGTGTCGCTGACGTTGTTCGGCCTGTGCTTCATGAGCCTCGGGCTGAGCACCGGATCACTTGTACTTTACTATGGCCAATGGGTCGTCATGTCGGTTCTGGGCGCGGGCACGCTGTCGGCGACGTGGACGCGGGTGGTGAACGGCTGGTTCGATCGCAACCGCGGGCTGGCGCTCGGCATCGCGAGCACCGGCACGGGCCTGACCGGCTTCCTCATCAAGCCGCTTACCGCGTGGCTGATCCTGACCTACGACTGGCGGACGGCCTTCTTCGTGATCGGCATGCTGCCCATCGTTATCGGCGTGCCGATTGTCTTTCGCCTGTTCCGGGAAAACAAGGCGGTCGTGATCGACGCGACGACGGAGGAAACGATCGTCGTTGAGGAATATGGCGTGACGCTGGGCGAGGCGCTGCGCGACCGGCGCTTCTGGATACTCGCGGCGGCGTTCCTGCTGATCGCCTTCGCGCTCACCGCGCCGACGCCGAACATGGAGAATATCCTCAAGACGTTCGATTTCGAACTGGCGCAGATCGCGCGCATCACCGCGAGCTTCGGCCTGGCCGTCATCGCCGGGCGCGTCATCGGCGGCTGGCTGCTCGACCGGATCTGGGCGCCGCTCTGCGCCTTCGGCATCCTGATGGTCCCGGCGGCCGGATCGTGGCTGCTGACGGGATCGACCGTCAGCCCCTCCGGCGCGCTGCTGGCGATCCTGGCGATCGGCTTCGGCGCCGGGTTCGAGTTCGACCTGCTCGCCTACCTCATCAACCGCTATTTCGGGCAACGACACTACGGCACGATCTACGGCTGCTTCTACGCCGTCATCGCGCTCGGCGGCGGACTGGGGCCGGTGGTGTACGGCTTCGCCTTCGATCGCATGGGCAACTATCACCTGGCGCTGTTGAGCGGCGTCGGCTGCCTGATCGTCGGCAGCGTGCTGCTGCTGCTGCTCGGCCCCTACCCGCGCTGGGCCGCGAACCGCGTCATATCGGCCACAGCCTGGCTAAGTTCCGTCTTGTTACGCAATCGTGACAAAGCGTGCTTGACACCCCTCATGAAATGCTTTTGTCTTATTGGCATAACAATAGACCAAAGGGCTGGGCGCGTATCCGGTCTGTTCGCCGCATCTGGAACGACACAAATTTTCGGGGAAGGTCAAACGATGAGGATTGAACTATCGATGCGGGCCTCTTGCCTCGCCATCGTCGCGAGCATGGGGGCAATCTCGACCGGCGTCCAGGCGCAGGGCACGGCAACGCTGGCGCCGACCACCACGGTGGCATCGGACGCGCCGGTCGAGGCGGCGGCGGATCAGGGCGGCGGCGGGCTCGAGGACATCACCGTCACGGCGCAGCGCCGGCCGGAAAAGGTGCAGTCGATCCCGGTCGCCGTCTCCGCGTTCAACGCACAGACGATCCGCGCGTTGAACCTGGAGGACGCGATCTCGGTCTCCAAATACGTGCCGTCGATGATCTCCCAGCATAACGCGGGCCTCGCCACGGCGAACAGCTACTTCCTGCGCGGCCTCGGCAACACCCAGTCGGCCGCGACCTTCGACCCGCCGGTCGGCACCTATGTCGACGACATCTATGTCGCGCGGCAGAACGCCAACAACTACGCCTTCTTCGACACCGAGCGCGTCGAGGTGCTGCGCGGCCCGCAGGGTACGCTGTTCGGCCGCAACACGACCGGCGGCGCGGTGAACATCATCATGCGCAAGCCGAGCGAGGATTTCGGCGGCAAGTTCGAGGTGACGGCCGGATCGTACGACCGGGTCACCGCCAAGGCGAGCATCGACGTGCCGCTTTCCGAGAAGATTCTGACCAAGCTCTCGGCCTTCTACGTCACCGACGACGGCTTCGTGAAGAACATCACGACCGGCGAGCATCTCAACGGCGACAAGAGCTACGGCGTGCGCGGCGACGTGCGCCTGAAGCCGACCGAGAGCCTCACCATCGACCTGTCCGGCGAATACACCAAGAACACCGGTACCTATTTCGGCGTCCGCGTCCTGCCGGTGGCCTCCTCGAAGTTTCGCACCTCCACCACGCCGGTCTTCTACGAGGCGGCGATGAACATGCGGCAGGTAAGCTGCAAGGGCGATCCCGTCACGATCCTGCTCGGCACGCAGGACGGCCTCTGCCTGAACACCGACAACTACGCGACCTCGGCGCATATCAACTGGGATACGGACGCAGGTTCGCTGGAAGCGATCGTCGGCTATCGCAAGCAGAATCAGGGCTACATCAACAACTACAGCTCCAGCACCGTCAACAAGTTCGCCGGTTTCGTGCTGGCCGACAAGATCCGCAACAACCAGCATTCGGGCGAGCTCAAATGGTCGAGCAGCGCGTTCGACGACAAGCTGAAATATGTCGCGGGCATCTTCTACCTCAAGGAGAACAACGAGCTGAAGACCGCCACCTTCTCGGGCGGAACGACCTCCTACGTACTCGCGCGGACGGCGTCGAACGGCGTGACCTACGGCGCCGACATCCACTTCGACCAGTCGGTCGAGACGGCGGCCGCCTATGCGCAGGCGGACTGGGAGTTCCTGCCCGACCTGACCCTGACCGCCGGTGCCCGCTATACCTACGAGACGAAGCGGATCGACTTCTTCCAGTCCGACCGCTTTTTCAGCCCGGCCTTCACCAGCAATCCCACCGGTGCTGCCGGCTATTCGAGCGCGCAGGTGGAAGCCGCCGGCATCCCGCTGAAGCAGGAGCAGAACCGCGTCACCCCGCGCGTCGCGCTGACCTACAAGGTCACGCCCGGCACGATCGTCTATGCCTCGGCGACGAACGGCTTCAAGTCCGGCGGGTGGAACGGCACGAACAGCGTGCCCTTCCAGGTGCTGCCGTTCCGTCCGGAGCGCACGTGGTCCTACGAAACGGGCTTCAAGTCGGATCTGTTCAATCGCAAGCTGCGGCTGAACGGCACCGCCTACCTGGCCGTCACGAAGGATCTGCAGGTCACGTCGGGCATCATCGTGCCGCCGTCGACGGTGATCTCGCAGCTCGCCCGCAACGCCGGCAAGCTGCGGACCTACGGCTTCGAGTTCGAGACGGTCTTCGCGCCGACAAAGCAGTTCAACGTCTTCGTCAACGGCTCGATCGGCAAGGGCAAGTACCTCTCGACCGTGCTGACGCCGGGGGTGCCGCTCGTCTCGCAGATCACGACCGACACGATCCCGCTGCGCGTGCCGACGTTCCAGCTCGCCACCGGCGCCACGTACAAGGTGCCCGTCGCCGCGCTCGGCGGCAACGTCGGCCTGACCGCGGCCTACCGCCACAACTCGTCCTATGCGGTGGCGGCACTCAATACCGCCTTCGCCCCGCGCGAGGATTTCGTCGATCTCAACCTGACTTATGATAATGACGATGGCGAATGGGGCGCGGCGTTCGGCGTAACGAACCTGACGAAGCAGGAGACGATTACGGCCAACTTCATCTCGCTTTTCCCGGGTGATCCCCGTCGGTTCACCGGACGTCTCTGGTTCAACTTCTGAACTTTTCGATGATAGAGGGGGAGGGTCGCCTGATGGCGGCCCTCACTTGCGTTGATCTTCCCTCCGATGATCCCTCCATCACGGCGGCTGATCCTTGACGAGCGTGTGCAAAAGCTGAACTAGCCATGCGACGACGCCGATCCTCGGCATCGAAGCGAAGGTGGGCTTGAACAGTGATCGATCGCAACGCTGCCATGCCGATCTATCATCAGATCTATCTCCAGCTGCGTGACGAGATCCTCAGCGGCGAACGGCCGTTCGGCAGCTCTCTGCCGACCGAGCAGGAACTGTCCGAAAAGTTCGAGGTCTCGCGCATCACCGCGCGCCGGGTGCTGACCGAACTCAGCCAGCAGAATTTCGTCGAGCGCAAGCGTCGCCTCGGCACACGCGTGATCTTCGAATCGCCCGCCAAGCCGATCGAGGCGAACATCGATCAGGCGGTCGATTCGCTCCTCGCCTTTGGGCGGCGCACCACGGTCACCGTGCTGGAGGTGGCGATGGAGATGCCGACCGCCACGGTCGCCAGCGCGCTGAAGATCGGCCCGACCGACGCGGTGCTGCGCGCCGTGCGCGTCCGCAGCATGGACCGCGTGCCGCTCGGCTATATCGTCAGCTACGTGCCGGCCGCCTTCGCCACGGCCGTCTCGGCGGCGTCGCTGGCGAACACGCCGATCCTCAAGGTGCTGGAAGAAGGCGGCCACAAGGCCGAGCAGGCCGAACAGACGATCAGCGCGATGCAGGCCGATCCCGTCATCTCGCAGGCGCTGGATATCGAATCGCGATCCGCGCTGCTGCGGATCAGCCGCACGGTGTACGATGCACGCCACACGCCCTTCCTGCTCACCTTCGCGCATTATCGGGCGGACAAGTTCACCATCCGCCTCGATCTCCAGCATCCGGGTGCGGGCGTCGCGCCGCGGATGATCCCGCAAACCGCCTGAACACCGTCGAACGGGCGGAACGGGCCGCACGGGTGACGAAAGCCTTTGCCTCCGACGCAATTGATATATAGTCAATACAATTGCGTCGTCGGTCGAGGCGGTTTCCTACCCGCCTGCCCAGAGCAGGAGTATCCCCGTGAAGGCATATCAGGTTGGTGAACAGGGCGGCGTCGAGTCGCTGACGGCAACGACACGACCCGATCCGGTCGCGGCCTTCGGGCAGGTCGTCGTCGCCCCGCGCCTCGTCAGCCTCAACAACCGCGACATCCAGATCATGCGCGGCATCTATGGCGCGAAGAAGCCCGCGGAACGGACCCCGGTGTCCGAAGGCGTCGGCACGGTAGTATCGGTGGGCGACGGCGTTTCCGGCTTCAGCGTGGGCGATCGGGTGATCGCGCCGCACTTCGTGAACTGGACCGGCGGCGATTTCGGCTACCATGCCTTCGCCCACGATCTCGGCGTCACGCACGACGGCTGGCTCGCCGAGCGCGTCGTGGTGCCCGCCGCCGCGCTGGTACGGGTGCCGGATGCACTCTCCGATCGTCAGGTCGCCGCACTCCCCTCCGCCGCACTGACCGCATGGAACGCCGTCGTCGAGGTCGGGAAGGTGAAAGCGGGCGATCTCGTCCTCACGCTCGGCACCGGCGGCGTCTCGATCTTCGCGCTCCAGATCGCCAAGGCGAACGGCGCCCGCGTCGCCACCACCTCGTCGAGCGACGACAAACTGGCGCTGGCGCGCGAGCTGGGCGCCGACATCACGATCAACTACCGCACCCACCCCGAATGGGCGGCCGAGCTGATGACCGCGACCGGCCATGCCGGCGCCGACATCGTCGTCGAGACGGGCGGGCAGGCGACACTCGGCCAGTCGCTCGCCGCCGCCGCCGTCAACGGGCGCATCGTCATCATCGGGGTGACGGCGGGTCAGGCGTCGGACGGGCTGCCGAACTACGGCACGATCCTGGGCAAGAACCTGACGTTGCGCGGCATCACCGAGGGTAGCCGCGCGATGCTCGTCCGCCTGCTGCGCGCGGTCGAGGCGAACCGCATCGAACCCGTCGTCAACAAGGTCTTCGCGTTCGACCAGGCGCGCGAGGCCTACGCCTATCTCGCGGCGGCGGAGCATGTCGGCAAGGTGATGATCGAACTGCGATGACACCCGCGTCGCGCCGGTTCGTCGATCACGCGCTCGCCACCGAATGGGGGGATCTCGCGCCTGCCACTCAGGCGGCGGCGCGCACCTTCCTGCACGATACGCTCGCGGTGGGCATCGCGGGGCGGAACGCGCCGTTCGCGGACGCGACCTTCGCGGCGGCGGAACGATGGAGCGGCGCGGGAGGCACCGGCCTCGTGCTGGGCCGCCCGCACGCCCGCCTGACCACGCCGCACGCTGCCTTCGTCAACGCCTACCAGATCCACGCGCAGGAGTTCGACTGCGTTCACGAGCCTGCCGTCGCGCACCCGATGGCGAGCATCGGCGCGGTGCTGCTTGCCGAGGCCGGCCGGTCGCCGGTGTCGGGCGCGGATTTTCTGGCGGCGATGGTCGGCGGCGTGGACGTGATGGCGGCGCTCGGCGTCGCGGTGCGCGGCCCGCTCAAGTTCTTCCGCCCGGCGACCGCCGGCATCTTCGGCGCGATCGCCGCGCTCTGCCGCCTGCGGCGGCTTTCGCCGGAGGTCGCGACCAACGCCTTCGGCTACGGCCTCGCTTTTGCGAGCGGCACGATGCAGGCGCACGTCGAGGGCAAGCCGACGCTTGCCATCCAGGTCGCCGGCGCGGCGCGTTCGGCGATCGAGGCGGTCGATCTGGCCGCTGCCGGTCTGGAAGGGCCGCAAGGCTCGATCGACGGACCGTTCGGCTATCTCGCCCTGTTCGAGGACGATGTAGATCTCGCCCCCGTGCTGGCGCAACTCGGCACCGTTCGCCGGATCGAGGAACTGAGCTGGAAGCCGTTCCCTTCCGGCCGCGCCGCGCACGGCGCGATCATCGCCCTGCGCGAGCTGATCGCGGCGCACGGCATCACGCCGGACACGCTAGCCCGCTTCACCTATCGCGCGCCGCCGCTGATCCATCGCCTCGTGGGGCGCAGGCCGGTCGCGGGCATGAGCGTCGCCTACGCTCGCCTGTGCTTCGCATGGCTCGGCGCGGTGGTGCTGACGCGCGGCACGCTGGGCCTAGCCGACTTCACGCCCGAGCGGCTGAGTGACCCCGCCCTGCTGGCGCTGGCCGACCGCATCCATGTCGAGATCGACGACAACCCCGATGCCGCCGCCTTCGTCCCCGCGATCGGCACCGTCACACTCGATACGGGCGAGGTGTTCTCGCGCACGGTGACGCGCCAGTTCGGCTCGCCCGAATGGCCGCTGAGCCGCACGGAGCATCTGGCCAAGGCCGCGCGCTGCCTCGATTTCGGCGGCATGGCCGAAGCGCACGACCGGCTGACCATGCTGATCGACGATCTCGCATCGGCGAGCGACGTCGCCGCCGCGCTGGGCGCCGTGCTGGAAAGCTGAAGTTCAACGACGTCAGATCGACCCGTTCATCCCGAGAGGCTGACCGGGGATTTGGTTTTCCACTCCATACCCCGAGCGAAGTCGAGGGGCGCGCCACACGCGCGACGCTCCGCGTCTCGACTTCGCTCGACACAAGAGTGCGCGCGGCTGGATCGGCCCAATCTCGAAAGGATAGAACGTAAGCCTTGAGTTCCCGCTCATCCTGAGGAGGGGCTGAGCTTGCCGAAGCATGTCCCGAGCAGCGTCGAAGGATACCGTTTCGAAGGACATGCCACCTCCTTCGGGATACCATCTCGGCAGGCTCAATGGCTCCTCGGGATGAGCGGTCTGAGGATCAATCTTGCGTCATCCGGTTCCAGGCCAGCGGGTCGGAACACCCTCCCGCCACGGTATCAGTGCGGCTCCTCGCCGCCCGACACGTTGAGCGATTCCGCCGTGATGTAGGCAGCCTCGTCCGAGCAGAGGAAGGCGACCGCGTTGGCCGTATCCTGCGGCAGGCCCGGCCGCCCCATCGGGATGCGCGCGGCCATATCGGTCACGTACTGCTCCACCGTCTTGCCCTGCCGCTCGGCGAAATATGCGTTCTGCCATGCGCCGAGGCCGGTGGTGACGTGGTTGGGGCAGACGTTGTTCACCGTGATACCATGCTCGCCCAGTTCGGTCGCGGCCGAGCGGACGAGGCCGACGAGGCCGTGCTTGGAGGAGGTGTAGGCCTGCATGTTCGGAAAGCCGCTCTTGGCCGCCTGACTGGCGATATTGACGATGCGGCCGCCGCGCGCCTGCTTCACCATCCGCTGCGCCGCGGCCTGAACGCCGTAGAACGCGCCCGTCAGGTTCACCCCGATCACCGCGTTCCACTCCTCCTCGCTCACGTCGAGCAGGGGTTTCACGATGTAGCCGATGCCGGCGTTGTTGATCCAGATATCGAGGCTGCCGTGCGTGGCGACGGCATGGTCGGCGAGCGCCTGAACCTCCGCCCGGATACGGACATCGCAGGCACGGGTCGAAACCTTCACGCCCGTCGCGGCGATCGCGGCGGCGATCCCGTCCATCTCCGTGGAGAGGCCCACCATCGCATCGGGCGTCGCCGCATCGCGCGAGGTGCCGACATCGGACAGGACGATATTGGCCCCCTCCGCCGCCAGCCGCAGCGCGATCGCCTCGCCCAGCCCGCCCTTTCGGCCGGAGCCGGTGATGACGGCGGTCCTGCCGGCCAGCGCGCCGCTCACGCCGCGGCCTCCACCTTGCGCGTGACGATGAAGATCGGATCGGCCCATTCCTGAAACTCGGCGGCGACCCGGCCCATCGCGTCCGTGCCGGTTTCGGTGCCGAACAGGTCCATGTCGGCCACGTCGATCACCTCGATATACTGGTAGGGCGATGTGCTGCCGCCCAGCACGCCGGTCGCCTGGAACACCGTGAAGCTGTCGACCGAATCGAGTGCGTTCACCGTCGGCAGGTCGGTGGTGAGCGCCCATTTTTCATAATCCGCCGCGCTCTTGCCGGGCTTCAGATTGAGCAGAACGATAATCCGGGTCATGCGCGCGTGTCCTCTTGGCATTCTCGGTTGGCGGTGGCATATTGTTATAGGCATATAGCAAATGAGGGAAGCGACTTTCCGCCATGGCACGCGCAGACACCCCCACCGTCAGCTACGAAGGCCCACCGGATTACCGCGTGATCGGTCGCCACGGCGTGTTCCCCGACATGGGCCACGACGAGATCGAGCGGGTCAATTTCCTCGCCCAGATGAACCGTCACCTCTCGGCGCGGATCGTGCCAGGCGTGAAGGCGGCGTTCGACACCGAGGTGGCGCCCGCCGCCGAGAAGGACGCCGGACGCCCGCTGGCGGACCGGCACGAGGCGCGCAAGGCGTTGCTCGGGCATCCCGCCTTCCGCTTCTGGTCGGCGATCCGGCGCATGACGATGGAGCAGCGCCAGCAGGCGGGCCGCTGGACGGCGATCCGCCAGCGGGAGGCACTCGCCGAAAAGGCCGCCGAGCTGACGCGCGACGACGATCGGCTGGCGCTGGACCCCGGCCTCGCCATCCCGCGCTACGTCTCGGCGGTGGATCACCATTGCATGCCCGGCAGCTATCATCAGGAAGCGTTTCCGGGCGACGTGACGAACGGCGCCAATTACGATCACGGCAATTTCGTCACGACGGCGGGGTTGCTGGGCAAGTTCGCCGATGGCGGCGGCCATGCGGTGGTGAAGTGGGTCCGCCGCAACCTGCCGGATTTCACGCCGCACACGATCCTGGAGATCGGCGGCACCGTCGGCCATTCCAGCCTGCCGATCGCGCAGGCGTGGCCCGAGGCGGAGATGACGATCGTCGATCTGGGTGCGCCGATGCTGCGCTATGGCCTTGCCCGCGCCAAGTCGCTCGGCGTGGGGAACGTGCGTTTCGTGCAGGCCTCGGGCGAGGATCTGTCGCGTTTCCCGGACCAGAGCTTCGACTGGATCCAGACGACGATGTTCCTCCATGAACTGTCGACCCGGTCGCTGGCGAACATCCTGCGCGAGACGCGTCGCCTGCTCAAGCCGGGCGGCATCGTCCTTCATGTCGAGCAGCCGCAGTACACGGCCGACATGCCGCTCTTCGAGCAGGTGATGCGCGACTGGGATGCTTATTATAACAACGAGCCGTTCTGGAGCCGGATGCACGAGCTCGATCTGGATCAGGCGATGGTCGATGCCGGCTTCGCCCGCGACCGGCTGATCCACGGCGGCGTGACGGCGGTGGTCGACAAGGATCTCTTCCCCGACGCGGCCGACGACGAAACCGAGGATTACGGCCGCAAGGCGGCCTGGCATGTGATCGGAGCGCAGGTCTGATGAGCATCGCCGAGGCCATTGCCGAAGCCGGCGCCAAGCCCGCCGGCAAACGGCCGTTCTTCCTCGATACCGAGATCGAAACCGTTCTCGCCATCACGATGGCCCTCGTTCAGGAGCTTTCGGTCAGCCGCCAGCGTGTCGATACGCTGGAGCGCCTGCTCGAACGGAAGGGCGTCCTGTCGCGCGACGAGATCGAGGCCTATTCGCCCGAACCGGAAGCCGCGATCGAGCGCGCGCTTGCCACGCAGGAATATATCGCGCGCGTGCTGCGCATCATCCAGCAGCGCAACGAAGCGAACCAGACCTCGGGCGATGTCGCCTCGGAGGATGTGGCCGAAGAGATCGGGGCCGGCGGTTGAACTCGTTCGAACTGACGGTGCCGGTGATCGTCATCGGCGCCGGCGCCTGCGGGGCGGTGGCGGCGCTGGCGGCGGCGGAAACGGGTGCTGCGGTCATGGTCGTGGAGCGGGACGACCGCGCGGGCGGCTCGACCGGCATGTCGCAGGGGCTGGTATGCGCGGCGGGCACGCGCAGCCAGGCGGCCCACGGCATCGCGGACGACGCCGACACCTTCTTCGCCGACATCATGGCCAAGGCGCAGGACAAGACCGATCCGGTCCTCGCCCGCACGCTCGCCGACAACAGCGCCCCCGCGCTGGAATGGCTGATCGACCGGCACGGCCTGCCGTGGGAACTCGATACGCGGTTCCGTGCCTCCTATGGCAACAGCCGCCAGCGGCTGCACGGCTGGCCGGCGCACAGCGGCCTCGACATGGTGCAGTTTCTCCACGCGCGCATGAGCGATGCCGGGATCGACGTGCTCATGGAGACGAAGCTGGTCGATATCTTCGCCGATGCGGAGAACCGGATCATCGGCGTCGCGCTGGAGCGCGCGGACGGCGCGATCGAGCATATCGGCTGCGACACGCTGATCCTTGCCGCCGGCGGCTTCGGCGCCAACCGCGCGCTGACGGACCGCTACATGCCCGAGACGCGATCACTGCGGTACAACGGCCATGAGGGCAGCCACGGCGAGGCGATCGTCCTCGGCGAAAAGCTGGGCGCCGCGATCGCCGACATGGGGGCGTATCAGGGCTATGCGATGCTCACCGATCCGCAGGGCATCTCCGTGCCGCCGCCGGTGCTGCTGGAGGGCGGCCTGATCGTCAACAAGGCGGGCGCGCGCTTCACCGACGAGACGCTGGATATCGCCGGCATGGTCCACCCGCTCGCCAGCCAGCCGGACGGCATCGGCTGGGTAATCTACGACGAACGGATCGAGGCGCGATGCGCCGCGATCCCCGAGCTGGCCGCACTCATCGAGCTGAATGCCGCCAAGGTGGCCGAAACGCCCGAGGAACTCGCCCGGCTGATCGGCGCCGATCCCGCCGGTTTCGCCGCGACGATCGCCGCGGCCCGATCGGCGGCCTCGAAGAACGCCCCGGACGTCATGGGCCGCGACTGGACCGACGCGGCCCCGCCCCGCGCGTCCTTTCGCGCGCTGCGCGTCGTCGGTGCGCTCTATCACACGCAGGGCGGTTTGCAGGTCGATGCGGGGGCGCGAGTGCTGCGGCAGGACGGGACGGCGTTCGCCAATCTGTTCGCCGGTGGCGGCTCGGCGCGCTCCGTGTCCGGCCCCTCCTCCTGGGGGTATCTGCCCGCGATGGGCCTCACCACCGCGATCACGCTCGGCTGGCTCGCCGGGCGCGCGGCGGGCGCGCTCGTGACCGTCTGAACGAAAACGTCCGGGCGCGTTCGACGGGCCGTGCACGAACGCTTGCAACCACGATCCGATATGTCATAGAAGTATGACATATTCCTCAGGCAACGGACTCGATGTTGATGCAACAGGAAGCATATGCGCCCACGCTGGACACGCCGGACCTGACGGCGGTGTTCGCCCGCATCGTCGGCGCGGACCATGCGCGCGACGACGAAGCGATCCGCGCGCTGCACAGCGAGGACGTCTGGCAGGCCTCCCCGGCGACGGTGGCGCTCGTCGTGTCACCGGGTTCGACGGACGAGGTCGTGGCCGTCGCCAAGGCGGCACATGCGGCGGGCTACGCCATCGCCCCGCGTGGTGCCGGCATGAGCTACACCGCCGGCTACGTCCCCGCGCATCACCGCACCATCTCGCTCGACATGTCGCGGATGAACCGCATCCTTCGCCTCAGCCGCGAGGACATGACGATCACCGTGGAAGCGGGCGCGACGTGGACCGCGGTCCACGTCGCGCTGGCGGCACAGGGGCTGCGGCTGCCGTTCTGGGGGCCGATGTCGGGCCTGTCCTCCACGATCGGCGGCGGCGTGTCACAGCTCAACGCGATGTTCGGCGCGGGGCATTACGGCACGTCCAGCGAAAGCGTCGTGGCGCTCAAGGTGGTGACGGCCGATGGCGCGATCGTCCGCACCGGCGCGCGCGGGCCGGACGGCGACACGCCGCACTACCGCCACTTCGGCCCCGATCTGACCGGGCTGTTCTGCGGCGATTGCGGCACGCTGGGGATCAAGGCGGAGGTGACGCTACGCCTCATCACCGCGCCCGCGTTCGAGGATACCGCCTCCTTCTCCTTCCAGAGCGGCGAGGCGTTGCTGCAGGCCATGGCGGAGATCGCGCGTTCCGGCGTGGCGGCCGAAACCTGCGCGTTCGACCCCGGCCTCACCGTCGTACGGATGAAGCGCGCCTCGCTGGCGGGCGACATCAAGACACTGGGCAAGGTTGTCGCCAAGGAGAAGTCGTTCGGCAAGGGGCTGCTCGCCGCCGCCAAGATCGCGATGGGCGGGCGCAACTTCATCGCGCCGACCGATTACCCGTTCCACTTCGCCTGCGAGGGCCGATCCAGGGCGGCGGTCGAGGCCGACATGGCCGAGGCGCGGCGCATCTGCCTGAGCTTCGGCGGCGCGGAGATCGAGAACACGATCGCCAAGGTCATCCGGGCCATGCCGTTCCCGGCGCTGAACTCGATGCTCGGGCCGACGGGCGAGGCGTGGGTGCCGTGCCACGGCGTCGTCTCGCTTTCGACCGCGCCGGCGATATTCGCGGAGGTTCAGGCGGTGTTCGCGCGGCGTCGCGCGGAGATGGAGGCGGCCGAGATCCACACCGGCTTCCTCTTCACCACGATGGCGACGAACGCGATCGTGATCGAGCCGGTGTTCTTCTGGCCACAGGGATGGCGCAAGATCCACGAATCCGCCGTCGAGCCGTCGCACCTCGCCCGCCTGACGCAGCGGCCGCTCCACCCGGAGGCGACCGCGCTCGTCACGGCGCTGCGCAAGGAACTGATCGCCATCTTCGCCCGCTACGGCGCCGGCCATTTCCAGATCGGCCGCACCTATCCCTATCGCGAGAGCCGGGATGCGGTGTCGCAGGCGCTGCTCGATGCGGTGAAGCACGTCACCGATCCGGACGGCCTGCTCAACCCCGGCGTCCTCGGTTTCCCGGATGCGGGGGGCAAGGCGTGAGCGGCACATATCGCGCGATCCAGCTCCAGCGTTTCGCCGAGACCTTCCGGGCGGGTGCGGCGATCGTCGATCTGGACATGCGCCGGCCCTGCCCGGGCGAACTGCTCGTGCGCAACCACTACGCCGGTGTCAACGGCATCTTCGACACGCAGATCGCCCGCAACGCGGTCGATTACGTGAAGATCGCGATGCCGACGCTGACCGGCGTCGAGGCGCTCGGCACGGTCGAGGCGGTCGGTGACGGGGTGGTCGATTTCGCCGCCGGGGATGCGGTCGTCACCACGCGCTTTCCGGGTGGCTATCGCCAGTGGAACATCGCCCCCGAGGGCCATTTCGCCAAGGTGCCCGAAGCCGCGCCCGAATGGCTTGCGCTGGCCTCCACCGGCGTGTCGGCGGCGATGGCGCTGGAGCATGTCGGCGCGCTGCGCGACGGCGAGACGGTCGCCATCTCGGCTGCGGCCGGCGGGCTCGGTCATCTGATCGTGCAGCTTGCCCTGCTGCGCGGCTGCCACGTCGTCGCGGTCTGCGGCGGCAGGAAGAAGAGCGAATTCGTGAAGTCGCTCGGCGCGCACCGGGTCATCGACTATCGCGCGGAGTCCGTCACCGACGTGCTCGCGGCCGAATATCCTGACAAGCTGGATGTCGCGATCGACACGGTAAGCGGCACCATCTTCGATGCGTTCCTCGACAATGTCGCGCCGCACGGCCGCGTGGTCGTGGGCGGGGCGGCGGCCGATCTGGAAGGCAGGCCGGAGATCGTCACCCAGCCGCGGATCGCCCACAAGCTCTATTACAAGGGCGCATCGGTGCGCGGCTTCATGAACGGCCTGCTCGCCGATCACTGGCCGGAGGCACGCGCCAGGGTGTTCGCGCTCCATGCCGCCGGCAAGCTGAAGGTCGTCTTCGACGAGCGCAATTTCACCGGACTCGAAGGCGTCTTCGATGCCGTCGATCATCTGGTTTCCGGACAATCCATGGGCAAGGTCATCGTCGACCTTCGCGCCTCTCAATCGTGACAGGGACGATCGATGGCATATCGGCTTGGCGTTGACGTAGGCGGCACCTTTACCGACCTCCTTCTGTTCAAGGAGGATACGGGCGCATTCTGGCGGCACAAGACGCCCTCGACCCCGCACGACAGCTCCGAAGGCATATTGAACGGCCTTAATGCGATCTGCGAAACGGCGAGCATCGCGCCGAGCGACATCGGCATCTTCCTGCACGGCACCACCGTCGCCACCAATGCGGTGCTGGAGGGCAAGGGCGCGCGCGTCGGCCTGATCGTGACCGAGGGCTATCGCCAGATCATGCAGATCGCGCGCAGTTTCGTGCCCGGCGGGCTTGCCGGGTGGATCGTCTGGCCTAAGCCGCAGCCGCTGGCCGCGCTGGAAGACACGTTCGAGATCAAGGGCCGGATGACCGCGCAGGGGCAGGAACTGCGCCCGCTCGACGATGCCGATATCCGCGCGCAGCTGGAAAAGCTGAAGGCCAGGGGCGTCGAGGCGCTGACCGTCTCGCTGATGAACGCCTATCTGAACGGTGCGCACGAGGCGCGCGTCGCCGAGCTTGCCGCCGAGATCATGCCCGACATCCCCGTCTCGCTCAGCCACATCGTGCTGCCCGAGATGCAGGAATATGAGCGCACGCTCACCACCGTGGCGAACGCCGCCGTCCGGCCCGTCGTCGGCCGCTACGTCCGCAGCCTGCGCGACAAGCTGCGAGACGCGGGCATGGCGGGCAAGCTCTCGCTCCTGCGCTCGGGCGGCGGCCTGATGACCTCGGAAAAGTCCGAGGAGCATCCCGTCTCGCTGCTCATGTCCGGCCCGGCGGGCGGCGTCACCGGCGCGATCTGGGTCGGCAGGAATGCGGGCATCCGCAACATCCTGACGCTGGACGTGGGCGGCACCCCGACCGACGTGGCGCTGATCGAGAACCTGGAGGCACGCCGCGTGCGGACGACCGAAGTCGGCCATCTCGCCGTCCGCGCCTCTGCGCTGGACGTGAAGACGGTCGGCGCTGGCGGCGGCTCGATCGCCTACGTGCCCGAACTGACCGGCGCGCTGCGCGTCGGCCCGCAGTCGGCGGGCGCGGTGCCCGGCCCGGTAGCCTACGGCAAGGGCGGCACGCTGCCCACCGTGACCGATGCCAACGTGGTGCTCGGCTATCTGCCGGAAGCCCTGCTCGGCGGCACCTTCAAGCTCGACCGGCCCGGCGCGATACGGGCGGTACAGACCATCGCCGACGCCCTCAAGATCGATCTGTATGCCGCCGCGCGCGGCATCATCGACATCGTCAACGAGAACATGTTCGGCGCGCTGCGCATGATCTCGGTGCAGCAGGGCTACGACGCGCGGGATTTCGCGCTGATGGGCTTCGGCGGCGCCGGGCCGCTGCACGTCAACGCGGTCGCCCGCCTGATGGGCAGCTGGCCGGCCGTGTCCCCCGTCTCGCCGGGCGTGCTGTGCGCGCTGGGCGATGCCACCACGCGGATGCGGACCGAGACCGCGCGCTCCTTCTCCACCCTCGCGTCGCGCACGAGCGGCGAGGCGATCGGCGCGGTGCTGGCGGAAATGGAGACGCAGATCCGCGACGAGCTGAAGGCCGAGGGCGTGGCCGCCGGCGAGATCACCGTCGAGTTCGAGGTGGACGTGCGCTATTCCGGTCAGGCGTTCGAGGTGCCGATGACGGTGACGCTGGCGGACCTGGGCGAGAAGGGCATCGCCTCGCTCACCGATCGCTTCGACGACGAGCATCGCCGCCTCTTCACCTTCAACATGGACAGCGAGCACGAGATCGTGAACCTGCGCGCCGTGGCGCTCGGCCAGGCGCTCGATCTGCCGGCCGCGAAACTGCCCGTCGGCAACGGCGATCCGGGCGCGGCCAAATTGCGCGACCACGAGCTCTACATGAACGGCCGGATGCAGCCGGCCGTCATCTACGACCGCGCCCGGCTGAAGGCGGAGGACGTCATCCCCGGACCCGCCATCGTCACCGAGATGGACTCCACCACGCTCATCGAGGCGGATTGCGTCGGCACTGTCGATGCGGTCGGCAACATCCTCATCACCCTGGCCGATGCATAAGGATCAACCCATGCGCGCACGCATCATCCAGTCGAACCAGACGCCTTATGAAAAGATCGGGCTGGACCCGGTCACGCTCGACATCATCGAGAACGCGCTGCGCAACGCCCGCGTGGAGATGGACGCCACGCTCGTCCGCACCGCCATGTCGCCGGGCATCCGCGAGCAGGGCGATGCCTTCCCGCTCATCGCGGATCACGAGGGCCGCATGATCGTGGGCCAGTTCGGCTCCTATATCGGCCCGTTCCTCGACGGGTATGACGGCACGGTGGAGGAAGGCGACCTCATCATGCTGTCCGATCCCTATTCGGTCGGCGGCGCGGTCAGCCATTGCAACGACTGGCTGGTGCTGCTGCCCGTCTTCAAGGATGGCCGCCTCATCGCCTACACCTCGATGTTCGGCCACCAGTCGGACATCGGCGGCATGGTCGCGGGCTCGATGCCGATCGACGCCACCTCCATCTTCCAGGAGGGCGTCCGCATCCCGCCGGTGAAGATCTACAAGCAGGGCGTCTATAACGAGGACGTCATCCGGCTCATCATGCATCAGGTGCGGACACCCGACTGGTGCAAGGCCGATCTCAACGCACTCATCGCCTCGTGCCGAGTGGCCGCCCGCCGCGTCGTCGAGATCGCCGAGCGGTTCGGCGACGACGTGTTCGTGTCCGCCTGCGAGGAACTGCTCGCCCGCAATCACCGCGCGATGACCCAGCTCATCGGCAATGCGATCAGCGAGGAGAAGGTCAGCTTCGAGGACTATATCTGCGACGACGGCATGGGGTATGGCCCGTACAAGATCCGCTGCACGATGTGGCGCGAGAACGGCCGGGTCGTCCTCGATTTCGACGGCACCGATCCCCAGTCCGCGGCGTCGATCAACTTCTTCCTCAACGAGAACATGATGCGGATGTTCTTCGGCATCTACATGATCATGGTCTTCGATCCGCAAATCCTGTTCAACGACGGCTATTACGACCTCATCGACGTGCGGATCCCGGAAGGATCGCTGCTCAAGCCGCGTTTCCCGGCGGCGCTTTCGGGCCGCACCCACGCACTCGGCCGGATGTTCGATATCCTCGGCGGCCTGCTCGGCCAGAAGACGCCGGAGTTCCTGACGGCGGCCGGCTTCTCCTCCTCGCCGCATCTGTTCTACTCGGGCTTCGACAAGGCGGGCGCCTATTTCCAGCTGTTCCAGATCGGGTTCGGCGGCATCCCCGGCCGCCCGCTCGGCGACGGACCGGACGGCCATTCGCTGTTCCCCAACTTCACCAATGTGCCCAACGAGTTTCTCGAACGCTACTTCCCGCTGGTGATCGAACGCTACGAGACGGTGGCGGATTCGGGCGGCGCGGGCCTGCATCGCGGCGGCAACGGCATCATCATGTCCTATCGCTTTCTGGAGCCGGGCAAGATCGCCATCCACGACGACCGCTGGTTCGTGCCACCGTGGGGCGTCAACGGCGGCCTGCCGGGCGCTCGTGCGCGCAAGATCCTCGAAAAGCCGAACGGCTCGCAGCGGATCGTGGGCAACAAGGTGGAGGATCTCGAAGTCGAGGCGGACGACGTGCTGCACTTCGTCACGTGGGGCGGCGGCGGCTGGGGCGATCCGCTGGATCGCGATCCCGCGCTGATCGTCAGGGAGATCGAGCAGGGTCTCGTCACCGTCGCGGGCGCCGAAGCCTACGGCGTCGTGATCGCGGGCGACGGCAGCGTGGACACCGCCGCCACCACCGCGCGGCGCGATACGATGCGCGGCACGCGGGGTGGCGTGCAGGTATTCGATTTCGGCCCGGACATCGAGACGCTGCGCGCCCGCTGCGAGGCGGACCCCGGGCTGCCCGCCCCGCGTCCCCGCCTCTGGGAACCGCTCGCGCAGGCGGCGGAGTAATCGCTTCCCGGCCCGTGGCGATTTATCGTGCCCCAGGCCTTTCCAGTCAGCCGAAAGGCCACATGACATGCGGATCGCCCTCCTCGGCACCGTGCCCGGCATCGGCAAGGGCATCCGGCCGGAACTGCACGCCGCGTTGCCCCGGGGAACGGTGCTGTCCGCATGGCCGTCCCGCGTCGGCGTGTTTCCGGCGACCCCGGTGGAGCGCGACATGCAGGCCATCGGTCATCTGGAGGCGGGGCTGCGCGCGGCGGCGAGCGGCGTCGATGCGGTGGCGATCGACAGCCTCGGCGACTATGGCCTCGATGCGCTGAAGGTGGCTCTCGCCATCCCGGTCGCAGGGTCGGGCGAGGCGGGCATGGCCGCCGCCGCCGCGCACGGCCGCTTCGCCATCGTGACCGTATGGCCCGCCGCGATGAACTTCGTGCCCGAGGGATTGCTGCGGGCCTATGGGCATGAGGACCGCTGCGTCGGCATCCGCAACGTCGGCGCGGCGGACGTGGTCGATCGCGTGGCGGGGCCGGACGGCTATCTGGCGAGCGTCGACCGCGCCGACCCGGACATTCTCTCCGCCGTGGTGGCGGCCTGCCACGCGGCGATGGCGGACGGCGCCGACGCGATCCTGCTCGGCTGCACCTGCATGTCGCCGATGGCCGGCAAGGTGGCGGCGGCGGTCGCCGTGCCGGTGGTCAATCCGCTGGCCGAAGCGGTGAAACGCGCGGTCGCGCTCGCCACGAATGCGCCGCCGCCGCCCGATCGCATCCTCTCGACCCGCGCGTCACTGCTGACGCGGATGATCGACGCCGTCGCCGGCGAGGTCGACGAACAATGCCCGGTATGCATCGTGGGATGACGGGCAGGCGACCGGACGCGCCTACGGCCGCGCCCCCTTCGCCGCGTCGGTCAGCAGCGTTGCGAGATTACGCGCCGGCAGGCGCAGGCGCGCGCCACGGCGACGGGCCAGATAGGCCGGGCGGGTGGAGCCGAAGCCGAGATCGGGCAGCGTCGCCAGCCGCCCGGTCTCGATCTCGAAACCGAGTACGCTCGCCCCGATCAGGCAGATGAACGGCGCCGTCATCAACAGCCCGCGCGCCAGTTCACTCGCTTCGGCGCGGAGCATCCGAGCCGGCGGCGGCAGGTCGCCGGCCGCGAAGACGGCGTGGATGCGGTCGATCCGCGCGGAGCGACGCGGCACGATCCACGGGAACGCCAAAAGGTCGCCCAGCGCGATCTCCGCCTTTGCCAGCAGGGGGTGATCCGCGCCGACGACGAGCGCATCCTGTTCCTCCAGCAGAAACGTCCGGTCGATCCGCGCGTCGATCGGAAACCCCGGCTCGGGCGCGCTGATGACGAAATCGAGTTCGCCTTCGAGCAACCGGGCGAACAGCGGTTCGGACAGGCCGACATCGATCGCCAGCGCCACATCCGGCCAGCGGCGGCGGAAGGCGGCGATCGCATCCGGCAGCAACGACTGCGCGAGGCTCAGGCTGGCGCCGATCGCGAGCGCGCCTGCGTCCGCCTTGCCCAGCGCGTGCAGTTCCGCATCGGCCAAGGCATATTCCGCGAGAATCCCCCGGGCATGAGCGGCGAGCAACCTGGCCTGATCGGTCGGCCGCGCGCCCGCCCTGCCGCGCTCGAACAGCGGGACGCCCAGTCGCTCCTCGGTCGCCCGGATGCTCTTGCTGATCGCCGGCTGGCTGATGCCGAGCCGCTGCGCCGCCAGTGCGAACGTGCCCGCATCGAGCACCGCCACGAAGTGACGCAGCTTCGCCGGATCGATCGAGGTCATACGCATAACCGATAGTTATCGATAAACCCGGTCGCGGCAATGGGTGTCGTCCGTCGATCCATGCGATCCGGCCTGGCAACGGAGGAGTTCCCATGCCGCAAGACGAGCCGATCGGCACCACGGTAGCCGATCGCAGCCTGCAAATTACGACCGCGCTTTCCGCCGAGGTCGTGGTGCTGCGCGAGCGACTGGACATCGTGGAACGCCTCGCGGCCGCGCACGGCCTGTTCGGCCCCGGCGATGTCGATGCCTACGTGCCCGAACCGGGTGTCGCCGAATCCCTCGCGGCCGCGCGCCGCGCTTTCATCGAGCGTATCTTCGGCACGATGCGGGTGCAGGCACCACGCCGATGACCGACATGCCGCACGCGATGATGCTGCCCCCCCGATCCGGCGACGCGACGCGCGAAGCCTATTGGGGCGAGTTGCAGACCTTTCTGGAGGCCGAGGTCCGCCCCGGCTTTCGCGCGCATTACCGGGATGTGGTCGCCCCCGCGCTTGCGGCCGATCCGGGCCGCACGCTCGACTGGCGCGGGATCGCCGCCGCCATGCGACGCTACGGGCCGAACCGCGCCTGGTATGTCGCCCGGACCGAGGCGCAGCGGCAGGCCTTCGATGCCTCCCGCGTCATCGTGGACGGACAGGTCGACGCACTGGCCGAGCGCGCTGCCGCGCTGGGCAATGGCCCGGCAACGCTCGAGATCGATCCCGCCCTCCCCTTCCCCGACTATGTCCAGCAGGACGCGCACAACATGACGGGGGGCTATGAGGATCATGGCCAGCACCATCCGCTCGCGGCGGGCGCCACCTATGATCGCGCGCTGTCGATCCACCGCGTCGCCGCCATGGGGCCACTGGTCGACGATGTCGGCCACAGCATCGCCGCGCGGCTGACGCAGGCGTTCCCCGATTTCGCGCCGCGGCGGATTCTCGAACTCGGCTGTACGGTCGGCCACACGTTGCTGCCGTTCAAGGCCGCCTTTCCCGATGCGGACGTGGTCGGCGTCGATGTGTCCGGCCCGTGCCTCGCGTTCGGGGCCGCGCGCGCCTCGGCGCTGGAGACGGCGGTCACGTTCAGCCAGCGCAATGCCGAACACACCGGCTATCCGGACGAAAGCGTCGATCTCGTCTTCTCGCGGATCCTGCTGCACGAAACCTGCGAGGCGGCCACGCGCGCGGTGTTCGCAGAATGTCACCGCCTGCTGCGGCCGGGCGGCATCATGTTCCATTCCGATGCGCCGCCGTTCGACGAGCTCGATCCCTACGATCAGTCGCTGCGGGACTGGGACATCCACTTCAACGCCGAGCCTTTCATGGCCGGCTATTACGCGATGAATCTGGAGGAGGAATTCGACCGGGCCGGCTTCCGCCGCGACGCCATGTTCCGCCTCTACGCCCCAAGCCTGATCGTGCAGCGCGGCTATCGCGCCGAGCAGACCCGGACCCGTGGTGGCCGCTACTTCCTCGCGGGCGCCCGCAAATAACATCGAAGGATCTGCCGTGACCGCATCTTCCCCCGATCTCGATACGCACTGCGCCCTCGTCCTCATCGATCTTCAGGAAGGCATCGCCCGCCGCGACACCGCGCCCCACGCCGCCGCCGATGTCGTCGCGCGCGCCGCCGCGCTGGCCAAGGCGTTCCGCGCCCGCCGCCTGCCGGTAATCCTCGTGACCGTGGGCTGGGCCGCCGACATGGCCGATGCCCCGTGCCAGAAACACGCCGCCGCAATTCCCGCGCCCGCCGACCCCGCCGCCTTCGTGACGATCGTGCCGGAACTGGGGGCCGAAGCCTCCGACATCGCGGTGCGCAAGCATCAGTGGGGCGCGTTCCACGGCACCGATCTCGACGTGCAGCTTCGCCGGCGCGGCATCACCCAGATCGTGCTGGCCGGCATCGCCACCAACATGGGGGTGGAATCCACGGCGCGCGCGGCATGGGAGCATGGCTATTCGATCCTCTTCGCCGAGGATGCGACGAGCAGCTTCTCCACCGAGATGCACCGCTTCGCCTTCGAAATCATCTTCCCGCGCCTCGGGCTGGTCAGCGACAGCGAGGCGCTGATCGCCGGACTCGCGCAATGACCGGCGCGGCTGCGCTCGGCCTGCCCGGCAGCGTGGCGATCGTCACCGGCGCGGGCGGGACACGCGGTCTCGGCGCCGCCATCGCCCGGCGGTTCGGCGAGGCGGGCGCCGCCGTCGTCGTGACGGATCGTGGCGAAGCCGACCTGCCCGCGCTGGTCGAGACGATCGCGGCGAACGGTGGCAGGGCCGCCGCGCGCACGGCGGACGTGACGGTGGAGGCAGACATCGGAGCACTGGTCGCATTCGCCCGGGAGCGCTTCGGCAGCATCGATATCATGGTCAACAACGCCGGCATCGGCGACCTGATCGGCCCGGTCGAGGAGTTCGCGGTCGAGGACTGGGACCGGCTGATGGCGGTCAACCTGCGCGGCGTGTTCCTCGAGATCAAACATGCCGCGCGCGCGATGATCGCCGCCGGCAAGGGTGGGCGGATCATCTCGATCGGGTCGCAGGCCTCGAAGTCGGGCATCTTGATGATGTCGGCCTATGCCGCGTCCAAGCATGGCATCGTCGGCCTCACCCGCTCGGCCGCGATCGATCTCGGCAAACATGGCATCACGGTCAACGCCGTCTGCCCCAACCATATCCCCAACGATCTCGGCGACTGGCAACGCGAAACCCTGTCCGCCGCGCGCGGCTGGACGATGGAAGAATATTGGACGCGCTTTCGCGGCCGTGTGCCGCTCGGCCGTACCGGGCAGGCGATCGATACCGCCAACGCCTGCCTCTATCTCGCATCCGATCTGGCCAGCTACGTCACCGGCGAGGCGATGAACGTCTCGGGCGGCGAGGAATATCATTAGGGTCGGATGCCATGAGGCTGCCCCTCCGGTCGCTCATCCTGAGGAACCATCGAGCCTGCCAGAATGGCGTCTCGAAGGAGGGTGGCAGCCATGTCCTTCGAGGCGGGTCCCTTCGGCGTGGCTCAGGACATGCTTCGGCAAGCTCGGCCCCTCCTCAGGATGAGCGGGGCAGCTCCCGGTCTTCTCGCGCTGGGCGGCGCTACCACCGGGTCGCCCTGCCACCATCCTGCGTGGTTTCCGGGCCGTAACTACGGCATTGCATCGGGACTATTATGATATAGTGTTAGAACAATTGACCGGCGATGCGGCGAGGCTCTGGGTATGCGGGACGAAGCAATGGCAGGGGTCGTCCGGTCGATCCACGGCCCGATCATATCGTCGGGCGACATCGACGCGCACCTCGCGCTGTTCGCCGCGTTCGGCCTGCGCGAGGTCGCGCGATGCGAGCGGTCCGTCGCTGAAACCACGGCGATCTGGGGCACCGATCGCCAGTCCTGCACCGAGGTGACGCTGGAGACGCCGGGTACGCGCTTCGGCGTGCGGCTGGTGCGCTTCGATCCCGGCTCGCCGGCCCGGATCAGGGATCCGTCGCGCGGGTCCGACAGCGAGGCGCTGAAGGTGATCGACTTCTACGCCCCCGACCTGCCCGCCGCACTGGCGGCGATCGAGGCGGCGGGCTTCGCCTTCAAGCCGGATGTGGCGGATTACGAGACGCCGGAGGGCCGCTATCAGGAAGCGCATCTGTGGGGACCGGACGGTGTCGTCTGCGCGCTGATCTCGGGCGACGCCGCGTTGTTCGACGATCTGGCGACGGTCCGCGATCGCCTCGTCAGCGAGCCGCAGAGCATCTCCGGCCCGGTGCAGGATGCCGACGCCACGCTTGCCTTCTTCGAGGAGGTGTTCGGGCTGACCGTCATCCACCGCTACGGGCTGGACGATCCGAGCTTCGACGCGCTGGTCGGCACCACGGCGCGGATGACGTTGCGCGCGTGGAACGTCGGCCTGAACAAGCGAGAGCCGTATTTTGGCGTGATCGATTACGGTCTGCCGCCCGGATCGCAGGTTTCGGTCAGGGCATCCGCCCGGCCACCGGCGCGCGGCCTGCTCGGCGCGACGCTGATCGTGCGCGATGCGGCGACGATCGCGGCAAAGGCGGGCGTGTCCGTCGTCACTACCGACGTGCCGGGGTTCGGCCCGGCCAGGATCGCCACGGTGCAGGGACCGAACGGCGCGTGGTTTCAGGCCGTACAGCCGGTGCCGGTCGCGGCCTGAACGCGTCGTCCCACTCACGGAAGGGATGCCACTCTTGAAGACCTCCGATCACAACGTGGCTACCGTCCGGCGACGGTATGTCGATGGCCCGTTCGGCCAGATGCACCTGAGGGTCGCGGGCACCCCATCCGATCGACCGCCATTGTTCTGTTTCCACATGAGTCCGATGAGCGGGCGCATCTTCGAGAACTTCATCGCCGAGATGGGGCGGGACAGGCTGGCGGTGGCGGTGGATACCCCGGGGTTCGGCATGTCCGACCGGCCGGCCGAACCGCCGGAGATCGCCGACTATGCGCGGGCGATGGCGGCGGTCGTCGACGCGCTGGGTATCGACGGGCCGGTCGACCTGATGGGCTATCACACCGGGGCGCTGATCTCCTGCGATCTCGCCCGGCTGCGGCCGCAGCAGGTCCGCCGCGTGATCCTCGTCTCGGCGCCGCTCCTCACCGATGCCGAACGGGCGGACATGCGCGAGCTGTACCGGGAAGTGCCGCCCAGCCTCGACGGGGAGCATCTGATGAAGCGATGGCGCGGGTTCGTGCATCACAACCTGGGCCGGGGTGTCGATCTGGCAGCGGTCGCCGAGATGTTTCCCGATGGGCTGCTCGGCCGGACCAAGGCCTGGTGGGGCCACCGCGCCGCGTTCAACCACCAGCCCGACATGGGATTGCCGGATGTCAGGCAGCCCGTCCTCATCATCAATCCCGGTGACGATCTGCAGCACTATACGCCGCGCGCGAAGGCGTATCTGGTCGACGGGCGCATCGTCGACAAACCCGAATGGGGCCATGGCTTTCTCGACGCCGCCACATCGGACGCGGCGGCGCTGGCGCGGTCCTTTCTCGATGGCCCGGTGCCGTTCGAGAACTGACGTTTGTCTTGCGCGTGGTGCGACCCCGGCGAGGCGCCGCGCCGACGTGCAGCGATCCCGCGAACTGCTCCCGCAGATACTACGGCTTGCCTCGATCACCCGGATCGAGAGGATCGGGCCTGAACGACCTGGCGGCCGGCGCGGTCTGCCTGTCGTCGCCGGTGTCGAAGAGGTTGGCAAGCATCGCCGCCATCGCGTTATGCCCCCTGGCCGTCAGGCCGATGCGCACGCGGCGGTGATCGTCCGGGTCCGCATGGCGCACGAGGAGGTCCGCCTCCTGCAGGCGGTCGATGCGGCGCATCGCGCTGGCGGGGCTCTCGCCCGAAAGCAGGATCAGGTCCTTTACGCGCAACTGTTCGCCCATTCCCGCCGCGATGAACAGGTCGAGCATCATGTCCCATGCGGGATCGACCAGCAGACCGCTCGGCAGAAAGGCGCTCATCGTGGCGCGGAGCTGCCTGGCCTGCCGCGCCTGTGCCAGGAGGGTGGGCGGGATCATGCCGCCCGTGGGTCCGGATGCATTCGCTTGTTCACCCGGTAAGAGGGCTCTCATCGTTCGCGCAGGGCCTCCTGCGCGCGATTGAGCGGTTTCATCAGATATTGCAGCACGGTCTTGCTGCCGGTGTGGATGTCCACCGTGGCGACCATGCCGGGCGTGATCGGGAAATGCCGGCCGGACTTGCTGATGAGCGAGTCCGCCTTCGTCCGGACGAAGACGCGATAGTAAAGGACATCGGGCTTCACCTCGTCCCGGATCGTATCGGGCGAGATGCTGGCGACGGTGCCGTCGAGGCCGCCGTAGATCGAATAGTCATAGGCCGTCACCTTCACGCTGGCGAACTGGCCCGGGCGGATGAAGGCGATGTCGCGCGGCTGGACACGGGCTTCGATCAGCAGCCGCTCGTCGAGCGGCACGATCTCCATCAGCTTGCCGTTCGGCGGCACGACCCCGCCGATCGTCGACACCTCGATATTCTTGACGACGCCGCGCACCGGCGACCGCAGGGTGAGCCGCTGGAGCGTGTCGGACCGCCCCCGCATCACCGGCGCGAGCGTATCGACCTGCTCGGTGGCCTTGGCGAGTTCCTGCCGCGCCTCGACCATATACTGGGACCGCAGGTCGGCCTTCTTGAGCAGCAGGTCGGCGCGCTGGCGTTGCAGGCGCAGCACCTCGACGTTGCTCGCGGCCCCGACCTCGATCAGCGACTGGCCGATGCGCACCTCTCGCCCGATGAGCGCAAGGCTCTCGTCGATCAGCGCAGCGGACGATTCAAGGCTGCGACGGCGGGTTTCGTAGAGGCTCGTCTCGGCGGCCTTCAGGTCCGGGTGGTCGTTCAGTTCCGGCGGGAAGGCCAGCGGCGTGCCGTTCGCCTCCGCGCGCAGGCGCGCCGCACCGGCCAGCGCGGCGCGATACTTGGCCGCGCTCTCGTCCATCGTCGATCCCGCCTGCGTCGGGTCGAGCTGTGCCAGCACTTGCCCCGGCTTGACGATATCGTCCTGCCGCACGAGCATCTTCGCCAGAATGCCGCCTTCCAGCGACTGGATCACCTGTTCCCGGCTGGTCGGCACGACCCGTGCCTCGCCGGTCGCGACCTCGTCCAGCCGGGCCAGCCACGCCCAGCCGAGCGCGGCGACGAAAAGGGCGGCGAGCACCCACACCATGTGGGTGGCGGCGACCAGCCGCGCCTTGCCGTCACCACCGAACAGATGGTCGTCGTCGATCGTCCGGCTCGTCATGCCGCCGCACTCCGGGTGCCGCGCATCGTCGCGAGGATCTGGTCGCGCGGGCCGTCCAGCAGGATGCCGCCGTTGTCGATCACGACGATGCGGTCGACGATGTCCAGCATCCGCATCCGGTGAGTCGCCACGATCAGCGTGCGCGTCCGGCTCCACACGCCAAGCCGCTCGATGAAGTGGCGTTCGGCGCCCTCGTCCATCGCGGCGGTCGGCTCGTCGAGCAGCGCGACGACGGGCTGGCGCAGCAGCAGCCGTGCGAGCAGCAGGGCCTGGATCTGGCCGCCCGACAGGCCGCGTCCGCCCTCCTGCGCCACATGGCCGAGGCCATCGCGCAGGCGCCGGATCATGGCGTCGGCGCCGACCATCGCAAGCATCTCGATGATCTCCGGGTCCGAGGCGGCGGGCGCGCCAAGCGTCAGATTCTCCCGCAGCGTGCCGTGAAACAGCCGGCTGTTCTGGGTGAGCAGGCCGATATCGCGGCGCACGTCGGCGGGGTCGATCTGGTTCAGCGCGAGATTGTCGAGCAGCACCTCGCCCGAAACCGGCACCAGCATGCCCGAAAGTCCCTGAAGCAACGTCGATTTTCCTGCCCCGTTGCGGCCCAGCAGCGCGATCCGCTCGCCCGCGGCGATATCGAGCCGGGGGATGGTGAGCGCGGGCGGCGCATCGGCATCCGCATAGGTGAACACCGCCGTGCGCAGGGCGAACGCCCCCTGCACCGCCGGCAGCGGAATCCGCCGCTCCGCCTCGGCGGAATCGACCGGCAGCGCCATGATCTGGTTGAGGCTGCCCATCGCGACCCGCGCATGCTGCAACCGGCTGAACAGTTGCGTGACCTGCGACATCGGCGCCATCATCCGCGAACCGAGGATGGACGTGGCGACGAGGACGCCGGTCGTGATCTCGCCCGCGATGACGAGCGGCGCGCCGACGAAGATGATCGCGGCATAGACGCCGTTCTGCACGCTCTGCGTCCAGACCGACAGGCCGTTCGTCAGGCGGCGCAACCGCAACTGCGCCTCGCCCGCGACGGCGGTGTAATGGTTCCACTGGTGGTGGAAGCGGTCTTCGGCCTGCAATCCCTTGATGTCCTCGATGCCCTGCACCGCCTCCACCAGCATGGCGTTGCGCAGCGAGGATTCACGCATCGATTCGGTCGCCAGCATGCGCAGGCGGCGCTGCGCGAGCAGCCCCGGCAGCAGCAGCAGGACGAGGGCGGCGAGCGGCACCAGCGCGATCCAGCCGCCGATGAACCACAGGACGGCGAGGAACAGGAAGAAGAACGGCATGTCGGCCACCGCCGCGACGGTGGAGGAGGTGAGCAGATCGCGCACCTGATCGAGATCGCGAAGCTGCGCGATGAACGTGCCCGTGGAAGGCGGGCGGGCCGAATTGCGCACGCGCAACGCCCGGCCGAACACCTGATCGGAGATGCGCAGATCGGCCCGCTTGCCCAGCACGTCGACAATATCGGTGCGCAGCCGCCGCAGCAGGAAATCGAACCCGATCGCGATCAGCACGCCGATGAACAGGATGGTGAGGGTCGGGATCGACCGCGCCGGCACGACCCGATCGTACACCTGCATCGAGAACAGGACGCCGGCCAGCCCGAGGCAGTTGGTGACGACCGACGCCACCGCGACATGGCCGTAGGACCGGCCGTCGCGCATCAGGATCCGCCGCAGCCAATGCTCCTCATACGGCCGGATATAGCTGTCGACCCGCATGTCGGGCGCGGACCGCGACGGGCGCGGGATCACGAAGCCGGTCACCGAGGCATGCAGTTCGGCGAGCGGTATCCGGGTCTGGCCGCCGCGATCGCCGGGTAGCGTCAGGTGGGCGTACCCCTCGGCATCGACACTTTCGATCAGCGCGATCTCGCCGTCCCCCAGCCGGGCGATCACCGGCAGCCGCCAGCTCGTCAGCCGCACGGCATTCGGCCCGGCGAAGCGGACGCTCAACCCCGAGGCGCGGGCCAGGGTGCGGACGCGCGCGTCCTCGTCGGCACCGACCTCCCATTGCGCGGCGAGGCGGGCGCGCTGTTCGGACAGCGGCAGGCGGTAGTGACGCGCCACGCGACCGATCAGTTCGAGCCAGCCGTCCAGCGTCGCGGCGGGGGCATAAGGGGCGTTCACAGCGGCACCCCCCGCAACGACGTGCCGGAAAGATGAAAGGCATCGCGCATCCGGCCGGAAAGGAACAGGCAGTCGATCTGGAGCCGGCGCAGGTTGCGCGTGGTATTGGCTCCCTCGAAGCGAACCTGCTGCAATTCCTGTTCGGCGTTGAGCAGATCGACGAGCGTGCGCGTGCCCATTTCGAGATACTGGATACGATAGAGCCGGCCCGTCTCGCGCATGTTGCCCTCTCTCGACGCCAGAATGTCGGCCACCTGCGAGAAGCTGGCGATCTGCTGCTGCGCTTCGGTCAGCCGCTGGCTGGTTTCGTTGCGGACACGCCGGGCGCCCGCCTGCGCGGCGTCGAGCTCGAAGGTGGCGCCCCTGACGCGGGCCTTGGTGACCCCGCCGGCGAACACGTTGCTGGACACGCGCAGCCCGAAGTTGACGATCCCGCGATCGCCGAACGGCGAGGTGACGTCGGTGGAGGCATCGCCGCCGAGCGACAGCGTCGGATAGCGCTCGGCCTGATTGCGGCGCAGCGCGGCGGACGATCGCTCGACCTGCGCGTCGGCGATCATCGCCGCCGGCACCGTATCCCATGCGGGCGGCGGCACCGCGCAGCTGTGCATCAGCCATTCCGGCACTTCCGCCGTCACCTCGGCCGGCGGCCCCTCGCGGCCGAGCAGGAACGCCAGGTTGCTCGCCCAGCGCCGCTCGTCGGCCTCGGCCGTGGCGAGGCTGGCGACGACGGCCTCGACCCGCGCCTCTGCCTGCAGGGCATCGGAACGGGTGGCCGCGCCCAGCGCCGCGCGCCGGCCGACCAGATCGCTGATCTGGCGGATGCTTTCCGCCTGCTCGCGCGCGACCACACGCTGGGCGGCGGCGCGCTGATACTCGACGAGGGCATAGGCCGTGTCGCGGATCAGCGTATCGACGGCCAGCAGCATCTCCGCCCTGCTCACGTGGGCGCCGGCCTGCGCGCCCGCGACCTCGCTCGATACCTTGCCGAAATCATAGACCATCTGCGACGCGCCGACCTGCGGCCGGGGGCGCAGCGTTCCAGCGACCCGGCTGTCGTAGCCGCTGCCGACCCCGGCGCTGATCCGCGGCAGGTAGCCGGTGCGCGCCGCCGCGATATCCTCGTCGCGCGCCGCGAGCGTGCGGGCCGCCTCGATCAGCGACGGATGCCACGCCACCGCCTCGGCGATTGCGCTCTCCAGCGTCAGTATCCCGGCGTCATGCATCCCCGAGACACCGGCCGGCCCGGTCTGCGTGGGGGCAGTCGCCTGCGTTCCCGCGATGTCACGCGCGGCGCTGATCGCGGGCAGGCGGGGAATGTCGTCGGCATCGATATCGATGTGGTACGCAAGATGTGGAACGGCGGCGCCCCCCCGGTCACTTTTTGGAGCAGGGGTGCCCGCTCTTACCGCGCCGCCATAGACTACCCCGAGAAGAGCAGCGCCGAACACGATCGCTTTCACTGAGTTTGACCGTCGGCAGATCATCGAATCCCATTCCCTCCGCTATGAGTAGCAAAGGGCCGGGACAATTAACAATTGGTTTCTTCAAAAGGGCCGAACCGCCTGCGCACCGTCTCGAACAACTGATTTATGTGTATTTACATTACGTGCTGCGAAACGGTTCTATCGTGGTCGTGATCGTTCACTGTAACGAGATAATCGAAAGGATCGGTGACGGTCGAGCCGGACAGGTCGATCGAGTTGGACGAGTAACTCGCCGTGTCCGCTACCACCGTGGCGCCGTCATGCCGGGCCGACAAATAATTCGACAGGACGTCCTCCAGATCGCCCTGCCCCTCGAACAGATCATAGGTCGCCAGACTGACCGCGACGTCCTGCGCCACCGCGGCGTCTCCACCCGGCTGATGGGTCAGCGCATCGAGCGGGATCACGTCGCCCTCGTGGCCCGAAGGCGCCATCGCCAGGCTGGTCGTCGTCGCCACCAGCGCCGGGCCGTCGCCGGGCACGTCGATCGTCACGTTCAGCGTCGATACCGAAACAACCCCGTTCGGCTGAACGAACTGGTAGGTAAAGGTATCGACCAGATCGGTTGCCGAATAGGCGAGCGTCTCGTGCGGCTGATATGTGTAGTGGCCCGTCTGATCGACGGTAAGCGTACCGTATTGTCCGGCGAACGAGACCGGCGCCTGATCGATTTCCACCATGCCCGCGCCGGCATTGATGCGGATGGTGGTGAACGGCGTGTTGGTCGTGTCGTTGTCGACAAGGCTGCCCGTCACCGTCTCGCGGGTGGCGAGCGCGTAGGTGTCGAGGAAGGTCGTGGCCGATCCGAGCGAAACCGTGGTGCCGAAGTTGCCCAGCGTCGTCGCCGAGCTGCTGACGGTATAGGTGTAGGCGCCGCCCGGCAGATCGTTGAAGGTGAAGCTCGCGGCCGTTCCGAGCAGGGCGCTGGCGAGCGCCGTCACCGTCTCGGTTCGCACGACGCTGTTGTCGGCGTTGTGGAGGGTGACGGTGTAGGTCGGCAGCAGCGATACCGAGAGCCCGGCCTGCCGCACTGCCGTGATCGTGATGTCGGCCTCGGCGTTGGCGGCGACGGTGAACGTGCCGTTGCCAGAGCCTGTGGACTGCAGAAGCCCGCTCGGCTGCGACGTGAAACCGAACGTCGGCGCGGACGGCGCGATCGCGACGACATTCTCGAAGGTGACCGCGGCGACTGCGGTATCCGGCATCGCCACCGGCGGGCCGGCGATATCCGGACTATCGATGGTGATCGACAGGGTCGCGCTTTCGATCTGGCCGCTTGAGGGGTCGAACAGGGTGTAGGTGAAGACCTCGGTCCGGCCGATCGCGGCGGGATCGGCGTTGGGCAGATAGCTGTAGTTGCCATCGGGTGCGATCGTCAGCGTTCCCCATACCGTGTTGATCGTGCTGCCGCCCGGAAGGACCGGGATCGGCACGCCGTTGACGGTGACGCTTGTGAGCAGCGTGCCGGGGGTGACCGCATCCACATTGCCGTCCGGCCCCGCATCCCTGATGACGTTGCCCGTCGCGGCGATCGGCGTGACGTCGGCATTGGCGGTGAAGTCCGCCTCGCTGCCTGTAACGTTCAGGTTGCCAAGCAGCCCGACGCCCGCCGCCCCGTCGAAGGTGAGAAACGCGCGGTATTCGCCCGGCCCGAACGTCTCGGTCGCGCGAAGATCACCGTTGAGCAGGCCGAGTTCCAGCACGGAGGCGGGGCCGGTGCCGCTGACCGCGACCCACTGGGTGCCCTCAAGACGCTGCACGACGACCGAATAGCCGCTCGCGACGCCGATGTTGAGCAGCGCATTGTAGGTGAACTCGGCATCGAGACTGTGCCCCGCCTGCACGCTGAAGCGAACGTTGTTGACCGACAGCACCTCCGCCTGAAGATTGACCAGGCCGAGCGACACCAGCGCCAGATAATTGGCGCTGCCATGATCGACCGACGTCGTGGTCGGCTCGAGATCGATCGAGGCGGTCCTGAAATTGTCGTACGCCTGAACGTCGAACGGCGCATCGATGCTGGCCGGGCCGGAGACGTTGCCGGCGGCATCCGCCTGCGTCACCATCAGCGTCTCGCCAGCGGTCTGTGCGGGGGCAAGCTCGACGGTGAAGCTTCCATCCGGCGCGACGGTGCCGCTGCCGAGCAGGGTGCCGTCCGGATCGCGCACCTCGACGCGCGCGCCCGCCTCGCCCGCTCCGGTCAGGGTGGTGCCGTCGTCGTCGACCGCCAGCGTGCCCGGGGGTGGCGGCGCGGTGAGATCCGGCGCGCTCAGGCCGACGGGATCGGAGACGTTGCCGGCCGGATCGCGCTGGGTGGCGACCAGTGCCTCGCCGTTGCGCTGGGCGGGATCGAGCACGACAAGATAGGTGCCGTCGCTGCCGACCACCTTGCTGCCGAGGACGACGCCATCCGCCGTCGAGATCACGACGGTCGCGCCGGCTTCCCCGGTGCCGGTCACGAC
>NZ_VNIM01000099.1 GCF_007785815.1 Alterirhizorhabdus solaris | reverse complement strand
GAGGCGATGTCACCGGCGGGCGATACAAAAGGCCGGGGGCTGCGTCACCTGTTCGTATCGGATTGTGGTGGTGCGGGCGCCTCGTCGCTCTCCCGCCATAGCCCACCACCGTCACCCGGGCCTCGTGCCGGGGTCCAGCTAGCCACAGACGATTCGGGCAAGAACGGGGCCAGCCCCCGATGCACCGTGGACCCCGGCACGAGGCCGGGGCTACGGACGATGAGGCGGGAAGCGTCTGATATTGGCGAGCTGCCGGCCGCCGGCCTTCGCCGTCTAATGCTGCTCCGGCAGATAGCTGTCGTCGGCCAGGTCGGAGAAGCGGGTGAAGCGGCTTTCGAACTTCAGCTTCACCGTGCCGGTGGCGCCGTGGCGCTGCTTGGCGATCACCACCTCGGCGATGCCGTGTGCGTCGGCCATCTGGCGCTGCCAGTCCTCGAACGCGGCCACCGTGGACACGTCGTCGCCCGCCTCGCGGCTGGCTTCCTTGGGCTTCTGGAAGTTGATGTAATATTCCTCGCGGTACACGAACATCACCATGTCCGCGTCCTGCTCGATCGAACCGGATTCGCGCAGATCGGACAGCATCGGACGCTTGTTCTCGCGGCTTTCCACCGCGCGGCTCAGCTGCGACAGCGCGATCACCGGCACATGCAGTTCCTTGGCGAGCTGTTTCAGGCCACGGCTGATCTCCGAAATCTCCTGCACGCGGTTGCCGTCGGACGATTTGCCGGAGCCCTGCAAAAGCTGGAGATAGTCGATGATGACCAGATCGATGCCGCGCTGCCGCTTCAGCCGACGCGCGCGGGTGCGCAGCGCCGCGATCGTGAGGCCGGGCGTGTCGTCGATATAGAGCGGCAGCGTCTCCAGCTCGGCGGCGGCGCGGGCGAGGTCGCGGAAATCCTGCTGGCTGATCTTGCCCATGCGCAGGTTCTCCGAACTGATGCGCGATTGCTCGGACAGGATGCGCGTGGCCAGCTGGTCGGCCGACATTTCGAGACTGAAGAAGGCGACGCCGGCGCCCGCCGACTTGGCCGGATCGATCCCGTCCTCCTTGTCGCGCACCGCTCGGCGTGCGGCGTTGAACGCGATGTTGGTGGCGAGCGAGGTCTTGCCCATGCCCGGCCGCCCGGCGAGGATCAGCAGATCCGATCGGTGCAGGCCGCCCATCTTGCCGTTCAGGCTGTCGAACCCGGTGGTGATGCCCGAGATATGCCCGCCGGAATTAAGCGCGCGTTCCGCCTGCTGCACGGCGGCGCGCGCGGCCTGGACGAAGGTCTTCACCCCGCCCTCCTCACCGCCCTCCTCGGCCACGCGGTAAAGCGCGACCTCGGCCTGCTCGATCTGGCTTTTCGGATCGACCGATTCGCTGGTGTCGATCGCCTTGTCGACCATCTCGCGGCCCACGCCGATCAGCGCGCGCAACAGCGCGAGATCATAGATCTGCGTGGCGAAATCGCGCGCGCCGATCAGCCCCGATCCGCTGCCCGTCAGCCCGACCAGATACGCCGGGCCGCCAAGCTGCTTCATCGCCTCGTCCGCCTCGAACAGCGGGCGCAGCGTGACGGGGTTGGCGATCATGTTCCTGTCCGCCAGCCGCAGGATCGCCTCGTAGATGCGACCGTGCAGCGGCTCGTGGAAATGGTCCGCGCGCAGCCGCACCTGCACGTCCTCGGCGATGCGGTTGTCGATCATCATCGCGCCCAGCAGCGCCGCCTCGGCCTCCACGTTGGAGGGCAGGGACAGGGGTTCGCTCGCCGCGGACGGCATGATTCTCAAGGGTTCGGCCATGCCCCCATCATCGCCCCTCCCCGCCTCCGCGCCAAGGGGTGCCGACGGGATGGCCCACACGCCTGTGGGCGATCCGGTGGACAACCCCGGGAGCGATCGGGAAGTGGCGGGGGATCATCCGCCGGTTGCGACGCCATCTGCAATCTGGCATATAGTAAGCATGCTTGCCGAAGACCTCGAAACCGGGATCGCCTTCCTGCTCTACGATACCGCCCGCCAGTTGCGCGCCCGGTTCGACGAGCGCGCGCGGGGCATCGGCGTCACCCGCCAGCAATGGCGCGTATTGATGATCCTGGCGCGCCAGGACGGCCGCAACCAGAGCGAGGTGGCCGACATGCTCGATGTCGAGCGGATCACGCTCTGCCGCATGATCGACCGGCTGGCCGAGGCCGGCCTCGTGGAACGTCGCGCCGATCCGCGCGATCGCCGGATGTGGCGGCTGCACCTGCTGCCCGCCGCCCACGAGATCGTCGCCCAGCTGTCCGTCGTCGGGCGGACGGTGGAGGCAGAGGCCCGCGCCCTCCTCGGCGCGGACGCAGCACTGTTGCACGATGGCCTGCTGCGGCTCCACGACGGTCTGCGCGACGATGCCAGAAGGTCCGCTGCATGAACGAGATGACCCGCCTCGCCGCCGACACCGACGCCGCGACGCCGACAGAAGCCGCTCCGCGCCGCCGCTGGGGGCGCACCGCGCTGATGATCTCGCTGCCGCTGCTGCTCGCCGCCGTCGCCGGCTGGTTCTGGCTGACCGGGGGCAAGACGGTTTCCACCGACAACGCGCAGATCGGCGCGCATGTCGTCTCGGTCGCGCCGGAAGTGAGCGGGCGGGTGATCGAGGTGGCGGTGGTGGAGAACCAGCGGGTGAAGGCGGGCGACCTGCTGTTCCGCATCGATCCCGCGCCGTTCCGCATCGCGCTGATGCAGGCCGATGCGGCGGTGGGCAATGCGCGGTTGCAGGTGAACCAGCTTTCCGGCGCCTACCAGAGCCGGGCGGCCGATATCGGTGCGATGGCCGCCGACGTGGGGCTGGCCGAGGAGAATTTCCGCCGGCAGAGCGACCTGCTCGCGCGCGGATTTACCACCCGCGCCGCCTATGATTCAGCGCGTTCGGCGCTGGCCTCCGCGCAGGCCAAGCGCGCGGTGGCGGTGGCCGATGCGCAATCCGCCCGCGCGATGATCGGCGCTTCGGAGGCGGGCGGGCATCCGCAGGTGGAGGCGGCACTCGCGCTGCGCGCCAAGGCGGAGCTGGACCTGCGCCGCACCGAGGTACGCGCGCCGATCGCCGGCCGCGTCTCGCAGTCGGAACGGCTGAACCCGGGGACGCTGGCCACCGCGATGCTGGGCAGCGTCAGCATCGTGGGCGACGGCGACTATTGGGTGGAGGCCAATTTCAAGGAAACCCAGCTCGATCGCCTGCGTATCGGCCAGCCCGCCGAGGTGGAGGTGGATGCGATGCCCGGCCGGCGGCTGCCCGCGCACGTGACCGGGATCGGGGCCGGCACCGGGGCGCAATTCTCGCTGCTGCCGCCGCAGAACGCCACCGGCAACTGGGTGAAGGTGACGCAGCGCGTGCCGGTGCGGCTGAAGCTGGATCGTCTGCCGGACCAGCCGCTCGTCTCCGGCTGGAGCGCGCACGTGACCGTCAGGGTCGCGGGCTGACCGCGCCGCGCCGCGCCCGGCTAGAGTTTGGCACACGGCTGGTCTAGGGCGAAACGACATGGCCGATCCCCGCATCATCGCCGTCGATCTGGACGAGAAGACGATCCTCTGGCGCAATGCCGATGTGGAGCAGGAGCGGCGCATCGCGGTGTTCGACCTGCTGGAGGGCAATCGCTTCGCCCCGCAGCGCGCCTACCCGGAGGGCTACGCCGGCCCCTACCGCATCCGCCTGCGGGTGGAGGAAGGGCGGCTGGCGATCGACATATCGAGCGAGGACGACCAGCGGCTGGAGACCCTCGTCCTCGGGCTGGCGCGCTTCCGCCGCCCGATCAAGGACTATTTCGCGATCTGCGACAGCTATTTCAGCGCCGTCCGCCAGGCGACCGCGCAGCAGATCGAGACGATCGACATGGCCCGGCGGGGCGTCCACAACGAGGCGGCAGAACTGCTGATCGAGCGGCTGGAGGGCAAGATCGACCTGGACTTCGATACCGCACGACGGCTGTTCACCCTCATCTGCGTGCTGCACATCCGTGGCTGAGGAGGCGGCGATGGCGGCGGTGGCCGGGGCGGTGCTGATCGAGGCGGCGCTGATGGCGGCGGCGCACGCGCACGCGCCCTATTCGCGCTTCGCGGTGGGGGCGGCGCTGCTACTGGAGGACGGCACGATCGTGACCGGCACCAACATCGAGAACGCCAGCTACGGCCTGTCGCTGTGCGCCGAGGCGGTGGCGCTGGCGACGGCGAACACCGCCGGGCGGCTGGCCGACGTGGTGGCGATCGGCGTGGTCGGCGGCAGCATCGGCCCCGGCGGCACCATCGCCGGCGAGGCGCCGGTGCGACCGTGCGGGCGGTGCCGGCAGATGCTGGTGGAGGCGGCCCAGATGGGCGGGCGCGACATCATGGTCCATTGCGCCTCGGCCGATGGCGCGGCGGTGGAGCGGCACATGCTCTCGGCGCTGCTGCCCCATGCCTTCGGCCCGGACGACCTGCTGGCGTGATCGCACCGACGATCCGCCCCGCCATCCCCGCCGATGCCGCGGCCCTCGCCCGGCTGAAGCTGGAGACGTTCCGCGCCACCTTCCTCGCCGACGGCTTCGCCATCCCCTACCCGCCGGCCGACCTCGCCCGGTTCGAGCAGGCGTCCTATTCGGTGGAGACCGTCGCGCGCGAGATCGCCGATCCGGCGCATGCGACGTGGATCGGTGAAGTCGCGGGCGCCATGGCCGGCTACGCCCACGTCGGCCCGTGCAAGCTGCCCCACCCGGACGTGGCCGGGGGTGCGGGCGAGCTTTACCAGCTCTACGTGGCGAAGGCGGCGCAGGGATCGGGCCTCGGCCGCCGGCTGCTCGATACCGCGCTCGATCATCTCGCCGCCACGCGGCCGGGGCCGGTGTGGCTCGGCGTCTGGTCCGGCAACGAACGCGCGCAGGCGATCTACGCGGCGCGCGGGTTCGCCAACGTGGGCGGCTACCGCTTCCCGGTGGGCGACTGGCACGACGACGAGTTCATCTTCCGCCGCGACTGACCCGGCCCGAAGCGCGCGCTTGCCCTGCGCCCCCGATCCCGCGAAAGGGACGACCATGTCGATCATGTCAGACCGCTGGATTCGCGAACGCGCCCTCGAGGACGCGATGATCGAACCGTTCGTGGAGGCGCAGCGCCGCGACGGCTGCATCAGCTACGGTCTGTCCTCTTACGGCTATGACGCGCGCGTAGCCGACGAATTCAAGATCTTCACCAACGTCGATTCCGCCACGGTGGACCCCAAGAACTTCACGCTGGACAGCTTCGTCGATCGCAAGACCAACTGCTGCGTGATCCCGCCCAACAGCTTCGCACTGGCCCGCACCGTGGAATATTTCCGCGTGCCCAAGGACGTGCTGGTGATCTGCCTCGGCAAATCCACCTACGCGCGCTGCGGCATCATCGTGAACGTCACCCCGCTGGAGCCGGGCTGGGAAGGCCATGTGACGCTGGAATTTTCGAACACCACGCCGCTGCCCGCCAAGGTATATGCCAACGAGGGCGCGTGCCAGTTCCTGTTCCTGCAGGGCAACGAGCCGTGCGAGGTGACCTATGCCGACCGCGCGGGCAAATACATGGGCCAGCGCGGGGTGACCCTGCCCAAGCTGTAGCGGCCGCACGCAGCCTCCGGGTCGTTGGCAGGCAAGCCGCCACGGCCACACGCGCGAACGTCTCGCGCAATGAGACAGCGCTTTGGCCGGCAAGCAGCCGGGAAGCCGCATCGATGGACAGGCCGGTGCCGACGGACAAAGCCGGGCGGCAAGCCTGCCGGGTCGCGAGAGCAGCGAGAAGACGATCATGGCCAGGAGGAAGCGCTATCTCACCGCGACGATGTCGGATGGCTACGTGAAGACCATCGGCCCGACATCGTCACCCTTCACGCATTACTGGCGCATCGTCGCCCGGCTCGGCGGCGGGCGTACCGAGGTCTTCTGGGGCCACGCCAGATCGCTCAGGGAGGCGACGGGCAAGGAGGCTGCGACGAAGGAGGCCGCCCGCCAGCGCGGATGGGAGGGTTATGTCTTCGAGGTCGCGGAACTTGTCGAGACGTCCGGCTGACCATCGCGCGATCCGGCACGCCCCGGCGCGGACGGCAGAGACGGGTGACCGGATACGACCGAGCCGATGCCATCCCACGATCGCGCCGGCGATAGTCCGCCCGCTCGCGGGCTAAAGCGTCAACGCGATCCGGGCGACGACCGCATCGCCGGCATGGCGCGCTGCCGCCATGTCCGGAACAGTCCGCCGGGCGATGTCGTTGCCGACATACGACACGCTCACTCCGATCGGGCCACGGATGTGCTCGACCCCGAGCTGCCAGTCGTAATAGGTGCCGCCGGGGCGCAGGCGGGTGGCGGCCACGGGATCGTCGGTGTGCCCACTCGATCGCCCCACCCCCGCGACGACGCCGAAGGGCGTGCCGATCACGGCCAGCCGCGCGCGGGCCGCCAGATAGAGGTTGTCCCCGCCGATCGCCGATCGCTGCGGCGGCGCGTAGGTGACCGAGAGATCGACCGATACCGGCCCGACCAGCGCATTGCCGCCGGCCTGCAACTCGACATAGTTCAGCCGGCCCGCCCCCCCGGCGAACAGATGCGCGATCACGGCAGCGTCGACCCGCACCGCGCCGCCCTCCCGCTGCCGCCAGCCGCCAGAGAGGTCAACTCCGGCATCCGCGCCGCGATGCCGCGGGCTGTTCCGCAGGGCGGTGGCCGAGGCATCGAGGCGGAAGTCGCCCGCCGCCAGCCCCAGCCCCGCCTGCGCGCTGGCCCGGCCGTCGCTCCAGCTGATCCCCCGGCGGCGCTCGTCCGAAACGACGGCGCCGTCGATCCGGGGCGCGGCCTGTGCCAACCCCGACACGGCGAGCAGCAGGCCGCCTCCGCACGATGCGACGGCCCCCCGCATCACCGGGATGCCAGCGCCGCCGCCGCGTCGAGATCCGCCAGGACGGACGCACGGTCCCGCGCCGCCACGGCGGCCATGTGCGCCTCCAGCGTCGGCCGGTGCGCGGCCACGTCCCGCTCGATGCCCTTGCGCGCCACGAGGCAGTCGCCGTGGCGCGATCCATCCACCACGCGATCGTGCGCGACGATGGTGGAGAGGGTCGCTGCGGCGCCCGGCCGGGTGATGTGGCGCGATACGCTGACGGTGCCCGTCCAGTCGCAGCGTCGCACACCCGCGACACCGGGTGGCGTCACCGCGCCGCGCTGGTGATGCGCGAGATCGACCTTGCCGTGATAGGTCACGTCCACCGCCCCGTCGCGATGCGCCACTTGCGTCCGATGCGTCAGATCGGCGGGGAGGGGAACGGAGAGTGCCGCCAGCGTCAGGCCGGCGATCAGGCTGATGCCCATGATGTTTCTCCTGCTTTATCGCGGACTATGCTGCCCGTTCGATAGACTGGAGATAGGACATCCAAGGTTGCCCATCATGTCCGCCCCGTAAGGTCGTGTAAAAGGCCCGCTGCCGCCTCACCTTTTTCCCTGATGCCGTATCCCAGGCGGGCGCCCGCGCTTGCCCACGATGCGCCGGTCCTTGCCCCGCATCGGTCGGCGGACGGCCATGTGGTTCGCCCCCTCCGGCAGCTCGAAGCGGAGCGAGCCGTTGATCGGGTCCGCCTCCACCAGCCGCAGTTTCAGCCGCTGGCCGATGGCGTAGCGTTCGCCGCTCTCCTCGCCGGTCAGCGTGTGCATCGTCTCGTCATAATGGAACCGCTCGGCGCCCAGCGTCGAGACCGGCACCAGCCCGTCGCCGCCGAAGCCCTCCACCGTGGCGAAGAAGCCGAAGCTCTGTACGCCGGTGATCCGCGTCTCCAGCACGTCGCCCAGCTTCGTGGCAAGATAGGCGGCGACGTAGCGGTCGATCGTCTCGCGCTCCGCCTCCATCGCGCGGCGCTCGGCCCGCGAGATCAGCTGCCCGAGAGACTCCATGCCCTCGGCGTCGGCGCTGGTCAGCGCGGTCGCCTTCGCCGCCGGGTCGAGGCCGTACGCCCCCACCAGCGCGCGGTGGACGACTAGATCGGCATAGCGCCGGATCGGGCTGGTGAAATGCGCATAGCTGCCGAGCGCGAGGCCGAAGTGGCCGGCGTTGGCGGGCGCGTAATAGGCCTGCGTCTGCGATCGCAGCACCTGCTCCATCACGCGCGGGCGCGTCTCGTCGTCCGGCCCCAGCTTGCCGAGGATGTGGTTGAACGTGGCGGGCCGCACCACCTGCCCCAGCGCGAAATCGATGCCGAAGGTCTTCAGATAGTCCCTGAGCGCGACCAGCTTCTCGCGGCTCGGCGGCTCGTGGACGCGGTACATCACCGGTGCCTTCTTCGCCTCCAGCGCCTTGGCGGCGGCGACGTTGGCGGCGATCATGTAATCCTCGATCAGCCGATGCGCGTCGAGCCGCTCGCGCGGGGCGACCGAGAGGATGCGGCCGCGCTCGTCCAGCACCACCCGCCGCTCGGGCAGGTCGAGATCGAGCGGGGCGCGATCGTCGCGCGCTTTGGCCAGCGCGCGCCAGCAGGCCCACAGCGGCTGGAGGGCGGTTTCGACGAGGGTGGAATCCCAGCGGAACGAGGCGCGCGACCCTGTCTCATCGGCCTGATGAGCGTCGGGGTTTTCGTGAAGCGGGCCGTCGCTCTCCTCGTCACGAGATCCCAGCATGCGCCGGGATGACGAAAGTGACGAAGCCGCATCGATCGCCGCCTGTGCCTCCTCATACGGGATGTTCGCCGCCAGGCGCACTTTTGCGCGGGTGAAGCGCCATGCCGTCAGCTTGCCCGTCGCCGAGATCGTCAGGTGGCACGCCAGCGCCGCGCGGTCCTGCCCGGCCTTCAGCGAGCAGATGTCGGCCGACAGCGTTTCGGGCAGCATCGGCACGACGCGGTCGGGGAAATACACGCTGTTGCCCCGCTTTCGCGCCTCGCGGTCCAGCAGCCCGCCCGGGCGGACGTAGAAGGCCACGTCGGCGATCGCCACGATCGCGCGGAAGCCGCCGGGGTTGGCGGGGTCGTCGTCGGGCATCGCCCACACCGCGTCGTCATGGTCGCGCGCATCAACCGGGTCGATCGCCACGATCGACAGATGGGTCAGGTCTTCGCGCTCGCCCAGCGGCAGGCCGACGACGTCCTCCGCCTCCTCGATCGCCTCCTCGGGGAACTGGTCGGGAATGCCGTGCTTGTGGATCGCGATCAGGCTGAAGCTGCGCGGCTGGAACGGATCGCCCAGTACCTCCTGCACCTTCACCGACAGGCGCGGCGGCCGCCCGGTCTTCTCGGCCAGCACCAGATCGCCCGGCCCGGCCTCGCCCGCATCCGACACCGCCCAGTCGCGCTTCTCGCGCTTGTCCACGGGCTTCAGCCACAGGCGGTCGCCTTCCTTGTGCAGCACGCCCAGCACCAGATCCTCGCCGCGCGCCAGCTTCTTCAGCGGATGCGCCAGCCAGCCGCGCCCGGCCTCCTCGGTACGCGCCAGGATGCGGTCACCCGGCCCCAGCGCGCTGCGCTTGCCGCGCTCCATCACGCGCAGGCGCGGCGGCGGCGTCTCGGCGTGCCAGCTCTCGGGCACCGCCACCGCCTGATCGCCCTCCACGTCGACGATCCGCAGCACCGTCACCTTGGGCACGCCGCCCATCTTGTGGAAGGCGCGGCCGGGGGCGCTGTCGATCAGCCCCTCGTCGGCCATGTCCTTGAGCAGCGCCTTGAGCGTGATCTTTTCCTGCCCGGAAAGGCCGAAGGCGCGCGCGATCTCGCGCTTGCCGGCGGGCGTGTCCGATCCGCTGATGAAATCGAGGATCTGCTGGCGGCTCGGCAATCCGGGCGTGATATGTTTGGGCATGGGCCGGACATAGGGTGGCACGCCCCCCGCGTCACCCTGCCCCGGCCTCCTTTCCCCGAGCGCCGTCGAGGGGCCTCAGCCATGCCTCGAGTGCGCTGGGCAAAACGGGCCGGGGAAGGATGACGTTCGCGGCACGCCACGCTACCCTTGCCCCATGGAGACATACGACCTTCTCGTCGTCGGCGGCGGCATCAACGGCGCGGCGATCGCGCGCGACGCCGCCGGGCGCGGCCTCGCCGTGCTGCTGGTGGAACAGCGCGATCTGGCGCAGGCCACCTCGTCCGCCAGCACCAAGCTAATCCACGGCGGGCTGCGCTACCTAGAGTATCGCGAGTTCGGGCTGGTGCGGAAGGCGCTGCTCGAACGCGAGACGATGCTGCACGCCGCGCCCGAGATCATCCGCCCGCTGCGCTTCGTCATCCCGCAAGGCTATGAGGCGCGACCGTGGCTGGTCGTGCGCGCCGGGCTGCTGCTGTACGATCTGCTGGCGCGCGGAGGCAGCCTGCCCCGCTCCCGCAGCGTGCGGCTGACCGATCCCGCGCTGAAACCGGGCTACACCCGCGGCTTCGCCTACTGGGATGCGTGGGTAGACGACGCCCGGCTGGTGGTGCTCAACGCGCGCGATGCGGCGGACAAGGGGGCGACCGTCCGCACCCGCACCGCGCTGGCGGCGGCGCGGCGCGAGGGCGGGCGCTGGCTCGCCAATATCGAGGATGTGCCGACCGGCGCGGTGTCGCAGGTCGCCGCCCGCGCGATCGTCAACGCCGCCGGGCCGTGGGTGGCAGGCGTACTGGGCGAAAAGCTGGCCGTCCGCGCGAAAAGCGGGGTGCGGCTGGTGCGCGGCAGCCACATCATCGTGCCGCGCATCGGGCCAGGCGAGGACGCGCTGTTGCTGCAACAGCCCGATGGCCGCGTCGTCTTCGCCATTCCCTACGAAGGTAATTTTACCCTGATCGGCACCACCGACGTGAGCGTCGACGATCCGGCCGACGCGCATATCTCCGACGAGGAAACCGACTATCTGATCGCCGCTGCCAACCGCTACCTCGATCGCCCGCTTTCGCGGCACGTCGTTATGGGCAGCAACTCGGGCATCCGTGCGCTCTACGACGACGGCGCATCGGAGGCCAAGGAGGTCACGCGCGACTACGTTCTCGAACTGGACGGGGACGGGCCGCCCTTGCTCTCGGTGTTCGGCGGCAAGATCACCACGGCGCGCGCGCTGGCCGAGGAGGCGATGGACCGCCTCGCCCCGCTGATCGGCGGCGGGCCGGCGTGGACGAAGGGCGCGGTGCTGCCGGCCGGCTGGTCCGGCCCGCCCGCCGGCGAGGATTTCGGCGGGCGCCTGTCGGCCGCGCAGGTCGATCATTTCGTTCGCCACGAATGGGCGCGCTCGGCCGACGACATTCTCTGGCGGCGCACCAAGGCGGGCCTGCACGTGGGCGCCGCCACCGTCGCCCGCCTCGCCGCTTATCTGAAAGGCTGCGACGCATGAGCCAGATCGTCGCGATCGATCAGGGCACCACCTCCACCCGCGCGATCCGCTTCGATCGCAGCGGCGAACCGCTGGCGATCGAGGCGCGCGAGTTCGCCCAAGCCTATCCCCGCCCCGGCTGGGTGGAACATGATCCGGAGGAGATCTGGCGCGATACGCTGGCGGTGGTGAAGGCGGTGCTGACGCCGGAAGTCGCCGGGATCGGCATCACCAACCAGCGCGAGACGATCCTGCTGTGGGAGCGCACCACCGGCCGCCCGCTGCACGACGCGATCGTCTGGCAGGACCGGCGTACCGCCGACCGCTGCGACGCGCTGCGCCGCGACGGGATCGAGCCGATGATCCAGGCCCGCACCGGCCTGCTGCTCGACCCCTATTTCTCCGCCAGCAAGCTGCAATGGCTGCTCGACAACGTGGCGGGCGCGCGCGCCGCCGCCGCGCGGGGCGAACTGGCGGCGGGCACGATCGACAGCTTCCTGCTGTGGCGGCTCACCGGCGGGCGGGTACATGCAACCGACGTGACCAACGCCGGCCGCACGATGCTGTACGATATCGTGAAGGGCGCGTGGGACGACGATCTGCTCCGCCTGTTCGACATCCCCGCCGGGCTGCTGCCCGAGGTGCGCGAGAATGCCGAGCTGTTCGGCGAAACCGACCCGGCCCTGTTCGGCCGCGCGATCCCGATCGCCGGCATGGCGGGGGACCAGCAGGCCGCGCTGATCGGGCAGGCCTGCTTTACCCCCGGCATGGTGAAATCCACCTACGGCACCGGCTGCTTCATCCTGATGCACACCGGCGACGCGCCCGTCCTCTCGCAGAACCGGCTGCTGGCGACGCCGGCCTACACCATCGCGGGCGAGCGGGCGTTCGCGCTGGAGGGATCGAGCTTCGTCGCGGGCGCGGCGATCAAGTGGCTGCGCGACCGGCTCGGCCTCATCACCGCAGCCGATGAAACGGCGGCGGTGGCGGGCGGCGTGCCCGACGATCACGGCGTGTGGCTGGTGCCCGCCTTCGTGGGCCTCGGCGCGCCGCACTGGCGGCCGGAGGCACGCGGCACGATCCTGGGCCTCACGCTGGACAGTTCGGCCGCGCATCTGGTGCGCGCCACGCTGGAGTCGATCGCCTTCCAGACGAGCGACCTCACCGCCGCGATGCGCGCGGACGGCGCGATCAGGCCGGCGGCGCTGCGGATCGACGGCGGCATGGCGGCGAACGACTGGTTCGCCCAGTTCCTCGCCGATGTCCTGGACGTGGCGGTGGAACGCCCGGCCTGCCGCGAGACGACGGCGCTGGGGGCGGCGCGGCTGGCCGGCCTCACCCTCGGCCTGTGGCCCGATCTGGCGACGGTGGCGCAGGGCTGGCGGGCCGATGCCCGGTTCGAGCCGCGGATGACGGCGGCCCGGCGTGACGGGCTGCTGGCCGGCTGGCGCGATGCGTTGCGGCGGGCGCTGGCCTGAATCCGCCGCCCGTACCCAACGGTTATTCGCCGAACAGGCGCGGTCGCCTGGGCCGGGGCGGGGCGGGTGCCGCCGTCGTCGCCGGTCGCGGCGGCGTCACCGCCTTGCGCGCGGCGTGGGGATCGATCTCGCGATCGAACGAGATGCCCACCCGCCCGATCTCGCGCCAGGCGACCGTGCCTTCGAGCGGGCCGACGCCGCGCAGGTCGATCGCGATCCGGTCGCCCGGCTCGAACGGGGTGCCGACCTCGGCCATCATGCCCCCGGGGGACAGGTTGCGCACACGGATCGTCAGCGGCGCCTCGTCGCCGACACGTTGCAGCGTGGCGTGGAGCAGCAGGCTGTCGCGCGGGGCCGCGCGACGCGAGCGGGCGGCCGCCTCGTCGTTGCCGGCCCTGTCGTCTGGATCGTGTCGGTCCACCGGAAAGCGTCCTGCCGCGCGGGATTGAAGCAGCCCGACGCTATCCGTCGAACCATCGAGAAAGCGTTAATGCGCCACTCTCACTCCTCGCGCGATACCTTTTCGTTACGTTCGTGCCGTTCCTGCGCCTCGACCGTCATCGTCGCGATCGGCCGTGCCTCCAGCCGGGCGAGCGAGATCGGCTCGCCGGTCACCTCGCAATAGCCGTATTCGCCCTCGTCGATCCGGCGGACGGCCGCCTCGATCTTGGAGATCAGCTTGCGCTGGCGATCGCGCGTGCGAAGCTCGATCGACCAGTCCGTCTCGCTGGAGGCGCGGTCGGTGATGTCCGGCTCGCGCATCGTATCGGTCTGCAACTGGGCCAGCGTGTCGCGCGATTCCTTGAGGATCGAGTCCTTCCAGGCCAGCAGCTTCTGGCGGAAATAGGCCTGCTGTCGCTCGTTCATGAACTCTTCGCCGGGTTCGGCCTTGTAGCCGGCGCCCGATGGCGCATCCTCGATCGATCGGTTGGGCCCGGATTTATCGGAGCCAGAGTTGAATGCCGTAGCCATCGTGCCTCCGCTGCGCCACTGCCCGAAAATACGCCCGGACCTGCCGATGCGGCGCCTATAGCCATGGCCGATTAGCGAGACAAGCCGGCCCGCCACACTGATCCGCATCTTCCGAACCCCGCGACTCGCGTGGGTGAAGTGCCTATGCGATGGTCCGCAGTACGCGGCCACGGCCCGGCGGCGTCCACCGGTTCGTTCCGAAGCGGGACGTTTACCAACCCATGCGACTCGCATACCGCGCTGCGCCGTGGCAAGGCCGGGTTTTGATGGTTAACAGACTTGCGATTAACAGCTTCTTCTGCCTTCGTATCTATCGGAGCGAGGAAGGGCGGCAACGATCGCCCGGTCCGAAGCAATCGACGCTGAAGCAACAGACGCAATAAGAGTATCCCGCAATGTCCGTTCGGATGGCCTTGGCTAAACTTTGTGCCTGCGCATGCGGCGGCGCCATCATCGGCGGCGGCGCGGTGCGGACGGTGGACCGGATGCAGCCACGGCCGGTGATGCTCAAGGACCTGAAGCAGACCAAGCGCATCAGGCCGACCTATGCCGCCTATCAGCCCAAGAAGCGCACGGTGACGACCCGCACCACCACCTGCGCGCCGGGCAAGACCACGACGACGACCGTCTCGGTGCCCGATGCGCCGCGCTATGCGGCCTACGATCCGAGCGTACCGACGGTACCGAGCAGCGGCTACTCCGGCCTTGGCAGCGGCGTGCCGGTATCGCCGGTGCTCGGTACCGTCGGTACGCTCGGATCGTAGGCCGCATAGCGCGGCGCATCG
>NZ_VNIM01000098.1 GCF_007785815.1 Alterirhizorhabdus solaris | reverse complement strand
CCACCAGCACGGCATGATCGGCGCGGCGCACCAAATCGCGGGCGATCACCAGCATCAGGTCGGAGGTCGGCACGCCCAGCGCGGCGAGCAGTTGCAGCTTGGCGATCGCGTAATCCTCGCAATCGCCGCGTCCTCGGGCCACCGTCTCGTCGAGGCTCGCCCAGCGATCGCCGGTGGTGCCGGGCGCATCGTTGGCGAACTGGACGCGGCGGTTGACCCAGGCATTGACCATCTGCGCCTGTGCCCGCCGGCCCTGCCCCGCGCCCGCCTTCAGCAGCGCGTGCCACGGCGTGCCTGCCCCGCTGCGTGCCGAACGGGCGGCATGGCGGAAGCGCGCTTCCAGCGGGGTACGCCCCACCGCGATGGCGATCGAGCCGAAGATGCCGCCGTGGCGCCGTGCGGTGGCGGGTGCCATCGTCTTCACGGTCGGGCCTGCCATCATCGCCGGGGCGACGCGCATCGTGGCGGCGCCCTGCGAGGCGTAGATCAGGTCCATCGCCGAGCCGCCGTCCGCCAGCGCAGGGGCGCCGGTGACGGCCAGCGCCACGGCGGCGGCCAGGGGGGAGAGGCGGAAGGGCCGGGTCGGCCGGAAGGTGCGGAGCCAGTGCATGACCGGCTTTTTCCGCCATACCCGGATAAGAAAGGCGCATGCGATTTACTGAACGGCGCATTATCAATATTGAACGATTACATAACAGTTCGATAGAGTGAACCACGTCCTGCTTGCGTAGGTTAATGTGGCATTTTCTTTTAAAGCCCCGTCACTTCGTGACGTTCTCTATCGGCGTCTCACGCTTCCAGCGCGGCGTGGGCATCGGGCGGCAGCGCCGGCCCGCTGACGAACACGTTCGGCGTGAGGATTATTCAGCCAGTGGGTGGCGTTCACCCGGCCCGGGGACGTCGCCTGCGACTCGGGTAGCCAGTCGATCCCGAGGTGTAGACACGGCCGTTCTGGGATGCGGACCGAGGCACCGCCCCTGCCCGTTCTCCGCAGCACCTCCAAGCGCATACGAGGCGAAGATCACGGTCGATCTGCGGAAACGCTCCGGCCGGGCGGGGGGAGTCCCCCCGACCGGCCGGACGCCCGATCAGCCGTAGAAGGCGTAGTCGTTCTGGGTGAGCAGTTGCCCGTTCAGCGACTTGACGAGGATGGTCGAGACATCGCCGCCGGCTTCGATATGATAATATTGCACGTGCTGGTCCAGCGCGTTGCCGGTGGCGCCGTAATGATCGAACACCAGCTTGGCGCCGGCCCCGAAGTTGACGAGCGACAGGAAGTCGTTGTCGTTGGCGGAATAGCCACCCGCGCCGGAGAAGTCGTAGATCTCGTCCTGTACACTCACCGCCCTGGAGAAATCCCCCTTGCCGATGATGAAGGTGTCGTTGCCGGCACCGCCGAACATGCTGTCCACCCCGCCCTTGCCGACGATGCGGTCGTTGCCCGCGCTGCCGGAGATGCGATCGTTGCCCGACGTGCCGGTCAGCTGGCCGTAACGGTCCGGCACAGTCGTCACCCCGTTGATGATACCGGCCTTGAGCAGTGTATCCACCCCGACGCTGCCGTCGGCAAAACGCAGCCGCTCGACGTTCACGATCGTGTCGACGCCGTCACCGCCCGCGCGCCGGTCGGTGATGGTGGCGCCGAGCCCGGTGCCGCTGGAGACGACGGTGTAATCGGCGCGGTTGCCGCTCAGCACGTAGGTGTCGAAGCCGGCACCGCCGTCGATCGCGTTGCTGCCCGAATTGCCCCGCAGCGTATCCTCGAACGCCGAGCCGGTCAGGTTCTCGAAATTGCGGAACGTGTCGCCGGCCGCCCCGCCGGTGGCGAGGCCGTTGGCGAGATTGATGGTGACGCCGCTCGTCGCCGTCTTGAAGCTGAGCGTGTCGATCCCCGCGCCGCCATCCAGCCGGTTGGCCACCTGGTTGGCGATGATGAGGTCGTTACCGCTGCCGCCGATGGCGTTCTCGATCGTGGCGCCATAGGCGATCGCGATGTTGTCGGTCATCAGGCCGTCGCGATAGGTGTTGCCGGTCAGTTCCAGATAGGCCTCGTAGGTGGCCTGCGTGCGCGGCGCGAGGCCGGCCTCGGCCCGGCGGGCGTTGATCTCGTCCAGCGTGGGGATGGTCTGCGAATAGAAGCCGCCGCCGCTGCTGAACGCACCCTCGTTCAGGTCGATGATCGAGGGCGTGGTGAAGCCCGAGAAGTCCAGCGTGTCGTTGCCGCCGGCATCCCAGATCGTCATCACCGGGGTCGGGGTGAGGTTGAAGTCGTAGGAGTCACGGCCGGCGTTGCTGTTGAAGCCGTACACCGTGTCGCCGGTCCGCGTCGTCATGTCCGCGCCGTAGATGCGCTGGATCGCGGCGACGTCATGCACGCTGGGCGTGGAGGAATAGCGGTAGGTGAGGAGCGCCCAGTCGACGTGGTTGGCGCCCGTCTCTTCGCTGTCCCAATAGGACATGATCGAATACTGGTTCGAGTCCTGATAATATTCCGCGCCATTCTCGTAATTGACTGAGAAGTTGTCGCTGAAATTATACGCGCCGGGATGTTCGAGGCCGAGCGTATGGCCCAGCTCGTGGATCAGCGTGGTCAGGCCGTACTGGCCCTCGTCGAACAGGTGGTTGCTCGCCTGGTTCGGGTTGACGAACACGTCGCCGGCGATCTCGGCGTAAGTGACCGGCTTGCCCTGCGCGTTCAGCACCGGCGACCCGTCGTCATTGGTGAGCGTGCCGTAATCATAGGGCAGATAGGCCGATGCCTGCGCCGGCCCGGTGGTGGTGTTCATGAAATTGATGTCGGCATCGCCGAATGCCTTTTCCACGAAGCTGATCGAGACGAGATCGTCCCACGACTGGATCGCATCGCGCGCGGCCGCGCGCTGATCGGCGTCGAGCGCGGAGAAGCCCTGGATCAGGGAGGAGAAGGCGGAGACGACCGTGCCGTCCGGCTGGGTGATCTGATACGGCTCGGGCAGGGTTGCGCGGGTTTCGTAGAAACCGAAGGCAATGGTGGTCAGCGGTGCGCCGTCGGGCGTGCCCTTGGTGACGGCCGGATCGTAATAGCGGTTCACATCGCCCTTGGCGCCTGCCCAGATCGCACCGGATTCGTAGGTGACGCCGCCGATCGTGAACAGGCCGTCGCCCCGGTTCAGCTGGAACGACGCCTGGTCGATCGTGAACACCGGCTTGCCCCGGATCGTGCCGCCCTGTCCGTCGACCGAGGCGTCGAGCAGCATCGCATCGTCCACGGCGACGCGGCCGAGGCCGAAGTCGTCATGGTAACCATCGGATACGGATCGTGTCAGGCCCATGATGTCACTCCTCTGTCAAACCGGGTGCCCGGCCGCCCGGCGGGCGTCTCCAGGGCAGAATGTCGTTCAGCGCCGCATCGAGCGCGACCGCGCGGGCGGCGGCACCGGCCGGGCCTTCGCGCCAGGCGGCAAGGCGGGGGGCGGCACCGAAGCGGATGCCCGCCGGCTCCAGCCCGCCCTGATAGTCGGGGCGCGCGGTCACGGCGAACACTGCCCCGTGCGGCTGCTGCGTGACGGAGGCCTGCACCACCAGCACCAGCGCGCCCGGGGCGGCGAGCGCGCGGTCGCCGATGTGCGTGCAGGCGACCGACACCGGCGCGCCGTGTTTGGCCAGCGCCAGCACCTCGGCACACAACGCATCGGATTCGACGCCGCCGGCAACCATGCCGGCCGGGCCGTACTGCGCGAGCACCAGCATCTGCTTCACCCCGCGCCAGGACGGATCACGCATCGGCAGGGCGGTTTGCGCCGTCGGTACGGGGCGCGCGGATGCCGGGTCTGCGATCACGCAGAAAACCGCGACGGTAACGGCGAGCAACCGCGCCATGCGGCAGCGGGCCGATCCACACCCCTGCACAATGCCAAACCTCCGCCGACGCCGGCGCGGGGATCCATTCCCCGACGCTGCGACCATCACATAGCCGGAGTGTTTGGCAATTAACGATATATGTCAATTGCGTTAACAATGGCGTCACGCCGATCAATCGAGGGGGTTGCCCGGACGCTACGGTTTGGCCACGCTCGCGGGATGACATCACCGCTCATTCTCGCCGATCATCACGATGCCGACGCACTGGCGGCGGCCTATGCCCGCCACGGCCGCGTCCAGATCGGCGGATTCCTCGCTGCCGATTCGGCGCGGTGGCTGGTGCAGGCGCTTGCCGCCAGCACCGGCTGGAAATTGACGCTCAATCGCGGCGAAACGATTCTCGACTATGATCGCACCGCTTTCGCCGCCTTGCCCGAGGGCGATCGTGCCGCCGTGTCGCGCATGGTGGCGGCGGGCGGGCGCGACGGGTTCCAGTTCTGCTACGATGTCATCCGCGCCGCCGATGCGATGCCGCCGGATGCGCCGCTGCCTGCCGCCACACATCTGTTCAACCGGCCCGAAACGCTCGACCGGCTGCGCCACATTACCGGCGCCGGCGACATCGCGCGCGCCGATGCCCATGCCACCCGCTTCGGCCCGGGCCAGTTCCTCACAACGCATGACGATCACATCGCCGGCAAGGGCCGCCGCGCCGCCTATGTGCTGAACCTCACGTCGCGCTGGCGGCCGGACTGGGGCGGGCTGCTGCTGTTCTACGACGCGCAGGGCAACGTGACGCGCGGCTTCACCCCCGCGTTCAACACGCTGACGCTGTTCGCGGTGCCGCAGGCGCACGGCGTCAGCTGGGTGACGCCGCTGGCGGCCGGCCCGCGCCACGCGATCACCGGCTGGCTGCTTGCCGATGAGGCCGCCGGCTAGGCCGCGCCTCGTGGCCCTGCGCCACCTTCCCGCTTGCGCCGCCGGACCGGCTGGGCGAACCACGCCGCAGCTGCACGAGCGGGAGACGACAAGGTGACTGAAGCCGGCACGGACCCGATCCTGACCGAACGGGAGGGCGCGATCGTGACGATCACGCTCAACGCGCCCGACCGGCGCAACCCGATCAGCGACCTGCCGATGATCGAAGCGCTGGAGGCCGCGCTGCGCGCCGCCGAGGCCGATCCCGCCATCCGCGTGGCGATCCTCACCGGCGCCGGCCCGGCCTTTTCGTCGGGCGGGGACGTGCGCAAGATGGTGCCGGGCGGCGGTCTGCGCGATGCGCTGCCGGCGCGCACGCGGATCAACTACAAGGCGGGCATCCAGCGGCTGCCTTTGCTGTTCCACGACCTCGAACTGCCGGTGATCGCCGCCGTCAATGGCCCGGCAATCGGCGCGGGCTGCGATCTGGCCTGCATGTGCGACATCCGCATCGCCGGCACGAGCGCGCGCTTCGCCGAGAGTTTCGTCAAGGTGGGGCTGGTCCCGGGCGACGGCGGCGCGTGGCTGCTGCCGCGCATCGTCGGCTTCTCCCGCGCGACCGAGATGGCGCTGACCGGCGACCCGATCGACGCGGCGGAGGCGCTGGCCTACGGCCTCGTCTCGCGCGTGGTGGCCGATGCCGACCTGCTCGACACCGCCCGCGCCATCGCCGCGCGGATTGCGGTCAACCCGCCGCACGCCGTCCGCATGACCAAGCGGCTGCTGCGCGAGGGGCAGACCGCCACCCTGCCCGCGCTCCTCGACCTGTCCGCCGCGATGCAGGCGCTGGCCCACGCCACCGCCGACCATGAGGAGGCCGTCGCCGCCTTCACCGCCCGCCGTGCGCCCGTATTCACCGGGCGATAGGCATGGGAGCATTGATGTTGCAGGGCACCGGCTCGGATGTCGGCAAATCGGTGCTGGTGGCCGGGCTGTGCCGCGCCTTTGCCAATCGCGGGCTGACGGTGCGCCCGTTCAAGCCGCAGAACATGTCGAACAACGCCGCCGTCACCGCCGACGGCGGCGAGATCGGCCGCGCACAGGCCACACAGGCGATCGCGGCGCGGGTGGCGCCATCGGTGGACATGAACCCGGTACTGCTGAAGCCGCAGGGCGACCGCAGCTCGCAACTGGTGGTGCGCGGGCAGGTGCGCGGTACGCTTGCCGCCGCCCGCTGGCGCGAGGGGCGCGAGGGGCTGCTGGTCGAGGTGGTGGAGAGCTACCGCCGGCTGCGGGCCGACAGCGACATCGTCGTGGTCGAGGGCGCCGGCTCCCCCGCCGAGATCAACCTGCGCGGCGGCGACATCGCCAACATGGGCTTTGCCCGCGCCGCCGGCGTGCCGGTGGTGCTGGTGGGCGACATCGATCGCGGCGGGGTGATCGCGGCGCTGGTCGGGACGCGCGCGGTGATCGATCCGGCCGATGCGGCGATGATCCACGGCTTCCTCGTCAACAAGTTCCGCGGCGACCCGGCGCTGTTCGACGACGGCTATCGCGCGATCGAGCAGCGCAGCGGCTGGCGCGGCTACGGCGTGGTGCCGTGGCTGGCCGACGCGGTGCGCCTGCCGAGCGAGGACGCGGTGATCCTCGAACGCCCGCGCGGGCGCTACGACGGGCGGATCACGATCGCCTGCCCGATCACCCCGCGCATCTCCAATTTCGACGATCTCGATCCGCTGCGGCTGGAGCCGGGGGTGGCGCTGGTGATGGTGCCGCCGGGCACGCCGATCCCCCCCGCCGACCTGATCGTGCTGGCCGGATCGAAGGCGACCATCGCCGACCTCGCCTTCGTGCGCGCACAGGGGTGGGATATCGATATCACCGCGCACCGTCGCCAGGGCCGGCCGGTGCTGGGCCTGTGCGGCGGCTACCAGATGCTCGGCCGGCGGGTGGCGGACCCGGACGGGATCGAGGGGCCGGCGGGCGCGGTGGACGGCCTGGGCCTGCTCGACGTGGAAACCGTGCTGGCCGGCGCCAAGACGCTGACCCGCGTGACCGGCACCGCGCTGGGCGCACGGTTCGAGGGGTATGAGATGCACGTCGGCGACACCGCCGGCGCCGACACCCGCCGCCCGATCGGCCGCTTCGACGACGGGCGCGGCGACGGCGCGACGAGTGCCGACGGGCTGGTGACGGGCAGCTACGTCCACGGCCTGTTCGGGCTGGCGGCGCAGCGGGCGGCGTGGCTGGCGAGGCTGGGCGCGGCAGGCAGCGGCCCCGATCACGCCGCCTCGATCGACACCGCGCTGGACGCGATCGCCGAAACGCTGGAGCGCCATGTCGACGTGGCGGGCCTGCTGACGCTTTCGCAAACCGCGGCCTGACCGGGCCGGTTCGCGCTATCGACTGCTCGTGGCGCCATGCGACGGAGTCGATGGGCCGAGGCCTGCCATCAGGCGGGCATGGTCCTTCTTCTGCGGCCAGAGCGGTTAGCCTCGTCGTTTCATATCATGACCGGATCGTCGCGGTGCGGCCATGATGTCCCTCATTTCAGCGCAGGCACCGTCTCCCGTGGCATCGCGCCTATCGCCCGTGCGGCCATTTTCGATGGCCGGCGTATCCAGCGCCTGCAATTTCGGGACATAATGCAGCCCTCGACTTCATCCCCGAAGCTGTCTGCCCCATCCCTCCCCGAGCGCGTCGAGGGGCGGGCCATGCGGAACGACGCTCCGTGTCCCGCCTTTGCCCGGTACAAAAGCGCGGTGGCGCTCCGGACAAGGCCGGGCACCGATCTGGCGCTCACGATCCCCTCGGGAAGCCACCGGAGCTTGCGCTTTGAAGGAATGGGGCAAGTCTTGCCAAGACCGGCCTGCCCCAGGATTGGCGGCCCCGCCCCCGATCACGCCAGCGTCGGATAGCCGGCGCGGATCGCACGCTGCTCCAGCGCCAGCAGCGCCTCGTAGCGGGCGGGGGCGATGCGGGCGAAGTTGCCGATCATCAGCGTCGCGCGCGTCTCCTCCAGCGCCGGATCGGCCGCCACCTCGTCCAGCACCGCCCCGATCGCGGCGACATCGGCATCGGACGTGTGGATCGAGGTCACGAGCGGCAGGCCCGCCGCGTCGGGCGTCCAGGCGACCGTGCGAAGGCGGGCCGCCACGTCAGGCTCCCACCGCTGGAGGTGGGCGAAGGAGACGACATCGATCGCCGCCACATCGGCGCGGCCCTCCGCCACGGCGCGGGCGCTCGCGTCGTGCCCCCCCGTCACCACCACCTCCGAAAAGAACGGCGCGCGTGCCGCCAGCGGGGCGATGGCCGCGCGGAACAGGTTCATCCCGCTGTTCGACCGCCACTCGTTCACTGCCGCACGCGCGCCGCGCAGATCCGCCGCCTTCTCCGCCGGATCGTCCGCCCGCACCACGATGCGGCTGCGATAGCGCGCACCGGAACACCCCGCCACGCGGTAGCGCGGGGTGGCGACATAACGCAGCCGCCCGCGCCCGGTGGTGACGAACGGATAGCCGCAGGTCTGCCCCAGCAGCAGCGCCGGATCATCCCACAGCTCGCCCAGCGGGCGGGCGCGATCGAGCGCTTCGGGCACATCCGCCACGCCGCGCGCCGCCAGCCGCGTGGCGATCGCCTGCCACAGGCGGTCGTTGGCGGCCCGCACCTCGGGCCGGTCGTACATGCCGAGCGATGCGACGCGCATCAGGCGTGGTCGGGATGCAGCACGGCGTCGTGCGCGCGGAACAGGTAGCGCCGGGCGACGTCGCCATAGCCGGCGTACACCAGCCCGCCATTGTCAGACAGCAAGGCGGCGCGGTGGCGGCGATGATAGGCCGGCAGCGCGAACCACGGCACCCCCGGCGCGCGGTGATGGGCGGCGTGGAGGTTGTTATTGAGATAGAGCAGCGCCAGCGGCCCCGCCCGCTCCACCAGCGCCACCCGATGCCCCGGCAAGTCATTGGCGCGATGCTCCGCGAACGAGCGCAGCAGCGACAGCGCGGTGCCCGGCCAGACGAAGAACAACACGTAGCGCAGCACATCGAACCGGCAGACATGCAGCCAGACGAGAACGGCGGCCACCGCCAGCAGGTGCGGCCCCCACTCCCGCGCCACGGCGGCGGGATCGACGCGCGCGCGGTGCACCTCGCCCATGAGGAACCGCGCCACCCCCAGCGGCGGGCCGAGGATCAGCCGGCCGAGCAACGTCGCCTCCACGCGCGCCACACCGCGCGCCACGGCGCCCGCAAGCCCCGGCCGATGCGCCAGATAGCGCGACTCGGGATCGTCGAACGGGTCGGTGATGGCGGGCGAGTCATGATGCTCGATATGCGTGCGCCGATAGGTGGCGTAGGGCAACCACAGCGACAGCGGCACGCTGCCGATCAGCGCGTTCAGCCGCCGGCTGGCGGTCGGGTGGCCGTGGATCGTCTCGTGCTGGAGCGAGCCGTGCCATGCCACCAGCCAGCCGCCGGCCAGCAGCAGCAACCAGCCCGGCAGCTCCGCATGCCACCATGTCGCCGCCAGCCAACCGACATGGATCGCCACCGCCACCGCCACGGTGGGCCATTCGGAGGGCCATTCGATGCGCCGCGCCGTCATGCCAGCAGCGCCTGCCGCCGGGTGGAGATGCGCGAGCGGCTCTCCGCCTGCGTCACCTGGCTGTAGGGCGCGACATCCTCGACCAGCCACACGTTGCCGCCGATCGTCGACCCCTGCCCGATGGTGACGCGGCCGAGGATGGTCGCGCCGGCATAGATCACCACGTCGTCCTCGATGATCGGGTGGCGGGCGTAGCGTTCGCGCACCCCCTCCGGCCCGTCCGCACGCAGCCGCCGCGCGCCGAGCGTGACGGCCTGGTACAGCCGCACCCGCGCGCCGATGATCGCCGTCTCGCCGATCACCACGCCGGTGCCGTGATCGATGAAGAAACTTTCGCCGATCGTCGCGCCGGGGTGGATGTCGATGCCGGTGCGCGAATTGGCGATCTCCGAGATGATCCGCGCGATCAGCGGTGCGCCGAGGCCATGCAGCCGGTGCGCCAGCCGGTGGTGGATCACCGCCAGCGCGCACGGGTAGCAGACGAGGATCTCGTCCACGCTGCGCGCCGCCGGATCGCCGAGATAGGCGGCCTCGACGTCGGTATCGATCAGCGAGCGGATATCCGGCAGCGCGGCGGCGAAGTGGCGCAGGATGGTGACGGCATCCTCCTCGACGAAGGGCAGCCGGCTCTCCACGCTCCAGTAGCGCAACTCCAGCCGCACCTGCACCAGCAGGGCCTCCAGCGCGCGGCGCAGCACACCCGCGACATACACGTCCTCGTCCGCCTCGCCGTGCGCCTCGCCCAGCCGCTGCGGGAACAGCGCGGCGCCCAGGTCGCCGAGGATGGCCTCCACCCGCGTGCGTGAGGGAAAGCCGTTCACGCCGGCCTCCAGTTGGCGATGATGCGCGCGCCGCCACGCGTGGCGCGCCGTCCGCAGCCCGGTGCCGATCGCCTCCAGATCCCACGGCGCGGTGACGATGCGATGGGGTGCCGCCGCGTCGATGCGTTCGGGCGGCGCTGTCTCCGTCGTGTCGTCGGCCAACTGATCTCTCCGTGATTGTCGCGTGCCGGTCAGGTCGGCTCGATATGTCTAGCGAGCCGATAGATAAGAAGGTCGAAAATCTATCCGGTCCCCAAGGCACCGTTGCAAACGGGCGTGCGGCGGTCCGACACGCCGTCACTTCGGCTTTGCGTGGGCGCGCGCCGCGTTGTAGCGGCGTCCGCCCATGCCGCAGCCCCTCCCCTTCTCGATCGGCCTCGATTTCGGCACGACCAACTCCGTCGCGGCGGTAGCGCGGGATGAGGTGTCCGATCTCGTGCCGCTGGCCGCGCCGGGCGGGGCCGATGAGGTGTTCCGCTCGGCACTGTGCTTCTGGGAGGACGAGGCCGTGCGCGGCGGCGTGGCGTGCGAGGCCGGGCCGTGGGCGATCGCGGAATATCTCGATTACCCGCAGGGCAGCCGCTTCATCCAGTCGTTCAAGTCGGTCGCCGCCAGCCCGCTGTTCGAGCATGCGACCGTGTTCGAACGGCGCTATCGCTTCGAGGATCTCGGAGAGCGGTTCATGGAGCGGCTGGCCGCGCGGGCCAGCGGGGCGCTGGCGGGGGCTGCACGCGTGGTGGTGGGCAGGCCGGTGGAATATGCCGGCCACCGCCCGGACGCGGCACTGGCCCGGCGGCGCTACGACGCGGTGTTCGGCCGGCTGGCGCCCGAGGTGCATTATGTCTTCGAGCCGCTGGGCGCCGCCTACAGCTATGCCGCGCGCATCACCGATCCGGCGACGATCCTGGTGGCCGATTTCGGCGGCGGCACCAGCGACTTCTCGGTCGTGCGGATCGCGGCGGCGGGGGCTGCGCGGCGATGCGTGCCGCTGGGCCATGCCGGCGTCGGCATCGCGGGCGACCGCTTCGATTATCGCATCGTCGACAATCTCGTGCTGCCGCTACTCGGCAAGGGCGGCTCCTATCGCTCCTTCGACAAGGTGATGGAGATACCGCGCGGCCACTTCGCCGACTTCGCCGACTGGTCTAAGCTGGCGCTGATGCGCAACCGGCGCACGCTGGCCGAACTGGACAAGCTGCGCCGCACCGCGCTCGATCCGGCCGCGATCGGCCGGATGATCGCGGTGATCGAGCAGGAGCAGGGCTATGCGCTGTACGATGCGGTCGGCCGGCTGAAGCGCGATCTGTCGTCGGCCGAAACCGCGCACTTCGTTTTCAACGGCGGCGGCGTCGCGATCGAGGCGGCGGTGACGCGCGCCGCCTTCGAGGGCTGGATCGCCCCCGACATCGCCCGGATCGAGGCGGCGATCGACCGCGCGCTCACCACCGCGGGTGTCGGCCTCGACGCGATCGACCGGGTGTTCCTGACCGGCGGCTCCTCGCTGATGCCGCGCATCCGCCGGCTGTTCACCGATCGTGTCGGCGAGGCACGGATCGCCACCGGCGGCGAACTCACCTCGATCGCGCACGGGCTGGCGCTGATCGGCGAGCAGGACGACATCGCGGCCTGGGCGGCCTGAGAGGCCTACCCGCAACGATGTCGGCCTGAGAGGCCGGCCCGCAACGATGCCGGCCTGACAGGCCGCCCGGGTAGCCGCCCTATTCGCTGGCCACCAGCTCGCGCTCGATCGCGGCCACCAGCGCGGGATCGTCCGGCGTGGTATCCGGGCCGAAGCGGCCGACGACCTCGCCATCGCGGCCGACGACGAACTTCTCGAAGTTCCAGCCGATCTCCGGCTCCGGTGCCGCCTCGATGCCGTGGCCGGCGAGCATCTTGCGCATCGACTCGCCGTTGACCGCCTTGGGCTGCGCCTCCGTCAGCGCGGCATACAGCGGGTGCTTGTCCGGCCCGAGGACGCTGATCTTGGAGAACAGCGGGAAATCGACGTCGTAGGTCGTCTTGCAGAAGTCGGCGATCTCGGCGTCGCTGCCCGGCTCCTGCCCGCGAAAGTCGTTGGCGGGGAAGCCCAGCACCACCAGCCCCTGATCGCGATACTTGCGATAGAGCGCCTCGAGCCCGTCATACTGCTTCGTCAGCCCGCACTTGGAGGCGACGTTGACGACCAGCAGCACGCTGCCGTCATACGCCTTCAGCGTGGTGTCGCTGCCGTCGATCGTGCGGATCGGAACATCCTGCAGGGTGGTCGCCATCATCGTCTCTCCTTGGTCCGGGCGAACGGGTATCAGCGGCGGCGCGGGCTGGCCAGAGTCGCCCGATGCTATTCTGTGCGTGCCGCTGAACAAGCCGGGTCGCCACCCGTTCGATCGGGGTGACACCCCTGCCCCAGACCCGGACCGATCGCGCGTGGCTGCCGCGGCGACTGCTCGTGACGCGATCGGCGCGCGATTTCGCGCATGGCCGGGGGATCGTGGCCCGCGCGGCCGCAAGCGGCGTGGAGATCGTCGAGCTGGCCGGTGACCGCCTCACGCTCGGCCTGCCGGACGATCCGCGCCGGGCCTATGCCGAGGCGAAGGCGACGCTCGCGGTCGTGGTGGCGCCGCCCTCCAGGCGCCGGTTGCAGCCGATCGCGCCGAGCGCGGACTGGCGCGTCGATCTGGCGGAGGGCTGCCCCGCGCATTGCAGCTACTGCTACCTCGCCGGGTCGCTGAAAGGCCCGCCGATCACGCGGGTGTACGCCAATCTCGACGAGATACTCGACGGGTTGCCCGTCTATCTCGGGCAGGGCACCATCACCTCGCGGAACGAGGCGCGCGCGCATGAGGGCACCACTTTCGAGGCGTCGTGCTACACCGATCCGCTGGCGATCGAACCGCTGACCGGATCGCTTTCCACGGCGATCGCATGGTTCGGGCGGTGGCGGGCGGACGCACAATTGCGCTTCACTACCAAGTTCGCCGACGTGACGCCGCTGCTCGGGCTGGATCACGCCGGCCGCACGCGGATGCGCGCCTCGATCAACCCGCGCGCCTTCACCCGGTTCGAGGGCGGCACCTCGCCTGTGGCCGCCCGGCTGGCGGCGCTGGGGCGGATGGCGCAGGCGGGCTATCCGGTCGGCCTCACCATCGCGCCGATCATCGCCGCCGAAGGGTGGGAGGCGGCCTATGCCGCGCTGATCGAAGATGCCGCCGCCGCGCTCGCCGGTGTGCCCGGGCTTGACCTGACGGTGGAGCTCATCACCCACCGCTACTCCCCCGGATCCAAGGCGGTGCTGGAGGGCTGGTATCCCGGCTCCGCGCTGGACATGGGCACGGGCAACCGCGTCACCAAGCGCACCAAGTTCGGCAGCGAGAAGCAGGTGTACGACACCGCCACCATGCGCGCGCTGCGCACCTTCTTCGAGCGGCGGATCGGCGAGGCACTGCCCGCCGCGCGCCTCCTCTACTGGACATGACCCCGACGGGTGAAAGGGACGAACCGCATGGCGAATGACGGACGCGAGGTGCCGAGGGGCCGGCTGGCGCGGTTCGGCCGCTTCGGCCGGATGGCGGGCGGGGTGGCCGGCGGCATGGTGGCCGAGGGCGCGCGCCGGCTTGCTGCGGGCGAGCGGCCGAAGATGAGCGACATGCTGCTCACCCCCGCCAACGCTACGCGCGTGGCCGATCAGCTCGCCCACCTGCGCGGCGCCGCGATGAAGCTTGGCCAGATGATCTCGATGGACGCCGGCGACATGCTGCCGCCCGAGCTGACCCGCATCCTCGCCCGCCTGCGCGACGACGCGCACCACATGCCGCCACAGCAGCTGGACAAGGTGCTGACCGCCGAGTGGGGCAGGGACTGGCGCCGCCGCTTCCGCCACTTCCAGGCGCACCCCATCGCCGCCGCCTCGATCGGGCAGGTGCATCGCGCCGATATGGCGGACGGGCGGACTCTGGCGATCAAGGTGCAATATCCCGGCGTCGCCGCCAGCATCGATGCGGACGTGGACAACGTCGCCACGCTGCTGCGCGTCTCCGGCCTGCTGCCACGCGAGATCGACATCGCGCCGCTGCTGGTGGAGGCCAAGCGCCAGCTGCACGAGGAAGCGGACTATGGGCGCGAGCGGGGGATGCTCGAACGCTACGCCGCGCTGGTCGGCGACGATCCGGCCTATGCGGTGCCCACGCCTGAGCCGGCGCTGAGCACCCCGCGCGTGCTGGCGATGAGCTTCGTCGCCGGCGACCGCATCGAGACGCTGGAGGAACGCCCGCAGGAGGAGCGCGACCGGGCCGCCGCCGCGCTGATCGCGCTGGTGCTGCGCGAGCTGTTCGGCTGGGGCATCATGCAGACCGACCCGAACTTCGCCAACTATCGCTGGCAGGCGGAAACCGGCCGTCTGGTGTTGCTCGACTTCGGCGCCACGCGGGAGATTCTGCCCGCCACCCGTGCCGGCTATCACCGCCTGCTGATGGCGGGCCTGTCGGGTGATCGCGACGCGGTACGCGAGGCGGCGGTGGCGGCCCGGTCGCGC
>NZ_VNIM01000097.1 GCF_007785815.1 Alterirhizorhabdus solaris | reverse complement strand
CTTGACGATCCACCATCTTCCGGACCGAAAGGCCCGGGCGGCCCCGCCACCAGCAGCATGGCCAGCACGAGCGACGCGGCAGGCATGGCCCCGCGCTTTCGCCCGGCCTGGTCGCCGGTCCGGTTCAATCGCATTCCTCGCATCCGTCCCGTCTCTCGTGTCGTCGCGCCGCCCGGGCCTTTCGGTCCGGAAGATGGTGGATCGTCAAGCGCAATCCTCGTCCGCCGATGATGAACCGCGCCTGTGGCGGTCCATGTGGTTTCGGTTGCCGCTACCCCATCGAGATGCTAGCAGCAAAAGTCCGGGCGGATCATGTCTCTGACAGGTATGGCAGCCGCCCGATAAAGGTGCCGGCGCAGAAGCGAACCCGCTTCGGCCCGCCGGTCTTCTGGGTTGACGCTGCATGAGCCATCCGTTCCCTCGTCCTGAACGCCCCCCTACGGGTCGCGGCGCCTGGGCGACGGACTTTTTTCCCGGTGCGGTCCGCGCCGGGGATGGCGATGCGGCAGAGGCATGTTCCATCCTAACCGGGACGCCGGCGCAGCGCATCGTCGCGATGCCGCGTCCGTCCTCTTTTTATCGCGCGTCCCGCCGCTTGCCAGCGGACGGCCGACGCGCCCGGAGATTTGTAAATGACCACGCGCATGCTGATCGACGCGCGCCACCGGGAAGAAACCCGGGTGGCGGTCGTCAAGGGTAACCGGATCGAGGAATTCGATTTCGAGTCGGCCGAGCGGAAGCAGCTCAAGGGGAATATCTATCTCGCCAAGGTGACGCGGGTCGACCCGTCGTTGCAGGCGGCGTCCGTCGATTACGGCGGCAACCGCCACGGCTTCCTCGCCTTCTCCGAAATCCACCCGGATTATTACCAGATCCCTAAGGAGGATCGCGAGGCGCTGCTGCGCGAGGAGGCCGAGCACGCCGCCGAAGAAGAGGCGCTGCGCGGCCACGACCATGACGATCACGACGACGCCGACGAGGGCGGCTACGACGACCACGACGATGGCGAAGACGCGGGCGAGCGTGCCGATTACGACGCGGGCGAGCAGGGCGAAGGCGAGAGCGACGGCGAAGCCGGCGCCGCGCCGCGCACCCGCCGCACCAGCGCGGGCGGCGGCGACGACAGCGCGGTGGAGGCATTGCGCGCCAAGCGCATGAACCTGCGCCGCCGCTACAAGATCCAGGACGTCATCCGTCGCCGTCAGGTGCTGCTGGTGCAGGTCGTGAAGGAGGAGCGCGGCAACAAGGGCGCGGCGCTCACCACCTATCTGTCGCTGGCCGGCCGCTACTGCGTGCTGATGCCGAACACCAGCCACGGCGGTGGCATCAGCCGCAAGATCTCGAACGGCGCCGATCGCAAGCGGCTGAAGTCGATCATGGCGGAGCTGAACCTGCCCAAGACGATGGGCTGCATCGTGCGCACCGCCGGCCTCCAGCGCAGCAAGGGGAAAATCAAGCGCGACTTCGATTACCTCGCCCGCCTGTGGGATACGATCCGCGAGAACACGCTGGGCGCCTCCGCCCCGGCCGAGATCTACGGCGACAGCGATCTGGTGAAGCGCGCGATCCGCGACATCTACAACAAGGATGTCGAGGAGATCCTGATCGAGGGGGTCGACGGCTTCCATGCCGCGCGCACCTTCATGAAGCTGCTGATGCCGGGCCACTCCAAGAAGATCACGCCCTATTCGGACGCGGTGCCGCTGTTCCAGCGCTTCGGCGTGGAGGAGCAGTTGTCCGCGATGTACCAGCCGCTCGTGCAGCTGAAGTCCGGCGGCTACCTCGTCATCAACCCGACCGAGGCGCTCGTCTCGATCGACATCAACTCCGGCCGGTCCACGCGCGAGCACAATATCGAGCAGACCGCGCTGATGACCAACCTTGAGGCGGCGCACGAGATCGCCCGCCAGCTGCGCCTGCGCGACATGGCCGGGCTGGTCGTGATCGATTTCATCGATATGGAGAACAACTCGAACAACCGTAAGGTCGAGAAGGCGATGAAGGAGGCGCTGCGCAATGATCGCGCGCGCATCCAGGTCGGCCGCATCTCGTCGTTCGGCCTGTTCGAGATGAGCCGCCAGCGCATCCGCACCGGGGTGCTGGAAGCATCGACCCGCCCGTGCCCGCATTGCGACGCGACCGGGATGGTCCGCACCGCGTCGTCCGCCGGCGTCTCGGCGCTGCGGATGCTGGAGGACGAGGCCGCACGCGGTCGCGGCAGCCGTCTGTGCCTGCGCGCCAGCACCGAGGCGGCGTTCTACGTGCTCAACCGCAAGCGCGCCGAGCTGGCGGAGATCGAGGACCGCTACGGCGTGCTGATCGAGATCCTGCCCGATGGCAACATGGAGGGCGCGCGCATGTCGGTGGAGAGCGGCGGCCCGCCGCCGGCCTATCCGCCGCGCCTGCCCGCCCCGATCCTGATCGATGCGGATGACGACGACGATTACGTCGAGGAGGAGGAAGAGGAGGTCTTCGAGGCGGACGCCGAGGAAGAGACCGCCGAACGGCCCGAGCGCGCGCGTCGTGAGGCGGGCGATGCCGGCGAGGAAGGCGAGGACCGCGCCGGTCGTCGCCGTCGCCGTCGCCGCCGTCGTGGCGGTCGCCGCGAGGATGGCGAGGAACTGGCCGGCGGCGACGTCGTGCCGGGTGACGACGAGGAGAGCGAGCAGGACGCCGCCGAGGACGCCGAGGCGATCGCCGCCGAGGATGCCGACGCCGAGGCCGACGAGGCCGAGGTGGAAGCCGAGGGCCAGCCCATGATGGGGGGCGACGAGGCCGAAGCCGGCGCGGGCGGTGATGACGACGGCAAGCGCCGTCGCGGTCGTCGCGGCCGTCGCGGTGGCCGTCGCCGGGCCGGCGAGGAAGGTGCCGTCGAGGCGTCCGCCGACGCCGTCGCTCTCGAGCAGGCCGGCAACAACGCCGACCCGCTCACCGAAATTGCGGAGATCGGGGACGATGCCCCCGAGGTCGATGCGCAGGTGAGCGACGACCAGGCGCGGCCGGTCGAGCCGGAAGCCGCCGAGACGGTGGAAGAGACGGTGGACGAGACGCCAGAGGAGCAGCCCGCGCCGCGTGCCCGCCGCCGCCCCCGCGCCCGCAAGGATGCGGTCGTGGCCCCGGTCGAGGCCGAGCAGGCCGCGCCGGCAGAGCCGGTCGTCGAGGCTGCAGCCGAGGCGGAGGAAGCGCCGAAACCGCGTCGTGGTCGCCGCAAGAAGGTGGATGAGACGACTGCGGCAGAGGCGCCCGTCGCCGAGGCCGAGGCGACCGGGGAGGCCGCCCCCGCACCGAAGCCGCGCCGCACCCGCCGCAAGGCCGAGCCGGCGGCGACGCCCGCCGAGGAGGTTGCGGCCGTGATCGAGGAGACGATCGCCGTCGCCCCGGCCGCGGACGAGGACGAGGCGGAAGCCCCGGCCGGTGAGTCCCGCCCGGCCGCCGACGAAGGCGAGGGCACCGTCCGTCGCGGCTGGTGGCAGCGTACCTTCGGCGCCTGAGCCGTCGATGCACAAGCGCACGCCCCTGTCGGCCGTCGCCGTTTCCCGTAGGGGAACGGCACGCCCGGCGGGGGCGTCGCCCGTAAGGCATTTCATGGCGCGTTCAGCCGCGCGCGCGCAGGGCGGGGCATGATGCCCCGTCTCGTCGTCCTGATGCGCCGCGCCACGCCGCGCGCCGCCCTGCTGCTTGCGCTGGCCAGCCTGGTCGCGGCCCAACCGGCGGCGGCGCAATCGGTTTTGCGCGATGCCGAGACCGAAGCGGTCCTTGCCGACATCTCCCGCCCGATCATCGCCGCCGCCGGACCTTCGGTGGCCGGGACTAAGGTGGTGCTGTTGCAGGACAAGGAGATCAACGCCTTCGTCGCCGGCGGGCAAATCATCTACGTCCACTCCGGCCTCATCACCGCCGCGGACAACGCCAATCAGGTGCAGGGGGTGATCGCGCACGAGCTTGGCCACATCACCGGCGGCCACATCATCCGCTTCGGCGAGGGCGCCAAGGCGGCGGGCGGCATCAGCATCCTGTCCTTGCTGCTGGGCGCGGCCGCAATCGCGGCGGGCGGGGCGGAGGCCGGCATGGGCATCCTCGGCGCCGGGCAGCAGGCGGCGATGAGCAAGTTCCTCTCGTTCAGCCGCACGCAGGAATCGAGCGCGGACGCGGCCGGCGCCAGCTTCCTCACGAAGGCCGGAATCTCCGGCAAGGGGTCGGTCGCCTTCTTCCAGAAGCTGCGGCAGCAGGAATACCGGCTGTCGTCTTCCTATGCCAACACCGACCCCTATGCGCAGACCCACCCGATGTCGGCCGATCGCGCCGAGATGCTGGAAGGCGTCTATCGCAAGTCGGCCGCATGGGACGCGAAGACCGATCCTCAGCTGGAGGCGCGCTTCCAGCGGGTGAAGGCCAAGCTGGCCGGCTTCGTCGACGATCCGACGACGACGATGCGGAAATATCCGACTACCGACAACAGCGTGCCGGCGCATTATGCCCGCGCCTATGCGTGGCACAAGAGCGCCTACCCCGAGCGCGCGTTGACCGAGGTGAACGCCTTGCTCGCCACCGCGCCGCACGATCCGTATTTCCTCGAACTGAAGGGGCAGGTGCTGCTGGAATCGGGCAAGCCGGCCGAGGCGGTGGCGCCGCTGCGCGAGGCGGTGCAGCGGACCAACGCGCCGCTGATCGCCGCCACCTTCGGCCATGCGCTGATTGCCACCGAGGATACGCGCAACTTCGTCGAGGCGCAGAAGGTATTGCGGACCGCCGTGCAGCGCGACGAGGACAATCCGTTCGCCTGGTATCAGCTAGGCATCGTCTATGCGCAGGAGGGTGATATCGCCCGCGCCGCGCTGGCGACGGCGATGCGCTACAACCTTCAGGGCAATCCGCGCATGGCGCTGGGGCAGGCGGAAACGGCGCTGCGCGGTATCCCCGAGGGCACGCCGGACTATCTGCGCGCCGAGGATATCGCCATCGCCTCGCGCGCCGAGATCGCCACGCAGAAGAAGCGGTAGACATGACGGGGAAGCAGTGGATGGCAGGATTGGTCGGGCTGGCGGCGGGCGCCGCGGCGATGGTGGCGGTCGGCGCGGCGGGCGGGCCGGGCGGCATCGACCGCGCGGCGATGGAGCAGGTGGTGCGCGAGTATATCCTCGCCCACCCCGAGATCATTCCCGAGGCGATGGCGCGGTTGCAGCGCAACGAGGCGGGCAAGGTCGTCGCGGCCAACCGTACCGCGCTGGAGACGCCGTATCGCGGCGCGGTGGCAGGCCCGGCGGATGCCGACGTGACGCTGGTGGAATTCTTCGATTACGCCTGCGGCTATTGCCGGCAAAGCGTGGCGGACGTCGACCGCCTGCTGGCCGAGGACAGGAAGCTGCGCGTGGTGTTCCGCGAACTGCCGATCCTGGGGCCGGGCAGCGAGGAGGCGGCCAAGGCCAGCCTCGCCGCCGCCGGGCAGGACCGCTTCCTTCCCTTCCACCGGGCGATGTATGCGGCCGGCCGACCGGCCGCCGCCACGATCGCCAGCGCGCGCAAGGCGAGCGGGATCGCTCCCGGCGAGGTGCCCGCCGCCGTGGCCAGCGCGGAGATCGACAAGAATATCGAACTGGCCCGCACGCTGAACCTGACCGGCACGCCCAGCTTCATCATCGGCGATCAGGTGCTGAACGGCGCGGTCGGCTACGATGCGCTGAAGAAGGCGATCGCCGAGGCGCGGGCGGCGAGGAAGGGCTGATCGGGCGGGGTGGCGCTCACTCCGCCGGGGTCCGCACCAGATACTGCTCGGGGCTGGGCGCCAGCAGCCGCCGCGCGATTGCCCCCGGCACCAGCCGCTCCATCCCCAGTCCCCTCACGATCGCTCCGACCCGCGTCGGCGGCGAGGGGAAGGCCGTCACCAGCCGGGCCGGATCGGCGGGCGGCGTGTCCGTCACCAGCAGCGCCCCCGGCGGGGCGGGGGCGGGGCGGGCGTTGGCTAGGCCGGCGTAGCGCAGCGAGAGCCAGCCGCGCGCCACGTCGTTCTCCGACGCATACACCGGCTCGCGCGGATGGGCGGCGGTGGCCTGCACCAGCGTCTCCATCCCCCAGCGCGGGTGCGCGTTGCCGAGGCCGAGGAGCAGCAGGTTCGTCGCGACCACCACCGCGAGCAGGCCCGCGCGCACGGTGGGCCGCAGCTTCGCCAGCCACAGCGCCAGCACGATCGCGGCGGCCAGCGCGGGCAGGGTGAAGTAGCGCGGGTTGAGCACCAGCTTGTGCACCAGTACGGCCACCGCGAGGAAGTTCACCGTGGCCATCGCCGCCAGCGTCAGCAGCAGCCGGCGCGGAGCGGTCGCCAGCCTACGTGTCGCGCCGCCCGCCAGCGCCGCCGCGGCCAGCCAGAACAGCAGGCCGAAATCGTCGTTCACCAGCAGCACCAGCAGCGGATCGATCGCCGGGTGAAGCAGGAAGTTGCCCTCCATGTTGGCGGCGCGGTCGATATGGTCGTCGTGGTTGAAGGCCAGCGCGTAGCGGTGGAGCGCGTCGCCCGTAAGCGCCCACTGGAACAGCATCTCGCCCCCGATCACAGTCGCGAGGCCGATGCCGGCGGCCAGCAGCAGCCGGCGATCGAGCGGGCGGCCGAGCAGGAACAGCGGCCCCAGCCCCAGCAACGCCAGCCCCGCCGTCTCGCGACACAGGACGGCGAGGCCGAAGCACATGCCGCCCGCCACCGCGCGTGCAACGGTGGCGCGCTCGCCCGCCAGCAGCCACACGCCGGCGAGCAGGAAGAACGCCTCCGTCAGGTCGCACGAGACGGTGGAGGCGTGGCTGACGACGACGGGCATCGTGGCGGTGAGCATCGCCGCGATCCAGCCGACCATGCGCCCGCCGATGCGCCCGGCCAGCCCGCCCGCCACCGCGACCAAGGCGACGTACCATGCGACGGCGGTGGCATCGAAGGCGAGGAAGCCGTCGCCCAGCAGGCGCAGCGCGGCCGCGAACGAGAGGATCAGCGGGAAGCGCGTGGACCAGTGATCCGCGCCGGGGGCGGGTCCATCGGTCAGCCAGCGCATTGCGCCGGCGTGATAGAGCGTGTCGTCGGAGGCGATGTAGCCGACCCAGCCGATCCACAGCGCAGCAAGGGCCAGCACCGCCAGCACCGCCGCCGGCCCCCGGTTTCCCCGCATGAATGCCGCCATTCGCCTTCCCCCCGCCACCGCGCCCGCCGGTGTAGCGCCGGAGGGTATAGGGGAGCTTAAGCGCGTTCGCAGCGCCCTTGTCGCAGCGCGCGGCTGTCGCCATGCTGGCACGATGCGAACCACCCACGACGGCACATCGGTCCGGCTCTACCATCTCGACGAGGGCGACGGCGGCGCGCGCACCCTGCTCTACGGATCGCTGGCCGAGGCGCTGGCGCTGGCGCGCGCCCAGCCGGAGGAGGTGCAGGAGGGGCTGTACCTCGCCACCGACAACGACGTGGTCGCCTTCCTCGATCTGGAGGGCGGGTGAGCGCGGCCGGCGCGGCGCTGTGGCTGTGGCTGGCGTATGCGGTCAGCTGGGCGGCGGCCGGGCTGTGGACCGCGCGCGCCACGACGCGGGCGGGACGCGGCGAGGGGCTGGCCTATCTTGCCGGGTTCGCGCTGGGGTTCGGCCTGCTGTTCCCGACGCCCGGCGCGGGCGGTGCGCTGATGGCGGGCGGCGGTGGAGCGGACGGCTGGCGCTGGGGGCTGGTGACGGTCGAGGCGGGCGGCTTCGCCTTCGCGTGGTGGGCGCGGGTGCATCTGGGGCGGCTGTGGTCCGGCATGATGACACTGCGTGACGGCCACCGCGTGATCGAGAGCGGCCCCTACGGCCTCGTCCGTCATCCGATCTACACCGGTCTGATCGCGAGCGGCTGGGCGCTGGCCTTCATCCTTTCCGCCCCACGCGCGCTGGCCGGCGCGGTGGTGCTGACGATCGTGATGGCGATAAAAGCGCGCAACGAGGAGCGCCTGCTGCGCGCCACGCTCGGCCCGGCCGCCTATGACGGCTATGCGGCGCGGGTGCCGATGCTGGTGCCGTTCATGCCTCGGCTGGCGGCGGGGCGGCGGGCGCCTTGAAGCCCTGGGCGATCACATACCATTCCGACGAGTCCTTGCGGCTCGCCGGCGGCTTGGCGTGTTTCACCGTCGTGAACAGGCGCTTCAGCTCCGCCACGAGATCGTTGTCCGCGCCGCCCGCCAGCACCTTGGCGACATAGGCGCCGCCCGGCCTCAGATTATCGACGCAGAAGGCGCAGCCCGCCTCCACAAGCGCCATCGTGCGCAGATGGTCGGTCTGCGGGTGGCCCACGGTGTTGGCGGCCATGTCGGACAGGATCAGGTCCGCCTGTCCGCCCAGCGCTTCCATCAGCCGATCGGGCGCGTCGTCGTCCATGAAGTCCATCTGGAAGATGGTCACGCCGTCGATCGGATCGACCGGCAGCAGATCGATGCCGACGATCGCGGCCTTGGGCATCTTCCGGCGAACCACCTGCGCCCAGCCGCCCGGCGCGATGCCCAGATCGATCACCCGGCCGACGCCGCGCAGCAGGTTGAATCGCTCGTCGAGCTCGATCAGCTTGTAGGCCGCGCGAGAGCGATAGCCGTCCGCCTTGGCCTGGCGGACGTAGGGATCGTTCAGCTGGCGTGCCAGCCAGCGGTTGGAGGAGGCGGTGCGGCCGCGCCCCGTCTTCACGCGGGTGCGGCCGCCCGATCCGCCCCGGCTCATGCGTGGATGCTCATAGGATGTTCCTCAGGCGCGGCGGCTGGCGCCGGGCTGGTCGCGCGCGATCAGCGAGCGCAGGATGCCCTCGCGGATGCCGCGATCGGCGACGCCCAGCCGCTCGGCCGGCCAGATATCGAGAATTGCGTCGAGAATGGCGCAGCCCGCCACGACGAGATCGGCGCGCTCGTGGCCGATGCACGCCAGCGTCGCGCGTTCGGCCTGCGACATGGTGGACAGCCGCGTGCTGATGCCGCGCATGGCGGCAGCGGGTACGATCAGCCCGTCGATCGCGCGGCGATCGTAGCTGGGCAGTTCGAGGTGGAGGCTGGCGAGCGTCGTTACCGTACCGCTGGTGCCGAGCAGCCGCAACGGCACGTCGCCGCGCTGCGCCAGACCCTCGGCAAAGCCGGCGAAGGCGGCGGCCACGCGCCCCTTCATCCGCGCGTAGGCGGCGCCGCGCGCTTCCGCGCTGTCGCCTTCGTGCGGCTCGCTTTCGGTGAGCGACACGACGCCCCACGGCGCGCTGAACCAGTCGAGGATGCGGGGATCCTCGCCGGTGGGGTCGATCAGCACCAGCTCGGTCGAGCCGCCGCCGATGTCGAAGATCAGCGCCGGGCCGTCGCCCGCCTCCAGCAGCGCGTGGCAGCCGATCACGGCGAGGCGCGCCTCCTGCTCGGCGGTGATGATCTCAAGCTGGATGCCGGTTTCGGCATGGACCCGCTCGACGAAGGCGCGGCCGTTGACGGCGCGACGGCACGCCTCCGTCGCCACAGAGCGGACGAGCGTGACGTGGCGGCGGCGTAGCTTGTCCGCGCAGATGGCGAGCGCGGCGACGGCGCGGTCCATCGCAACGTCGCTCAGCCGGCCGGTGGCGCCCAGCCCCTCGCCCAGCCGGACGATGCGGGAAAAGGCATCGACCACGACGAAGCCGTCGCCCGCCGGGCGGGCCACCAGCAGGCGGCAGTTGTTGGTGCCGAGATCGAGCGCCGCATAGGTGCGGCGCGCCGGCTGGCGCGGGTGGAAGGTCGGTGCCGGTCCCCCCGGATCCTGTCCGGGGGACGGCGCGGCCGCTTCGGGCTGGTGCGCCATACGTCTATCACTCTGCTTCGTCGGCGAAATCGCCGACACTTGGAAGTGAAGGTAGCCGCCGCCGGCCGCAGCGGCAAGGGCGCGTGCCGATCGATCGACATGCGCGCAAACGCCGTTGACAGGCCCGGCCGTGCCGCCTATCTGCCCGATCCGCTGATTGCCCTGTCGTCTAAAGGTAAGACTACGGACTCTGACTCCGTTAATTGAGGTTCGAATCCTCACGGGGCATCCAGCGACCGCTTCTCCTCTCTCTGCTCTGCTGTAACCGGATGGGCGTTACCCATCCGGTCGATGGACGTGGCGCGCGGCCGTTTGCTGTTGGTCAGCGGACGATTGCCGGCAATCCGCCACTGTGGACAAGCGGCCGCCGCCGTGCCCGTGCGAGAGAGAGCGGGCAACCGCCCCGTCCCGCACCGGCCGTCGCGCTCAGGGCTTCACGCCGTGCCGCTCGAGAAATTGCAGCGTCGCCCCACGGACGAGCTGGCTGCCGATGCTGCCGCTCATCTGGTCGAACGAATGTTCGCCGGACGGGAAGCCGATCAGGCGCACCTCGATTCCCGCCGCCTTGGCCTTCCTCGCGAAATCATGCGCGACGGCGGGCGGGAGGAGGTGATCGGCGTAGCCCGGCAGCAGCAGGGTCGGCGGCGCGCCGCGCGCGATGTGGGTGGGGGAGGAGATGGCGGCGTAGCGATCGGGATACCGGTCGGGCGTGCCGCCGGTGTAGTTGATCGTCATCACGCGCGCGAACGGCCCGGCGATGACATCGCGATTGGCATACATGCGCGACGCATCCAGCACCGGATAGGGGGCGACGACGGCCGCGATACGGGGCAACTGCCCGGGGCAGGTCGCGTTCAGCCGGCCGGCAGCGGCGCGGTACGAGACGTTCAGCACCAGGTTGCCGCCGGCCGACTCCCCGAACAGCGCCAGCCGTGCCGGGTCGCCGCCGTAGCGGGCCGCATTCGCCCCGATCCATGACAGGGCGCAGGCAATCTGCGGTTCGGCGACGTCCCAGGTGTGCCGGTTTTCCGACGATAGCGTGTATTCGACGGACATGACGACATAGCCAAGATCGGCGAACCAGCGCATGTCGGGCCGGCGATCGAACAGCGTGCCGCCGCCCCAGCCACCGCCGTGCACATAGACGAGAACCGGCGCCGCCCGCCCGCCGGGCGTGGCGGCCGGGCGGTAGATCGCCAGTCGCAGCGGCTGGCCTTCGTGGGTGCCATAGCGTGCCAGCACGGGCGGGGCACTTTCGTGGCGGACGGCACCCAGCCACAGGGTGCGCGCGAGATCGATGTCGACGCCGTTGGCACGCGCGACCGCGATCTGCCGCGATTCGACGACGGCCGTGCCCCCCGCGGCGAAACCGGCGATGGTCGCCATGGCGAGGGCAAGGCGCCGCCTTTGCTGCCGTCCGCGCATGATGGCGGCGATGGCCGCCAGCGACAGGATGACGATCCAGGAGCCGAACGGCGAAACGAGCAGCGGGCCGATCGAGCCGAGCACCGGAATGGCCGGCAACAGCGCGCCGAGTGCCGCCAGCCCCATGACGACGATCATCAGATAATGGAGGAAGCGGCCGATGCGCCCGATCCACCGCGCCACAGGTGCCTTCATCGACCGCTCCTAACCCTGGCGCGCCCCATCGACCGGGGGGATCCCGGCGATGAACGCTTCCGCCCGCCGCCGCACGTCATGCGCGTCGAGGCCGGCCGCGTACAGGGCCGAGCCGAGGCCGAAGCCGTTCGCCCCGGCGGCGCGCCATTCTGCCATCCCGTCCGGCTTGATCCCGCCCACGATCAGGATCGCCGCCTCGCGCGGCAGCACGGCCCGCTGCGCCCGCACCATCGCGGGGCTGGCCGCCTCCGCCGGGAACAGCTTCAGCCCGGTCGCGCCTGCCGCGATCGCGGCGAAGGCCTCGCTCGGCGTGAAATAGCCGGGCAGCGACACCATGCCGGCCGCCGCCGTCGCGCGGATGACGGCGGTATCGGTATTGGGCGAAACGATCAGCCTGCCGCCGGCCTGTCGCACCGCCTCGACCTGCTCGGCCTGCAACACCGTGCCGGCGCCGACGAGCACCGAATCGCCGTAGCGCCCGGCGATACGGGCGATGCTGGCGAGCGGATCGGGCGAGTTGAGCGGCACCTCGATCATGCTGAAGCCGGCTTCGACCAGCACGTCGCCGATCGCCTCGATCTCGTCCGGCCGCACGCCGCGCAGGATCGCGACCAGCGGGCAGCGGGCCATCGCCGCATCGAATTCAGGACTCGAACGCATCGTCGTGTCTCCAGATATGGGTCATTCCCGCCACGAAGGCGGCGGCGCTGTCGAGCAGGACCGGGCTTGCGCCAAGGAGCGACAGGGCCACGCCATACAGCGCGCCGAGACCCGGATCGGCCAGGACATGGACATGCTCGCCCGGCGCGATCGCCTGCTCGCGCACGTCGCTGCCGATCAGCAAGCCGCTGACATAGGAGGCGGCGTCCGCGCGGGCGCGGTGGCCGAGCAGGATGTTCGCGCGGACGCCGAACAGATCGCCGAGCAAGGTCGCATCCTGCGCGGCCGCCACGCCCTCGCGGAAGGCGGCGCCGTCGACCGGCTCTGCGGACAGGAAATCCGATAGCAGGCTGTGGCGTTTCAGCAGCGCGAAGAGTTCGCCCGTCATCGTGGTGCGGAACCCGGTGACGCTGCCGCCGGCCAGCCGTGCCCATTTACAGTGCGTGCCGGGCTGGCAGAGCAACGCATCGGCGGGCGCCATGCCCGCCACGACGCTGCCGAGCAACTGCACCTCTTCCCCACGCATCACGTCGCCGCCGCGCGCGGTCGTGGAGGACAGCCCCGGCACGATCGCGGTCCGCGCGTCGATCCGGTGGAGGCCGGCGGCGAGGTCGCCAAAGCCGGCGGGGCAGGGCAGATACGGCACTTCTACCCAGCCGCGCGTCGAGCCGACCATGCCGGCACACAGCATCGGCAGCGGCCCCATCCGCGCCCGGATCGCCTCCACCTCTGCGGGGAAGGCACCGGCGGCCACACCGAGCACACCGCGATCGTCCCGCTCGCGGGCGACCACGGCGCCCGTCGCGTCGATCGCATAGACCCGCCGGTTCGTCGTTCCCCAGTCGACGGCGAGGAAGGCGGGTTCAGGCAACGTCATTCTCCCTGCCGGTGCCGGTATCGCCGGCGCTTGTATCACCCGTCACTCCAGCCCGTCTCCGAGCAGCCGTCACGCTGCCGCGCCGTGGGGGGGCGATCCGCAGATCGGATGGCCAGGATCTTCGGGGCGGGCGAATGGCGGAGGGTGTGGTGGCTGTCGATGCGGGGGTCCCATCGGCATCGCCGTACCGCAGAACCGGTCACCGTTCAAACCGGGTGGCTCAGGTTCTCCACCCCGCCACCGCGACGATCCGGACAGACCATCCCCTGCGGGAGAACGATCTTGCGGGTTTGCGTCCGGGCAGGTGCGCGACGGCATGAAACGCGCCGGGGCCGACATCATCGCTTGCCTGCCGGGCGACTTTTCGGTTTGGGGGACGGCCCCGTCCGCTATAACGCGGGCGGACATCGCTTCGCCGGGAACGGACCCGGCCGGAAGGACATAAGGCCGTGCTGGCCGATCGCATTCTCTTCATCGATGCCGAGGCGCTCGTGCTGGACAAGCCGGCCGGCCTGCCCGTCACCGCCGTGCGCGACGGCTCGCTGAGCCTCGACAATCATCTCGACAGCCTGCGCATGGGCTTCCAGCGCCAGCCGGGGGCGGTGCACCGGCTGGACCGTGACACCTCGGGCTGCCTGCTGCTGTCGCGCAACCCCAAGGCACACAAGCGTTTCGCCGCCGCGTTCGAGGCGGGGACCGTGCGCAAGACCTATCTGGCCGTCGTCTCGCCGCCGCCGCAGGCCGCGAGCGGGGTGATCGACCTGCCGCTGACCAAGGTGTCGACGCGCGAGGAAGGCTGGCGGATCGTGGCGGACGCGAAGGGCAAGCCCTCGCGCACCCGGTGGGAGCGGCTGGCGGTGGTCGATGGCCGGGCACTGCTGGCGTTCATGCCGGAAACCGGGCGGACGCATCAGCTGCGCGTCCATGCGGCGAGCGGGCTGGGGGCGGCGATCGTCGGCGATCCGATGTACGGGCCCGATGCCGACCGATCGACCGGCGGCAAGATGCTGCTGCACGCGCGCCGGCTGATGGTGCCGCGCGCCGACAAGCTGGCGATCGAGGCGGTGGCGCCGCTGCCGGCCAGCTTTGCGGCGGCCGGTTTCCCCGAGGAAGCCGCCGCTCCGTTCTGACCGCCGCCGCCGTTGGCGCGGGGCGGCGGCGTGCCTATAGGGGCAGCCATGGTCGCTATCCCCGTCACCCGCTCGATCTCGATCGACAGCGACGAGCTGGACGAGTCGTTCACGCGATCGTCCGGGCCGGGCGGGCAGCATGTGAACACCACCGACAGCGCGGTGATGCTGCGCTTCGATGTCGGGCGCTCGCCGGGATTGCCCGATGCGGTGAAGCACCGGCTGGCGGTATTGGCGGGATCGCGGCTGACGCGCGAGGGCGTGCTGGTGCTGCGCAGCGAGGGTTCGCGCTCGCAGTTGCTGAACCGGCAGGAAGTGCGCGACCGGCTGATCGAGCTGATCCGCGAGGCGACGTTCGTGCCGAAGAAACGCCGCCCCACCAAGCCGACCCGCGCCTCGCAGACGCGGCGGGGGGACGGCAAGGTGAAGCGCGCGGCGGGGAAGGCCGGGCGCGGCAAGGGGAGGGGTTGAGGGCATGTACGACTTCGCCATGAACACCGCCGACAAGCCGGCGCTGTACCGCGACATCCTCGCCGCCGCCGACGCGCTGACCGCCGGCGAGCCGGATCCGATCTCCAACATGGCCAATATCTCGGCGCTGCTGTGGCAGAATCTGCCGGGGCTGAACTGGGCCGGCTTCTACCGCGCGCAACGGGGGGAACTGGTGCTCGGCCCGTTCCAGGGCAAGCCGGCCTGCATCCGCATCGCGTTCGGCAAGGGGGTGTGCGGCACCGTCGCGGCAACGCGCGAGGCGCTGTGCGTGGCGGATGTCCACGCCTTTCCGGGCCACATCGCCTGCGACGCGGCCTCCGCCGCCGAACTGGTCGTGCCGATCGTCCACGAGGGGCGGCTGGTGGGCGTGATCGACCTCGACAGCCCGCACCCCGGCCGTTTCGACGGCGACGATCTGGCCGGCTGCACCGCGCTGGCCGCGCTGATCGCCGGGCGGGTGGCGGAGGCGACGGCCTGACCCGGAGATTCGTCACGCCGGTCGTGGCGTGATCGCGGCCGGCGGCGTAGGTTCGCCGCCATCATCGCGCCGGGCGGGCGGCACCGATGCGGGACGGGAGGGTTCGACGATGGGATTGCGCACACCGATGCGACGGGCCGGACGGGCATGGCTGGCGCTGGCACTTGCCGGCGTGACCAGCCCGGCGCATGCCGCCCCCGATCCC
>NZ_VNIM01000096.1 GCF_007785815.1 Alterirhizorhabdus solaris | reverse complement strand
ATCGGCCGCTGCTCGTCGGCCCGCGCGGGCAGATCGTCGGCAACGGCGGCGTGGTGGCGCTGATCCTCGACGAGGCGCGCCAGCACCGCGCGCTGGGCACGGCCGCGCCGCCGCCGGTGGCGCTGATGGCGCAGGCGGTGGGGCAGGCGGCGGGCGACGACACCGCCGCGCGCACGCTCACCGCCCGCATGGGCCAGTTGCTGCTGATGCTGCTGACGATGATCCTCGCCGGCATGCTGCTGTCGAACCTGATCGAGGAGAAATCGAACAAGGTGATCGAGGTGCTGGCGGCCGCCGTGCCGGTGGATGCGATCTTCATCGGCAAGCTGATGGCGATGCTGGCGATGTCGTTGACCGGCATCGCCATCTGGGGCGGCACGGCCGGGCTGGTGGTGTTCACGCTCGCCCCGCAGGCCGCCGCCGCGCTGCCGCCGCCGGCCGTGGGCTGGCCTGCGTTCCTGCTGCTCGGCACCGGCTATTTCATCCTGTGCTATCTGTTGCTGGGGGCGCTGTTCCTCGGCATCGGTGCGCAGGCCAGCACCGTGCGCGAGGTGCAGACGCTGTCGATGCCCGTCACGATGGCGCAGATGGGCGTGGTCGCGCTCGCCTCCTCGGCGGTCGGCAAGGCGGGCGGGGCGCTGGCGATCACGGCGATGGTGTTTCCGTGGAGCTCGCCCTTCGCGATGATCGCGGGGGCGGCGCAATCGGCCGCCCTGTGGCCGCACGCGCTGGCGATGCTGTGGCAGGCGGCATGGGTGGCGCTCATCATCCGCGTGGCGGCCGGGCGCTTCCGCAAGTCGGTGCTGAAGTCGGGTGGGCCGCGCCGGCGACTTTTCCGCCGGGCACGCTGAAACCCGCGACGCCGCCAAGCCGTATCTGGTATCGGAAACGGGACAAGGCGGGAGAGCGACGATGGGCTGCACGCGACGCGACATGATCGGGATCGGGCTGGGCGGGGCGAGCGTCGCCATTCTCGCCGGCTGGGGCATCAGCGGGCCGGCCAGCGCCGCGCCGGGCACGTTCCCGGTCACGCTGACCGACGCCGAATGGCGCAAGAAGCTGGGCACCGGCGACACCTATGCCGTGCTGCGCCACGAGGCGACCGAGACACCGGGATCGAGCAAGCTGCTCAACGAGCATCGTGCCGGCATCTTCTCGTGCGCCGGCTGCGCGCAACCCCTGTTCTCGTCAAAGACCAAGTTCGACAGCGGCACCGGCTGGCCCAGCTTCTGGCAGCCGCTGCCGACCGCCGTGGGCACCACCACCGACAGCACGCTGGGGATGAGCCGCACCGAGGTACATTGCGCGCGCTGCGGCGGGCATCTGGGCCATGTCTTCGACGACGGGCCGAAGCCGACCGGCAAGCGGTACTGCATGAACGGGGTGGCGATGCGCTTCACCCCCGGCAAGGCCTGAGCCTGCCGGCGATCATCAGCCGGCCGGCGATGGCTCGCTGAGGATCGCCACCGCTTCCGCCGCCAGCCGCGCCAGTTCGGCGCGCTGCGCGTCGCTGACCTTGTGCGGCGCCTGATCGATCACGCACAGCGCGCCCAGCGCGGCCCCGTCCTGCACCAGCGGCGCGCCGGCATAGAATCGCAGCCGGGGCGCGCCGGTGACGAGCGGGTTGCCGGCGAAGCGACGGTCCGCCCGCGCATCCGGCACCGTGAATACCTTGTCCGGCGTCAGCAGCGCATGGCCGCAGAACGATATCGCGCGCGGCGTGCCTTCCTCCCCCACGCCGTGGCGCACCACCCACCGCTGGCGATCACCGTCGATGATCGAGATCACCGCCGCATCGAGGCCGAACAGCGCCGCCGCCTCCGCCACGATCGCCGCCAGCCGCGGATCGCCCGCCGCGCGTGCCAGCGGCAGCGCATCCACCGCCGCCTGCCGTGCGTCCTCGTCCGCCGGCAGCGGCGGGGGTGAGAAGAATGTCAGTCGTTCCTTCATGCCGCCTCCCGCCACGCCGGCCCGCCCACGCGATCGACCAGCGCGATGCGCAGCGCGTTGCGCCCCGCCTTCTTCACCTCGAACATCAGTTCGTCCGCCCGTTCCATGAAGGCCGGGGCATCGCCCGCCTGCGGCCGTCGCACGATCACCGCGCCCATGCTGGCCGTGACCGGATAGGCGAGCTTCGCCATCGCCGCGCCGACCTGACGGTGCAACCGCTCGGCCGCGCCATAGCCGTCGTCACCCGGCTCCACGCCGAGCAGCATCACGAATTCGTCGCCGCCCATCCGCGCCAGCACGTCGCGGCTGCGCAGCGCGGTGCCGGCCGCCTCGGCGAACGCCACCAGCACCTCGTCGCCGGCGGCATGGCCGTGGGCGTCGTTCACGCCCTTGAACCCGTCGAGATCGGAATAGACCAGCAGCAGCGAGGCATTGCGCCGCGCGCTCGCCCCGATCATCCGGGCGAGGTGATCGTCGAACGCCTGCCGGGTCAGCGCGCCGGTCAGGTCGTCGGTCCGCGCGCGGTGGCGCTGGAGATCGTAGGAGCGACGGAAGCCGGCCACCAGCATCACCACCACCGCCACCCAGAAGATCCGCATGAACGCGTTCCACGCCGCGATGCCGGAGGGAACGTGCGTCGCCGCGATCGAGAAACCGTCGCCGAAGCCATTGAACGTCAGCGTGACGACCGCATAGAGCGCACCGACGAACAGACCGCGCCGCGTGCCCAGCGCCCATGCCGCCAGGCAGATCGGCAGGATATAGAAGCCGTTGAGCGAACATTGCCGGCCGGTCGCCCAGTCGGCGAAGGCCAGCGGCACGAACAGGCCGAGCGACCAGCCCCACGCCTCGGCGCGGGACAGCACGGCCGCCCGCGCGATCAGGGAATCGAGATAGTCCGCCGGACGGCGGCGGGGCATGATCGCCATCGGGACATCCGCGCTATCGTTTCGGGAACCGTGGGATAGCGCGAGATGGTTGCGGAAAGCCTAAGCAATATGTCTCAATGGACGAAGCGCGCCACCACGTCGCGATAGCTGCGGCTCACCTTCACCTGCGCGCCCGAATCGAGCACGAGGAAACATTCGCCGTTGGTATGCGGCTTCACCTGCTTCACCAGATCGAGGTTGACGATGGTGGAGCGGTGAACGCGCTGGAACCGGCGCGGATCGAGCCGCTTCTCCAGATCCTTCATCGTCTCGCGCAGGATCAGCGTGTTGTCGCCGGTGTAGATGCACATGTAATCGCCGGCGGCGTCGATCCGCTCGATCGTATCCACGTCCACCCGGAAGATCTGGCCGCGGTCCTTGATGTTGATGAGCTTCTCGAAGCGGTTGGAGGCGGGCGCGTCGCCAGCACCGTCGGGCATCGCCTCGGCCGCTTCGGGGGCATGTTCGGCCAGCGCCTCCTTCAGCCGCCCGGCCTCCTCCATGCCGCGCTTCTCGGCGAGGCGCTGGCGCACGCGGTCGAGCGTCTCGGCAAGCCGCTCCGGCTCCACCGGCTTCATCAGGTAATCGAGCGCATCGGCCTGAAAGGCGCGGACGGCGTGATCCATGTAGGCGGTGACGAACACGATCAGCGGCGGCTCCACCTCCATCAGCCCCTGCACGACGGAAAAACCGTCGAAGCCGGGCATCTGGATGTCGAGGAAGACGAGATCGGGCTTGTGCGTCTTGATCGCGCGGATGGCCTCGCGGCCGTTCGAGCACGTCTCGATAATCTCCACGTCCTCATGCGGTTCGAGCCGGAGCTGCAATCCCTGGATCGCGAGCGACTCGTCGTCGACGAGGATGGTACGGATGGTCATGCGGGCTCCCTGGCCTCTTCGGTCTGGAAAGGTATTTCGATGATGACGCCGAACCCGCCCCCACGATTCGACTGGATCTCGAACCGCTGGTCGCCGCCATAGGCCTGTGCCAGTCGCTCGCGGATGTTCGCGAGGCCCACGCCCGTGGATGAGGTGGACCTCTGCACGCCCTCGTTCAACCCCGGCCCGCTGTCCGAAACGGTGATCTGCACCCGCTCCCCGGCCAGCCGCGCCTCGACGACGATCTCGGCGCCTTCCTCCTGCGGGGTCACGGCGTATTTGATCGCGTTCTCCACCAGGGGTTGCAGCAGCAGCGAGGGCAGCCGCGCCGCCGCGACGGCCGGGTCCACCTCGAAGCGCGGTTTCAGCCGGTCCTCGAAGCGCATCTTCTCGATCTCCAGATACAGTTTCAGCGTCTCGACCTCCTGCGCCAGCGTCACCTGACCCGATGGCTCATTAACGAGCGTGTAACGGAGAAAGGAGGAGAGCCGCGACAGCATCGCGTTCGCCCGGTCGGTCTGCTTGAGCAGCACCAGCGTGGAGATGGAATTGAGCGTGTTGAACAAGAAATGCGGATTGAGCTGATAGCGCAGCATGGCGAGCTGCGCGGAGGACGCCTGATGCTCCAGCCGGATCAGCTGATCGGCCTGCTCCTCCAGCAGCAGATAGAAATTGATGCCGTAATACAGCCCCGCCCACGCCGCCAGCACCGCGAAATCGAGCAGGATCGCGCCGAGGAACTCGACGCCCGAGGGCATCGCGCCGGGGCGGTAGAAGGTCGCGTGGCTCCACACCTCGATGGTGGAGAAGGCGCCCGAGGCGAGGATGAGGATCACGATCGAGCCGCCCCACGTGAGCAACGGCGCGCGGTGGATCAGCCGGCGGAAGATCGCCGCCATCAGCAGCGTCAGCGAATAGCCGGTGGCGGTGGAAAGCGCCGTCGGCACGATGAACAGCAGGCCCATCGCATTGGCGAGTCCGCCGAGCGACCGCAGCACGAAATAGCCCGCCCAGCCGGCCGACTGGAGCAGCCAGAACGCCCGGTTCTTGTCCTCGAAAAAGGGTTTCGCATTCTTGCCGAACATCGCCATGCCACCGGCTCTAGCGGAAAGGCGCGCGCGGATGAAGCGCAACGCTGCAGGCCGCGCGGCGCCGGCTGGCGAGGCCCGGAGAGAATCGTCGCGCCCGCCGCCCGCTTGAGGGTATGCTGGCTGGCGAGATGGCGGCCGGGGGCAGATCGCTCCGCCGTCGCCGATGGGGATATCCGTGATGACCGCCGAAGAACTTCTCGGACTGCTGACACCCAAGTCGATCCTGTCCGTCTGCACGCCCGACGAGCTGGGCGAGCTGCTCGCCGTGTCCGCCGTCTGCAAGATGAAGAGCGGCGAGGAGATCCTGGCGCAGGGAGACGAGGGCAACGCCATCGTGGTGATCCTGGCGGGCACGGTGCGGATCAGCATGATCGCGCCGAACGGCCACGAGATCGTGCTCGACTATGCCGAGCCCGGATCAGTGCTGGGCGAGATCGCCATGCTGGACGGGCAGCCGCGCACCGCCTCGGCCACCGCGGTCTATGCCGGGCGCTACCTGAAGATCACCCGCACCGCGACCGAGGCCTTCATCGAGCGGCACCCCAAGGTGGCACTGGCGATGCTGCGCGACATGGCCCGTCGCCTGCGCGAAACCGACACGACGATCGAAAGCGACCGCGCCTTCGCCGCCGGCCCGCGCCTCGCCCGCTTCCTCAAGCGGCTGACCGACCAGAAGACCGCCGGGCACAAGCTGGCGGGCGACCTGAGCCAGGGCGAACTCGGCAATTTCGTCGGCATGAGCCGGGAGAACATCAACCGCCAACTCGCCTCATGGTCCGAGGCGGGGGTGATCGAACTGGCCCACGGCAAGATCCGCATCATCGACGACGACTATCTCGCCCAGATCGCTGAGCAGGGCGACTGAGCGCCGCGCCCGGCCCGCGCCTCAGGCCGATCCGCCGATACCACGCTCGCGCGCCCAGACCACGGCGGCGCTGCGCCGGTTGACGCCGATCCGCCCGTACAGCCGGGAGACATGGTTGCGCACGGTGTTGCGCGACAGGCCGAGCCGCTCGGCGATCGCCTTGTCGTCCATCCCGGTGCAGATCAGCTCGAGCACCTCGCGTTCGCGCGGGCTGAGATCGGCCGGGGGCGGTGCATCGCCCGTGCGCTTGCCGGGATCGCGCAGGGTCGCCAGCTTGTCCATGATCGAGCGGCTGAGCCAGTTGGCATCCTTCATCACCGCCTCGATCGCCTCGACGAGCTCCACCTCGCTGTGGCGGCGCGCGGTGATGTCCTGATACAGCCACAGCACGCAATGGTCGCCGTGCAGGCTGATCCCCTCGGCCGAGACGAGGCATTCGATCGCCTGCCCGTCCTTGTGCAGCACGCGCACGTCGTGGCAGCGAAAGCCGCCGCGCGCGGCGATTTCCGCCTCCAGCCCGCGTCGCTGCGCGGCGTCGTTCCATAGCTGGAGGTCGTCGGCGACACGGCCGATCAGCCGGTGGCGCGGATGGTCGGTCATCCGGCGGAAGGCCTCGTTGGCGTTCAGGATGCGGTGGTCGGCCTGTTCGGTGACGACCATCGCCACCGGCGCCATCTCGAACACGGTCGCAAAATGCTGCTCGCTCGCCTGCAGCGCGGTTTCGGCGCGGCGGCGGGGTTCCAGGTCGGCGAAGGTGAACAGCAGGCAGCGTTCGTCGGCCACCTCGATCCGCTGCCCGGCGAGGATGACCAGCTTGGTATCGCCGCCGGCCAGCGGCAGTTCCGCCTCCAGCTGCGGCACCGTCTGTCCGGCGGCGATGCGCTCCTTCACATAGTCCCGCCGCTCGACCCCGGCGAGCAGGTCCAGATCGAACAGGCTTTTGCCGATCAGGCCGTGCTGGGTGTAGCCGCTGAGATCGAGGAAACCGCGATTGGCCCGGATGTAACGCTGGTCCGACACGCGCAGGATCAGCGCCGGGGCGGGGTTGGCCTGGAACATCGCCTCGAAGCGGTCCTCGGCGTCGAACTGTTCGGACACGTCGTGGATCACCAGCGCCAGACAGTCCGGCTCGCCGCCATCCTCGTCCATCGTCACGTCGCGTACCTGATGCACCCAGCGCGGCTCGGTGCTGTCGAGCGGGGCGACCTCGACGATCAGGTCGGCGAAATTCTCGCCGGCGAGCAGGCGCACCAGCGGATATTCCCGGCGGGTGAGGCGGTGATGGTTGCGGTAGCGGAGGGAGAAACGCGCGGCATAATCGTCGGCGGTGGCGCCCAGATCCTCCACCCGGTCGATCCCGTGCATCTTCAGCGCGGCGGGATTGGCGCTGAGGATCACGCCGGCCGGGTCCATCAGGATCACGCCGGCAAGCAGGCTGTCCATCAACTGTTCGAGATGGTGGAGCGTGGGCTTGGGGAGGGGCTGGCGCATCCGTCTCCAGCGCGGGACCAGCCACGGGGTTCCCGCAGGCCCGCGCAGAAAACACCAATTCAGATAGTGTCGGCGCACCAATCGGCAAAAGATCGGCAATCCGTGTTTCTGAACATTGCCCGCACCGGTCGGTTGAAGCTGCATCACCAATCCGGCGATCAGGAGACACTCAATGGGCATCATCATCCTTCTCGTCGTAGGCGGCATCATCGGCTGGCTTGCCAGCATGATCATGCGTACCGACGCACAGCAGGGCATCTTCCTCAACATCGTCGTCGGCATCGTCGGCGCGTTGCTCGCGGGCTTCATCGTGACGCCGCTCATCGGTGGCGTGCCGATCACCAGCGGGGCGATCAGCTTCCAGTCGATCATCGTCTCGCTGATCGGCGCGGTCATCCTGCTCGCCATCGTCAACCTCGTGCGTCGCGGCTCGGTGCGCTGAGCGCGGACCGGCTTTTCCCCGAAAGGATCATGTCATGAAGACCATTCTCATCGCCGCCGCCCTCGCCACGCTGGCGACCGGCGGGGCGCAGGCGGCCACGCAGAGCGCCATGCAGGGCGCCGCCGCGCACAACCCCGCCGTCAAGGAAAGCCACGTCGGCCATGTCGCGACGCCGGCCGAAGGCGCCAATTCGTTCACGCAGGCGCAGGCGCAGGGCCGCATCGCCAAGGCCGGCTACGCCAATGTCTCGGCGCTGGCCAAGGACAAGGACGGCGTGTGGCGCGGCACCGCCACGAAGGCGGGCAGGACGGTGAGCGTCGGCCTCGACTTCAAGGGCAACGTCACGACGCGCTGAACCCGCTTTGCAGGAGAGAGACGATGGCCAAGACAATCACACGCCTGTTCGACGACTATTCCGACGCGGCCACCGCCGTGCGCGAGCTGGAGCGGATCGGCGTTCCGCATGACGACCTGAGCATCATCGCCAGCAACGCCGACAAAGCGCACGACAGCGACGGCACCGCCGATCTCGATGACGTGAACGACCGTGGCGACGTGAGCCGTGGCGTTTCGACCGGCGCGGTGCTGGGCGGCGTCGGCGGGCTGCTCGCCGGGCTGGGCCTGCTGGCGATCCCGGGCCTCGGTCCGATCGTGGCAGCCGGCTGGCTTGCCTCGACGGCGGTTGGCGCGGGCATCGGGGCTGCCGGGGGCGCGGCGACGGGCAGTATCGTCGGCGCGCTGAAGACGGCCGGCCACACCGACGAGGAGGCGCATGTCTATTCCGAAGGCGTTCGCCGCGGCGGCACGCTGGTGAGTGCGCGCGTGGCCGACGGGCTGGTGGCCGAGGCGGAGGCAGTGCTCGAACGCAACCGCTCGGTCGATGCCACGACGCGCGGCAGTGCCTATCGCGAGCGCGGCTGGCAGTCGTTCGACGAGCAGGCGCCCGCCTTCACGACCGACGAGGTGGCGGCCGAACGTGACCGCTACCGGAACAACACGAATACGTTGTAAGCGTATGGTGCAGCGGGCCGCCCGGCCCGCTGCATTAGTTTTTCCAGACCGGTAAGCCGAGGTGACCGATGCTGATCCCGCGTGATCGCGACCCTCGCGTGCCGATGGCCGACCCGGTGTTCCGCGTGCGCGGCCGGCAGGGCTGGCAACCGCTGGTGCCGTGGCTGATCGGCACCATCGTCGCCTGCTGGCTCTATTTCGGCCGCACCGTCCTCATCCCGATCATCCTGGCCGTGCTGCTCTCGTTCCTGCTCGCCCCGATCGTATCGGGATTTCGCCGTGCGCGGCTGCCGCGGTTCCCGTCGGTCCTGCTCGCGGTCCTGCTGGCGCTCGGCGGCATCGCCGTCACGGGGGCGGTCATCGTCAGCCAGGCCGCGACGCTGACCAAGGACGCGCCCGCCTATGCGGAGCGGATCGCGGACAAGGCGGCCAGCATCCGCGCCAGCGTGCAGGATCGACTGGGCTTCCTGATCCGCGAAAGCCGCGAGGGCGGCAGCGGCCATCGCGACGCCGCCCTCGCGCGTCGGCAGGGTGAGCGCAAGCTGTCGTCCCAGACGACCAACGCCATTCCGGTCGAGGTGCATGAGCCGCCCGCGACCGCGATCGAGCAGATCCGCACGATCATCCTCCCCGCGCTCGCGCCGGTGGAAACGGCGTTGATCGTCATCATCGTCACGATCTTCATCCTGTTGCAGAAGGAGGATCTGCGCGATCGCCTGATCCGCCTGATGGGCACGGCGGACCTGCACCGTACGACGATCGCGCTGGACGACGGCGCGAAACGGCTCAGCCGGTATTTCCTGTCGCAGTTCGTGGTGAACTGCGGGTTCGGCGCGGTAATCTGGGGCGGGCTGTTCCTGCTCGGGGTGCCGTCGCCGGGCCTGTGGGGCATCCTTGCCGGCCTGCTGCGCTTCGTGCCGTATGTCGGGCCGGTGGTGGCGGCGGTCGGGCCGCTCGCGCTGGCGGCGGCGATCGATCCGGGCTGGGGGCTGGTGATCTACGTCGCCCTGCTGTTCCTGATCGTCGAGCCGCTGGTCGGCTATGCGATCGAGCCGATGCTGTACGGCCACCAGACCGGGCTTTCGCCGGTGTCGGTCGTGGTCGCGGCGTTGTTCTGGACATGGATCTGGGGGCCGGTGGGCCTCGTCCTGTCGATGCCGCTCACGCTGATGCTGGTGGTGCTCGGCCGGCATATCCCGGCGTTCAGCATCTTCGATATCATGCTCGGGGATCGGCCGGCGCTGACACCGGCGGAAACCTTCTACCAGCGCGCGCTGGTCGGCCATCCGGATGCCGCCATCGAACAGGCCGAGGAACTGCTGGAGAGCCAGAAGCTGGCGGATTATTTCGACGAGGTGGTGCTGCCGGGGCTGCGGCTGGCGGCGGTGGATGTGGATCGCGGCGCGGTGGAGCGATCGTCGATGCACGCGGTGTGCGAAACCACGGTGGAGATGCTGGCCGCGCTGGCCGATCACCGCGACGTCGCGCCTGTTGCGTCCGCCATCGTACCGCCCGGGGATGGCGTGGAGGAGCCCGCCGATCTCGTCGGCCGCGCGTTCGTGTGTATTCCCGGCCCCGGCCCGCTGGATGCGGCCGTCGCGGCGATGGCGGCGCAGTTGCTCCGCCGGGCAGGCGGCGACGTGCGCGAGCAGTCGCGCGATCGCCTGCGCGACAGCGGCGGCACGGCGTTCGATCCCGGCGATGCCGACACGATCTGCATCCTGGGCCTGTTCGATGCGCGGGCCGCCGGTCGGATGAAGCCGGTCGTCCGGTCGATCGAACAGCAGTTCCCGGCGGTCCGGGTCGTGATCGGCGTCCAGCGCGCCCTTGTCCGCAAGGACGAGACGAAGGAGGGCGGGTTGCCGCCGGTCCCGTCTCTCGCGGCGGTGATCGATGCGGCGAGAGCGGTCAGCCCGCCAGACTGAACGCCCTGGATGCCGGCGCGGGCGACAGCGGGCCACCGCTTCCCTCGCGGGCGAAGCAACTTCCAGCGCGGCTGCGCTTGGCCGTGAACATGGCGGCATCCGCGCGGCGCAGCATGCTGCCCAGTTCCGTGCCGGTGGCATCGGCCGATGCCACCCCGAGCGATGCCCGGATGTCGATCGAGGCCGACCCCAGCGGAATCGGCCGCCCCACGCTGGCGAGGACCGACGCGGCCAAAGCCTCCAGCTCGTTCCGCTTCGCCGGCCCCTGTCGAACGAGGGCGAACTCGTCCCCGCCGAGCCGGAAGGCCGTGAGCGAGCCACCCTCATGGTCCAGCGACGCGAGCCGCGTCGCCACCACCCGCAGCACCTCGTCGCCGGCGGCGTGGCCGAAGGTGTCGTTGACGCTCTTGAAGCCGTCGAGGTCGAGCAGGAGGATCGTCATCGGCGCCGCGTGGGCGGTGTCGGCGAGATCGACATGCTCGACCAGTGCCAGCCGGTTGGGCAGGCCGGTGAGATAATCGGTGCGGGCGATGGCGCACGCCTTCAGCCGCTCAAGCTCCTGCGCCATCAGCCGATGCCGGAGGTGCCGTTCGCGCAAGGCGAAGGCAGCCAGTAAACCCAGGGCGAGGAAGAGCAGGACGAGGACATATTCGTCTGCCCCATAGGCCTGGTACGGCATCAGGAACATGCACAGCCGATGGCACCAGTCGAACATGAGCGAGCTGACCGACGCTGCCACTGCAACGCCGAGCACGCCAATCTGCCTGACGATCAAGCCGCGTTCCCGACCGGCCTCGATCGTGGTGGAAACCATTGAGTAAACTCCCGATTTCAGACCAATACGACGTCAGGCATCCAGAAGTTTCGGAGATCGATGCGGCAAAGTTATGGCGATCAGAATCTCGCGGAGAGACGTGTGGAGATGCGTGGCCGCCGGTCTGCCGTATCGAAGCGGTCGCTGTTCAGCGGCACCGCGATCTCCACGCCGCCATCGACCACGCCCCGGCCGATCCGCACGCCCCCGCCGGCCGAGATCAGGCTGCCACCGCCCGTGCCCCGCCGCAGATTGTCGACATAGCCGCCGTCGACGAAGCCGAAGATCTGCATCCGGCTGAGAAAGCTGTCGCCCTTTCCGGCGACATCGAGCCGCACCTCGGCAGATCCCAGAATGCCCCGGTCGCCAGTCCGTTCGCTGTAATCATAGGCGCGGCCGAACGACGGGCCACCCGCGCCGATCTCCAGGCTGGCGAGGAGCGGGCGGCTGGCAAGCTGGCCGGTCGATGCGAGGCGAAGGCTCAGGGGCCCGACGATCGGCCGCGTCCAGTCCAGCGACAGGACGCCGAGGACGAAGCGGGCATCGCCGTCCGCCCGTGACGTGAGCCGGTCTCCCTCGTGCGTCACGCCGGGCAGCGGCAGGCCGGCGACGATGTCGAGATCGCCGCGCAGCACGCCGCCGGCAAGGCGGCTATTGCCGTTCAGCCCCACCGTCAGGCTCGTCACCTCGTCGTTTCGCAAGGGGATGGCGCGCAGGCTCTGGTCCACCTTCAGCCAGCGCACCGCCGCATCGACCCACAGGCTGTGCGACCGGCTGCGGACAAGCGGACGGGCAAGGGCGATGGCGGCATCGGTGCTGTGGCCGATCACGTCGAACGCCCGCAGTTCCGCCCCCGGATGCGACCGGCCGTAGGAACCGGAGAGGGACAGCGTGCCGCCGCGGCTGTCCACCGGCAGCGTGTAGCGCCCGCCGATGAAGGCGAACTCGCGCGGCTGCGCCGGGGTCTGCAAGCCGATCAGGCCGATCTCGTCGCCGTCCGTCAGCACGCCGCGCACGTTGAGCAGGGTGGTCGACCGGATCGGCCCCACCTCGTCGCTGCCCCGGTTGTCCACCTGCACGTAGCCGAAGGCGCGATCCTGCGCGATCGTCACGAACAGAATGCCGAACCCGTCCTCCCGCACGTAACGGCTGCTCTCCACCCGCACGCCCGGCACGTCGCCGACCAGCAGCAACGCCCGCTCGACCGCTGGCTGGCTGGCGGGGCGGGGCGAGACGAGCGTGGCGAGAAGACGATCGACGACCGCATTCCTCGGCCCCAGCGTCCGCACGGCATCGATGCGGCCTTCGTCCAGGGTGACCCGCAGCGTGCCGTCGGCGACGGGCTGGGCCTCGATGCTGGCGGTCGCGAACAGATAGCCCTGCCGGCGGGCGACGTCGGCGACGGCGCGGGCGAGCGCGCGCAGATCATCGGCGCTCAGGCGGCGCCCGACGAATGGTGCCGTCGCCCCGGTGAAAGCGGCGGCCGGGAGGGTTTCGTTTCCGCCGACGCTGATCGTGCGCGCCGTCAGCCCCACGGTCACGTCCGCCCGGATCGCCTGCGGCGGTGGCGACGTCGTGGCGGGAACATTCGGGCGGGACGGCACCGGCGGCAGGGTTTTGACCACTATCGACGGATCGGCTCGATCCAGTGCGGATCGCGGGGACTGGGCGATCCCTGCGGAGGGCCAGAGACTGGCTGTCGCAAGCACGACGACAGGCGCGAGGAAGGGGCGTGAACGGGGGGCTGAGGGCATGTCTCCGCCTAGAAGCGGACGGGTTTACAAATGGTTGAACCGATTATTCAGGTAAACCCGGCGTTCACCCTGTCGCGCAAGGTCCGCGCCATAAGCTGTGCTTACGGGAATGAGCCAATTCGGATGTTCCGATCCGCGAAAGGCCCCTCCATGCGTACTCTCTGGTTCCTGTTGCTGGCGACGGCGTGCCCGGCTGCGGTCGGCGCGGCCACGGCCGAGTGGACGATGACCGAGGCGAGCGGGGTGGTGCAGGTGCTGCGCGGCGGGGTCGCCAGGGTCGGGTCGCGTGGCGGGGTGCTCGCGTCCGGCGATATCGTGAAGACGGGCACCGCCGGGCGGGCGGTGCTGACGCGCGGCGAGGAATATCTGATGATCGCGCCCGGCTCGCAGGTCCGCCTGCCGGTCGCCGAGAAGCCGGGGGCGCTCACCCAGCTGATTGAGGATTTCGGCAACGTCGTCTTCATGATCAAGAAGCGGGCGGCACCCCATTTCGCCGTGCAGACGCCGTATCTGGCGGCCGTGGTGAAGGGCACGACGTTCAGTGTCGCCGTTACCGATACGGGCGCTTCGGTGAAGGTGCTCGAAGGCGCGGTCGACGTCGCGACGGTGGACGGCGGCGCGCACCAGCTCGTGACCCCGGGCACCGTGGCGCTGGTCGATGCGGCCAGCCTCGGCCGGATGCGGGTACAGGCGAACGGGATCGAGCGGATCATCGATTCGCCCAGGGCGGCAACGACGCCCGATCCCGCGCCGGCCCCGGCGGCACCGGCCCCGGACGGTACGGCGGGCGGATCGACGCCGGCCGCGGAGACGCCTGTCGCCGCCGCAACGCCCGCTGCGGAAACGGCCACGCCGGCCGGTGCCGTCGTCGCGACGATCTATGAGGAGCCGGTCTCGCTCGCCGAAACGACGGCCGGTCTGGTGACGGGCGAGGTCGGGGCAGCCGCGGTGGCGACTTCGGTGCGGGTCGCCGACGCCGCAGCCCCCGCCGTGGCCGCACCTCCCGGTGCCGTGGCCGTCGTCGCCACGCCCGCGGTCGTCACGCCGGCAATGGCGGCGCTCGCGGTCGTCGCGCCGGAGCCGGCGACGGTCGCGCTCGCCAGCGTCGCGCAGGCATCGCGCACCGCCAACGAGGCGACCCGCGCGGTCATCGTCGGCATCGAGACGGCATCGGCCGCCGCCGCGACACAGGCGATCGAGCAATCCACGGCGAGTACGGCGACGACGGTTGCCGCGGAGGCGGATCGCATCGCTGCGACCCGGGTCGCAGCAGAGGCCGCCTCGCAGCAGGCTGCCGCATCGGTCGCAAGTTCGACCGCCGCCGCCGAGCAGGCTGCCGCCCGGCAGAGCGCCGCCGCCACCGCAAGCGAAAGCGCCGCCGGTGCAGCGGCAGCGGCCCGGCAGGTCGCTGCGAACGCCGCGGCCACTGCGGCCGCCGCGACGAGCGAACAGATGACGAAGGACGTCGCGCATGCGGCGGCAGAAGCGGCGGCGCAGGTGGCGATCCAGTTGGCGGATGCCGCCGCCGCCTCGCCGGATCAGGCCGCCGCCGCGGCGGCGCGCGCCGCTGCCGCGCAGGCAAGCGAGGCCGCACGGCAGGCCGCCGAAGCGGCCGCGCAGGCACGCGCGGACAGGGTGGCGAAGGATGCGGCCAACGCCCTCGCGGCGGTGCAGGCCGAAGCCGCCACCGCCGGTGCCGCCAACGCGGCCCGTGGCGCCGAGGCGGCGATGGCCGAAAAGGCCGCACGCGATGCCGCCAAGGCCGCTGACGACGCCTCGAAGGCGGCGGCCAGGCAGGCCGAGGAGATCGCCCGCGCCAACGAAAAGGCGGCCCGGGATGCCGCCAGGGCGGCCGATGCCGCCGCCCGTGCCGCAGCCAAGGCGGCGTCCGATGCGGCGTCCGTTTCCGGAAATCTCGGCAAGGATGCGGCGGCGGTGCTGACGGATGCCGCCGGTACGGCCGCTGCGAAAGCGGCGCAGGACGCAATCAGAGTGGCGGACGAACTGGCCCGGGCCGATCAGAAAAAGGGCGACGAGGGGGGCCGTGCTGGGGCGGAAGGCGCCCGCCGAGACCCCAAGGGCGCCGCCAAAGCCGCCGCCCACGCCCCCAAACAAGCGGACGGGCTTGCCCGGGGCAACGCAAAAAACGCCCCCCCAGCCGCCAAGGCA
>NZ_VNIM01000095.1 GCF_007785815.1 Alterirhizorhabdus solaris | reverse complement strand
TGTAAAAGACCCCGCCTCGCCCCGGAACGGCCCCCGCGGGCGCGCCCGGGCCCGCCCCCCGCGGGTCAATTTCCCGACGGGGTTTCGTCGGAACCCCGACCCGTCGGAAAGACGTTGCCGGTGGCCCCGGCGAAGGCCCCGCAAAACTTTCGGTGCCCCCCGCTAAACCCCCGCCCCCCCCCGCCGTAGAGGGCGACCCCGACGCCCGCATCCGCTACGCCACCAGCGTGACCGGGCTGGACCCGCTCGATCTGGACGCCCGGTTCAAGGAGCTGTCGGCGCTGCGCAAGGGCAAGGGCAAGGCGGCCAACGCCGCGCAGGTGCAGGCGCGCGCCGACGAGGACGTCAAGCTGATCGAGCGACTGCTGAAGTCGGAAGGCTATTACGACGGCCTGGCGCTCGCCACCGTCGATCCGGTGGCGGACAAGCCGGGCGAGGTGGCCGTCACGCTCACCGCCACGCCGGGCGATCGATATTCGCTCGGCAAGATCGAGACCAGGCTCGACGATCCCAACGCCGTGCCGCTCACGCGCGCGGCGCTGGGGCTGAAGACGGGCGATCCGATCGTCGCCGCCGTGATCGAGAATGCCGAGGCCACCGTCGCGCTGCGGCTGCCGGAGCAGGGCTATCCGTTCGTCGAGGTCGGCGCGCGCGACGTGCTGCTCGACGATGCGACGCATCTCGGCGACTACACCCTGCCGGTGAAGGCCGGGCCGCGATCCTCGTTCGGCGGTTTCCGCGCCGTGGGCGACCCGGTGTTCGGGGTCGATCACATCGCGCTGTTCCCGCGTTTCAAGCCGGGCGAACTTTACGATGCGCGCAAGGTGGACGACCTGCGGCAGGCGCTCGTCGCGACCAGCCTGTATTCGACGGTGGCGGTGGAGCCGGTACGGACCGGTACGATCAACCCCGACGGCACCGAGGTGGTCGATCTGCTGGTGCGTCAGAGCAAGGGGCCGTGGCGCAGCCTTGCCGGCAGCGCGGGTTACGGCACGGGCGAGGGGATCAAGGTCACCGGATCGTGGACGAGCCGCAACCTCTTCCCGCCCGAGGGCGCGCTGTCGGTGGAGGCGGTCGCCGGCACCCAGCAGCAGAGCCTTGGCACCACCTTCCGCCGCTCGAACGCGGGGCAGCGGGATCGCACGGTGCAGGCCAACGCCTCGGTCGCGCGGCAGCGATTCGATGCGTACAACGCCGAGACGGTCAGCCTGGCGGGCAGCATCGCACGGCTCAGTACGCCGATCTGGCAGAAGAAGTGGACCTATTCGGTCGGCGCGGAACTGATCGGCACGCGCGAGACGCGCAACGTGCTGTCGAACACCGATCGCACGCGCAGCACCTACATCATCGCGGCGTTGCCGTTGCAGCTTGGCTATGACGGGTCGGACAGCCTGCTCGATCCCACGCGCGGCTTCCGCCTCACCGGGCGGATCAGCCCGGAGGCGCAGAAGCGCACCGGCAGCGGCGGATACGACGGCTATGCCCGGATGCTGCTGGAGGGGAGCACCTATTTCCCCGTGACAGACTCCATCGTGCTGGCCGGACGTACCCGCCTCGGCTCGATCGTCGGCGCCTCGCGGGACAGCATCGCGCCGTCGCGGCGGCTGTACGCCGGCGGCGGCGGATCGGTGCGCGGCTTCGGCTATCAGGAACTGGGGCCGAAAGACGTGAACAACGATCCGATCGGCGGCCGCTCGCTGACCGAATTCGCCGTCGAGGCGCGCTATCGTTTCGGCAATTTCGGCATCGTGCCGTTCATCGATGCGGGCCGGGTGGGCGCGGGATCGACCCCCAGCATCTCGAACCTGCGTTACGGCGCGGGCATCGGCGGTCGCTACTACACAAACTTCGGCCCGATGCGGGTGGACATCGCGACCCCGATCAACCGCCAGCCCGGCGAGTCCAAGGTCGCGCTGTATATCTCGATCGGGCAGGCATTCTGATGAGCCTGATGAGCCGCCTTCACATTGCCCTCACCGTCATCCCGGCGAACGACCGGGGGTGCGCGGCATGACGGTCGCTCTCCGTATCGCCAAGTGGGTCGGCATCGTCCTCGTCGGGCTGCTGACGCTCCTCGGGGTGATCCTGATCGGGTTCAATACCGGGCCGGGGCGCGCGTTTATCGCGAAGCAGATCGGCGGGTTCACCACCGAAAGCGGCATGGCCTTCCATGTCGATCGTATCGAGGGGTCGATCTACGGGGAAATGACGCTGGTGGGGCTGGAGGTGCGCGATCCCAAGGGCGCGTTCCTTACGGCACCGGCCGTGACGGTGGACTGGCGCCCGTTCGCCTACCTCCGCAACGTCGTCGACGTGCGCGAGGCGACGGCGGCGCGGATGACGCTGCTGCGGCTGCCCGAACTGAAGGAGGTACCGTCCGACCCGAACGCGCCGATCCTGCCCGATATCGATCTGGCGATCGGCCTGCTGGCGATCGACCGTTTCGAGGTGGAGCGACCGGTGACGGGCCGGCGCCATATCGTGAAGATCGAAGGCTCGGCCGATATCGCCGACGGCCGCGCGCGGATATCGGCGGATGCGGCGGCATTGCGTGCGGCGGGCATCGCCGGGGGCGATCGGCTGGTGCTGAAACTCGATGCGGTGCCCGATGCCAACCGTCTGTTGGTGGATGCGGCACTGACCGCCCCCGCGGGCGGACTGGTCGACAGCTACGCGGGGCTCGGCAAGCCGGTGGCGCTCTCGGTGAACGGGCGCGGCGACTGGGCGAACTGGGCCGGCAATGCGCGCGGCACCGTGGGCGGTCAGCCGATCGCCGCGCTGGCGCTGACCGGGCGCAGCGGCACGTTCGGCGTGAAGGGCAACGTGATGCCCGGCGTGATCCTCACCGGCCCGGCGGCACGGCTGACCGAGCCGTCGATCGCGATCGATGCCACCGCGAAGCTGGCAGACCGCAGCGCCGATACCGTCATCCACGCCCGCAGCGCCGCGATGGCGGTGGATGCGGCGGGCGTGATCGATCTGGCCCGCAGCCGCTTCGGCACCTTCAAGGTGGACGGGCAACTGTTGCGCGCGGGCGCCATCGCCGACAATGCCGCCGGCCGGGATATCCGCTTCGCCGCCACGCTGGACGGGCCGTTCGCCACGCCGACGGTCGATTACCGCCTCAGCGCCGCCGCCGCCAGTTTCGGCACGATGGAGATCGAGGGGGTGCAGGCCAGCGGCCGCGCCACGATCGACGCGGATCGTATCCGCATCCCGCTGCACGCCACTGCCAAGCGCGTGACCGGTCTGAATGCGGCGGCCGGCGGGCTGCTCACCAACATCGCGATCGACGGCAACCTTGCCTATGTGAAGGGCAAGCTGATCTCGGACGACATGCGGTTGCGATCGGACAGGATCGACGCCACCGCCATCGTCGTCGCCGACTTCGCCAACGGCCGCTACACGGGTGCGTTGAAGGGGCGGGTGAACGATTATCAGGTCGATGGCCTCGGCCGCATCAACCTCGTGACCGACGCCGAACTGGTGACCGGGCCGAAGGGCGGCTTCGGCATCAAGGGCCGCGTGCGGGTGACGACCAAGCGGCTCGACAATGCCTCGATCCGCGACCAGCTCGGCGGCAACGCGGTGCTGACCGCCGATGTCGGTTTCGACGAGGACGGGATCGCCAGCGTCAGCAACCTGCGTGTCACCGCGCCGAACCTGCGGGTGACGGGCGGCAGCGGCCGCTATGCCCCGGACGGGCGGATCGCCTTCAGGGCGCAGGGCCAGTCGACCGTCTACGGCCCGTTCAGCGTGACCGCGACCGGCACGCTGGAGCGGCCGGTGGTCAAGCTCGTCGCGTCGCGCCCCTATGTGGGCGTGCAGCTGTCGAACGTCGAGGCCGACCTGGTCGGCACCGCCGCCGGCTATCAGGTGCGCGCACGTGGCGGATCGCCCTACGGGCCGTTCGCGGCGGACGTGCTGATCCGCTCGGGCAAGGGTCCGCTGGCGATCGACATCCGTACGGCACGCTTCGCCGGGATCGACTTCCGCGGCAATCTGGTGGCGACGCCGGCCGGGCCGTTCGCCGGCACGCTGACGCTCGCCGGATCGGGGTTGAACGGTAGCGTGCGGCTGGCGGCGGCGGGTGCGAACCAGCGCGCCGACGTGGATGTGCGCGCGTCCGCCGCGCGTATCCCCGGTGACGTGCCGATCACGATCGGCAGCGGCGTGATCCGCGCCACCGCCATTCTGTATCCGAACGCGCCGTCGATCGTCGGCAGCGCCAGCCTCGCCAACGTGACGCAGGGCGCGACCGTGATTTCCTCGCTGCAGGGCCGGGTAGATTATCGCGGCGGGCGGGGCACGGCGGCGGTGATCGCCGAGGGGCGCAGCGGCGTACCGTTCGACATCGCCGCACAGGCCGCGTTCGCACCCGACCTGATCCGCGCCAACGCGAAGGGCTCGGTCAACAACATCGCCTTCCGCCTCGCGGCCCCCGCGCAGGTCCGCAAGATGGGGGCGGAGTGGGTGCTCGCGCCCGCTACCGTGATCGTGCCGCAGGGGCAGGTGGTGCTGGCCGGGCGTTACGGTGCGCAGACGCGGCTGACCGCGCGGCTGGACAACCTCGATATCTCGATCGTGCAGGCCGCGGTGCCGGGCCTCGGCCTCGGCGGCAAGGCATCGGGCACGGTGGAGATGGCGCTGCCGGCCGGCGGTGGCCTGCCCACCGTGGATGCGCGGCTCGATATCGCCCGCTTTACCCGCACCGGTGCGCTGGTCGTGTCCGACCCGGTCGATATCGCGCTGCTCGGGCGGCTGGACAACAAGGCCGGTGACGTTCGCGCACTGATCCGTCGGGGCGGCGCGATCGTTGGGCGGATGCAGGCGCGACTCGCGCCGATCCCGGCGGGCGGCACGATGAGCGAACGGCTGTTCGCCGCGCCGCTGTCGGGCGGCATCCGCTACAACGGCCCGGCCGAGGTGCTGTGGACGCTGACCGGAATCGCCGGCCAGCAGGTGAGCGGCCCCGTCGCCATCGCCGCCGATTTCAGCGGGCGGCTGAACAACCCGAGCATCACCGGCGTCGTCCGTGCCAACGCACTGCGCTACGAGAACGACACCTATGGCACGACCATCTCGAACATCGCGGTGGACGGGCGTTTCACCCAGACCCGGTTCGAGCTGACCCGTTTCACCGGTCGCGCGGGCACGGGCGCGATTTCCGGCAGCGGCTATGTCGGGCTGGATGCGGCGGGCGGCTTCCCGATGGATATCCGCGTCGCGCTGGACCGGGCGCAGCTGGCGCGCAGCGAGGCGGTGGCCGCCACCGTCTCCGGCACACTTGCCATCACCAACAACCGCGCCGCCGGGCCGCTCATCAAGGGCGACCTGACGATCCCCGAAGTACGCTACGAGATCATCCGCCAGGGCGCCGCCGAGGTGGCCGAGCTGGAAGGCGTGCGTCGCAAGAATGCGCCGCCCGTGCAGCCCGTGAGCGAGACGGTGCCGAGCAACTGGAAGCTCGACATCCGCGTGCGCGCCGACAACCGCATCTTCGTGAGCGGCATGGGGCTGGAGGCCGAGTGGAGCACCGACATGCGCATCCGCGGCACGGCCACCAAGCCGGTGATCGTCGGCAAGCTGGACGTGCTGCGCGGCACCTATTCGTTCGCCGGTCGCCGGTTCGAACTGGCGAACAGCAGCGAGGTGACGTTCGACGGGGGCGACATGTTCAACCCGCAGCTCAACATCTCGGCCACCACCACGGTGGAGGGCGTGACCGCCACGATCGCGATCGGCGGCCGCGCGCAGGCGCCGCAGATCACCTTCACCTCCACCCCCAGCCTGCCGCAGGACGAGGTGCTGTCGCGCCTGCTGTTCGGATCCTCGGTCACGTCGCTGTCGCCGACTCAGGCGATCCAGCTGGCGGCCGCGCTCAACTCGCTGCGCGGCTCGGGCGGGGGCGGGCTGAACCCGCTGGGCAAGCTGCGTTCGGCCACGGGGATCGATCGGCTGCGTGTGCTGGGCGCCGACAAGACGGCCGGGCGTGGCGCGGCGGTGGCGGCGGGGCAGTATATCTCCAACGACATCTACGTGGAGGTCATCACCGACGCGCGCGGCTTCACCGCCACGCAGTTGCAGATCGCCCTGTCCAAGACGCTGAGCGTGCTGTCGCAGACGAGCTCGTTCGGCGGATCGAGCGTCAACCTGCGATACAGCAAGGACTATTAGGCCGGGGCGTTGCCCCCGTAGAAGGCCGCGCCGTGCGGCTGTTGCCACATCGGCATCGGGCGGCGAGTGGGGCCGCGCGATGCCAGCGCCGTGGCGACCCGCTCGAGGTTGGCGACGTCACCGATCAGCCGGAGTTGCGCCAGCATGTCGTCTGCATCGAACACGGTCAGGCTGCCGCGATCGATCGCATCGAGAAACCAGTCGATCGTCAGGGTCCGTTCGGTCGCGTCCTGCGGGATCATTATCATGTCGTACCTCCACCGGCCGGCTTATGCCCGCGGTGGTTAACGCCCGCTTGAGCAGCCGTTTACGCGCCGTTCATTCAGCGTCGATGCCGAAGTTCAGCCGGCGGGTGACGCCATAATCCACCACGGCGACGACGAAATAGGCGATCCCCCACCGGATCCGGTCCAGCAGGCCGCTGCGCGCGCGGTGGCCCTCGCGGGTGATTTCGGCGGATTGCGCCTGCTCGCCCGCGAAATAGCGGCGCAGGCGATCGGCGAAGACGGCGTCCTCGATCCGCAGCATCAGTTCAAGGTTGAGATACAGGCTGCGCATGTCGAAATTGGCCGAGCCGATATGGGCGACATCGTCCACCACGAACAATTTGGTGTGCAGCTTGGTCGGCTGATATTCGAACACGCGCACCCCGCGCCGCAGCAGCCGACGGTAGCAGTGGCGGGCGGCGCCGATGGTGGCGTTGTTGTCCGATCGGGCCGCCGTCAGCACGGTCGCCTTCCCGCCGCGCCGGGCGATGCCCTCGATCCGCCGCAGCATCGCCGGGTTGGGGGCGAAGTAGGCGGCGATCATGTCCAGCCGCTTTGCCCGCTTCATGTCGCGCTTCACCCCGCGCGCCCACGGGGAGAGGCGCCGCGCCGGGCCGCCGAGCAGCCAGCGTACCTTCCCCTCCGGTTCGCTCCACTGGTCGAGCGCGCTCCGCAGCGGGCGGCTGCGCACGCGGCGGCCGAGCGTCCATTCCGCCAGCGCATCGTAATAGCCGACGAGCCGCGCCGCCGCCGGCCCTTCCACCAGCAGGCCGAGATCGCGCCATGCGGCATCGGCGACGGTGCCGAAATAGTCGTCCTCGATGTTGAAGCCGCCGATGATGATCCGCGCCTCGTCGGCCAGCGCCAGTTTCTGGTGGTTGCGCAGCAGGTAGCGCCGGCCGAAGCGCGGGTGGAAGCGGCAGACGGTGGCGCCGTCCGCCGCCAGCGCGGCGAAGAAGGCATCGTCCGCATCGCTGCCGAACGCATCGATGATGAGCGATACGGCGACGCCGCGCTTCACCGCCCGGTCGAGGGCGTCGCGCACGCGGGTGCCGGCATCGTCCTCGGCATAGATGTAGAACAGCAGGCGCAGGCTGGTACGCGCGCCGTCGATCAGCGCCAGCAGCGCCGCCAGCCGATCCGGCCCCTCGACGAGCAGCGACAGGCGGTTGCCCTCCACCTCATGGTGATCTGTGTTATCTTGCGCATGCATCGTGCCGCTTTCGGGGGTGGGCCGTGGCATGGCAAGGGCGCGTTTACATTGACAGGAAGCGGCATGGCTGCTAGCCGCCCCGCTTTCCCGAACCTTGTTCATCCTAGAGCGGAGCGTTCATCATGGCGCGCGTAACTGTCGAAGATTGCGTCGACAAGATCCCCAACCGCTTCGATCTGGTGTTGCTTGCCGCCCAGCGCGCACGCCAGATCTCGGGCGGCGCCGAACTGACGATCGACCGCGATCGCGACAAGAACCCCGTCGTCGCCCTGCGCGAGATCGCCGAGGAAACCGTGACGCCGACCGGCCTGCAGGAGGCCGCGGTCAACAACCTCCAGCGCGTGCGCGTCGACGACGACGATGCGCCGGACGAGATCGGCTCGCTGGCGGCATCGGCCGAGGCGCTGCGGCTCACCGCCGCCGCCCCGCCGCGCAACCAGAACGTCGGCGGCGATTACGAGTGAACGATCGGGCGGCCCGGCCAATGCGCCGGGCCGTTCGTTTATGTTGATTAGTACCGGAGCGGCGTAGAAATACGGCCGTTACCTCCAGAACCGAGTCATAGGATCGCGCAAGGCACCGCTGGCTGTGGCTAGATGCCGGCATGAGCCTGCACCGCCCGATCAATCATCCCGCGACCAAGCCGGCCCGTGCGCGGGCTGTCCGCGCCTCCCACGCCCGCCGCGCTGCGGCCCCCCGCATTGTTGCGCGGACGGCGGAGGAGGTGGCGTTGCCGTCGGTCCAGCCGGGCGCGGCAGGGCGGCTCGGCAAGATGGCGTTCGCCGTCGGGGCCGCGACGCTCTCGTGGGCCGGTGTCATCATTATCGCGCGCGCCGCGCTCGGCTGATCCCCGCTTGCGGCGGTGGCGAGAGGCGATAGTCTCCGCCGCATGCCCCTCACTTCCCCCACACCCGCCCGTCTGCGTCTCCACGGCTACTGGCGTTCCGGCACCACCTACCGTGTCCGCATCGCGCTAGGCCTGAAGGGGCTGGGGTGGGAGACGGTGCCGGTAAACCTGCTGGAGGGCGCGCAGAAGGGCGAGGCGTATCGCCGGCTGCAACCGCAGGGGCTGGTGCCGGCGCTGGAGGCGGATGGTCTCGTGATCGCGCAAAGCCCGGCGATCCTCGAATGGATCGAGGAGACGTATCCCGATCCGCCGCTTCTTCCATCGACCCCGGCAGACCGTGCGGCGGTGCGGGCGATGGCGGCGGCGATCGCGTGCGACATCCACCCGCTGCACAACCCGCGCGTCTTCGCCCGGCTGAAACAGGACCATGCCGCCGCCCCGGCCGATACCGAGGCGTGGGCGGCGCACTGGATCGCCGAGGGGCTTGCGGCCTTGGAGCAGTTGGTGGCGCGGCACGGCGGCGGCCTCGCCTTCGGTGATCGGCCGACGCTGGCGGATTGCTATCTCGTGCCGCAGATCTATACGGCCAACCGCTTCCATGTCGATCTATCGCCCTATCCCCGCCTCGTCGCGGCGGCGGCGGCGGCCGGGGCGCTGCCTGCGGTCGCGGCGGCGCATCCCGCTGCCCAGCCGGATGCGCCACCCGCCGCCTGAAGCCCTCGCCAAGGGGCGGGCGCGGGTGTACCAGCATGGCGTCAACGGCGGGACTACAGGCATGGCGAGCATTTCCGTGGAAAACGGCACAGCCGTCGGCGAGCCGCGCACCGTGTTCCGCCACCGCCTGTCCACGCGGCTGTGGCACTGGTTCAACGCCGTCGTCGTCTTCGTGATGCTGATGAGCGGGCTGATGATCTTCAACGCGCATCCCCGGCTGTACTGGGGGCGCTACGGCGCGAACCTCGACTATGCCTGGCTGGAAATCGGCGCGACGCCGACGCAAGGGGTGCTTCGCGTCGGTGCGGTGACGATCCCCACCACGGGGGTGCTGGGCCGCTGGACCGACCACAACGGCAATATCTCGACCCGGGCGTTCCCCGGCTGGGCGACGATCCCGACCGACTACAGCCTGTCGGCGGCGCGGCGCTGGCATCTTGCGTTCGCGTGGCTGCTCGTGGTGCCGGGGCTGCTCTACTGGCTGTGGAGCTTCGCCAACCGCCATGTGCAGCGCGATCTGGCGCCCACGCGCGACGAGCTGAAGCCGCGCCATGTGTGGCACGATATCAAGGATCACGCCCGCCTGCGCTTCCCCACCGGGGAGGCGGCGACGCGCTACAATGTGTTGCAGAAACTGGCGTATGTCGGGGTGCTGTTCGGCCTGCTGCCGTTGCTGGTGCTGACCGGGCTGGCGATGTCACCCGGTTTCAACGCGACGTGGCCGTGGCTGCTGGAGGTGTTCGGCGGGCGCCAGTCCGCGCGGTCGATCCATTTCCTGGCGATGGCGGGCATGGCCGGGTTCATCGTGGTGCACCTGCTGATGGTGGTCCTTGCCGGGCCGATCAACGAGGTGCGATCGATGATTACCGGGCGCTACCGGCTGCCTCGCCCGCGCGGGAACACAGCGGCGGGGGACGGGGCATGATCTCGCGTCGCGCGCTCGTCGGCATGGGAGCGACGGCGGGGGGGCTGCTGCTCTCCGGCTGCGACAAGCTTACCGCCAGCCCCACCTTCCGCGAGGCGCTGCGTGGCGGCGAGGCGCTGACGATGCGCGCGCAGCGGCTGCTGACCGATCGCGGTGCGCTGGCGCCCGAGTTCGATCCGGCGCAGCGATCGCCCGTGTTCCGCGCCAACGGCACGCGCCGCCCGGCCTCGCCCGAATATGCCGCGCACGCCGCGAGCAACTTCGCCGACGGGCGGCTGAAGGTGGACGGTCTCGTCGCCCGGCCGCTGTCACTGTCGAGGGCGCAGATCGGCACGATGCCGGCGCGTACGCAGCCCACCCGCCACGATTGCGTGGAGGGGTGGAGCGCGATCGGCCAGTGGACCGGCGTGCCGCTGAAGCTGCTGCTCGATCAGGCGGGGCTGCGGCGCGATGCGCGCTACATCGTGTTCCATTGCGCGGACAATTATGGCCCCGGCCGCTATTACGAATCGATCGACCTGATCGACGCCTTCCACCCGCAGACGATCGTCGCATGGGGGCTGAACGGGCGTCTGCTGCCGGTGGAGAACGGTGCGCCGCTGCGCCTGCGGGTGGAGCGGATGCTGGGCTACAAGCACGCCAAATATGTCGAGCGGATCGAGGCGGTCGCGAGCCTAGCGACGATCGGCGGCGGACGCGGCGGCTATTGGGAAGATAGCAGCGACTACGAATGGTACGCCGGCATCTGAGCGCCCCGTTGCCGGCCGATGGCGGACTCGCCAGCCTGTGCTATGGGCGGGGGCTATCGGGCGAAGGAGACAGGCGATGGCCAAGGGTCAGATGAAGAGCAACAAGGAAGCCAAGAAGCCGAAGAAGGAGGTCAAGAAGACCATCGCGGCCAACCCATCCACCAAGGGCACGCTGCTCAAGAGCTGAGCCGGCCCGCCGGCCCCGCGCGGTGCGCCTGTAGAGGCGGCGTGCGGCCGGATCCCCATGCAACCCTGACGGCATCGAGCGCAGGGGGTAGGGCGAACCCATCCAGCCCTGGCACCCGACGCTGGCCGAGGTCTTACGGGACGGTCGGGGCGGGGGGTGACGGCAGCGAACTACGATCACCTGACGCGACGTGCCGCCCGCCGATCCGCGATAGCAGTGCAGACGTATCGGCCCGCTGTGACGAGTGGGCGGTTGCGCTGGCAGTGGGTTTTCGCTCCCAAAAAAGCGCAAGGCCATCGCTGCCCGACGATCCATCGGCAGATGACACCGTTGCGGTCCCGCATCGTCCGGCATCGCGTGCCGCGTCCCCTTCACCTCGATTGTACTACCTGACGCCACCATCCGTTCGCACCGTCGTGACGAGCCCGGCATATTCTGCTGCGTCCAGGCCGGCGGACGGGCTCAAGTGCCACACATGTTAACGCGTACTCAATTGCTCGGTCGTATCGCCGACACGACGGGACAGTGGGGACGACATGGGCGAGCGCAGACTGAGACGGGCTTTTTCGGTCCCGGTGCCCTCGCGCGTGGTGGGCTGGGGGGAGGCGCTCGGCCTCGTCGACAGCGTCAATCCCGCCGATCTCCAGATCACCGCGGAAAAGCTGGGCGAGATGCGCCACGGCCTGCGCTGGACGGTGACGGCGCACATGCTGGCGCTGGCCGGCATGCTGTTCGCCGCGCTGATCGGCGATGCGGCGGGGGCCACGGGCACGGCGCCGATCCTCGTGCCGGGGGTGCTGCTGCTGGCGCTGGATGCCGGGATGATGGCGCTGCTGGGGCTGGGCGGCGGCCTTTCACCCACGGTGCGCGCGCGGATCGCGGCGGCCTACGGGCTTGCCGGGGGCTTCGTGTGGGCATCGTTCGCCGCCACGCTGCCGCCGACGCCCACGATGCTGGCCGCGCAGACGGGTGGCGTGGCGGCGCTGTTTCTGCTGCTGGTGCCGGTGCCGGCGGCCGCTTTCCTCGCCGCGGCGCCGATCATGGTCGCGGTGCTGGTGCGTAACGGCGAGGCGATGCCCGCGCTGATCGCCGTCTCGCTCACACTGGCGCTCGCCATCTCGCTGCTCAGTGCTGCGCGCCGCGCGCGCGGGCTGGCCGCCGCCCGCATCGTTGACGACCGCTCGGCACGCAAGGCCGGGCATCTGCTCACCGAGTTCGAGGAGAACCGGCGCGGCTGGTTCTGGGAAACCGATACGCGCGGCCACCTCACCTATATCTCGCGCCAGCTGGCGGAGGCGATCGGGCGCGATCAGGCGGCGCTGCTGGGCACGCCGTTCGGCGATCTGGTGCGTAGCGAAAGCGACGACGCGCATCCCGGCCCGCGCGGCCAGCGCACGCTGGGCTTCCATCTTTCCACCCGCCTGCCGTTCAGCGAGGTGCAGGTGCGCGCGGCGGTGGAGGGGGATCGCTGGTGGTCGCTCTCCGGCCGCCCGGCCTCCGACGATTTCGGCAACTTCCTCGGCTTTCGCGGCAACGGCACCGACCTGACCGAACGCCGCCGCAGCGAGCGCGAGATCAGCACGCTCGCCAAATCCGATGCGCTGACCGGCCTGCCCAACCGCACGGTGATGAACCAGACGCTCGATGCGGCGCTGGTGCCGGTGGGGGATCGGGTGAAGCCGTGCGCGGTCTTCCTGCTCGATCTCGATCGCTTCAAGTCGGTCAACGATACGCTTGGCCACCCGGTCGGCGATGCGCTGCTGCGGCAGGTGGCGGAGCGGCTGCGCCAGGCGATCGGCGACGGCGGTCAGGTGGGCCGGCTGGGCGGCGACGAGTTCAAGATGGTGCTGCCGGACATGTGCGACCGCACCCGGCTGGCGACGCTGGCCCGCCATGTGATCGAGCGGCTTTCCATGCCCTACATGATCGAGGGGCATCATGTGTCGATCGGGGCCTCGCTGGGTGTGGCGGTGGCGCCGGAGGACGGGACGACCGCCGAGGCGCTGATCCGTAACGCCGATCTGGCACTGTACGCCGCCAAGGCGGACGGCAAGGGCATCCACCGCTTCTACGAACGGGAGATGCACGCCAACGCTGATGATCGCCGCCTGCTGGAGATGGACCTGCGGACCGTGCTGAACGACGGCGGGCTGCACCTCGTCTATCAACCTGTGGTGAATGCGGGCGACGAGAAGATCGTCGGCTTCGAGGCGCTGATCCGCTGGAACCACCCGACGCGCGGCTATGTGCGGCCGGATGTGTTCATCCCGATCGCCGAGGAGATCGGCATGATCCCGCAGATCGGCGAATGGGTGATCCGCACCGCCTGCACCGCCGCCGCGCAGTGGCCCGAGCATATCCGCGTGGCGGTGAACGTATCGCCGATCCAGTTCCTCAGCCCGGCGCTGCCCGGCGTGGTGATGGGTGCGCTCGCCACCGCGCAATTGCCCGCCAACCGGCTGGAGCTGGAGATCACCGAGGGCGTGTTCATGAACGACGACGCCGCGACGGACGCGATGTTCGCCCGGCTGAAGGCGATCGGCGTGCGTTTCGCGCTCGATGATTTCGGCACCGGCTATTCCTCGCTCGGCTATCTGAAGAAAGCGCCGTTCGACAAGATCAAGATCGACCAGAGCTTCGTGCGCGGCGCCGCCATCCCCGGCAACCGCAACGCCGCGATCGTGCGCGCCATCGTGGCGCTGGCCACCAGCCTCGACATGGACACGACCGCCGAAGGGGCCGAGACGCTGGACGAGCTGGAGCTGATCCGGTCGCTGGGGTGCAGCCACATCCAGGGCTATGTATTCGGCCGGCCGATGCCCGGCGACGAGGTGCTGGAAAAGGTGAAGGGCACCGCCACGCTGAACCCCTCCGGCTTTCTCGCCAGCCGTTCCCCGCGCGTGGCGATGCTGCGCTCCACCACTGTGCGTGTCGGCACCCGGGATCATTCGGCGCGACTGCGCAACATCTCCGTCGGCGGCGCGATGGTGGAGACGGCGAGCGTGATCGAGCCGGGGACCGCGGTGGAGATCGAGCTGCCCGACGGTCGCCGCCAGAACGCCGTCGTCCGCTGGGAACGGGACGGCCGCATCGGCATGACCTTCGACCGCCCGCTCGACATTGAGGCGATGAACACGCGCATCGCCGCTCCGCCGCGCATGGCGCGGATGGGCTAGGGCTATCGCGGGCCTGCCAGAACGACGATATGCAAGCGGTGGGGATGGGAACGACGGCGTGACGCAGGCGATCGAGGCGACCGGGCTGGTCAAGGATTTCGGCGCCACCCGCGCGGTGGACGGGATCGACCTGTCGGTGCCGGCAGGCACGATCTACGGCGTGCTCGGCCCCAACGGCGCGGGCAAGACGACGACGCTGCGGATGCTGCTCGGCATCATCGACCCCGATGCCGGCCACCGCACGCTGCTGGGCGAGAGCGTGCCGCTGCGCGCCGCGCATCTCGTCGGCTACCTGCCCGAGGAGCGCGGGCTCTACCCGGCGATGACCCCGCGCGAGGCGATCGCCTTCATGGGCGCGCTGCGCGGGCTGCCGCTGGCCGAAGGGCGCCGCCGGGCGGACGACCTGCTGGACGCGCACGATCTGGGCCATGCCGCGCGCAAGCCGATCCGCACGCTCTCCAAGGGGATGGCGCAGACGGTGCAACTGCTCGGCACGCTCGTCCACCGCCCGCGCCTGATCGTGCTGGACGAGCCGTTTTCCGGGCTGGACGCGCTCAATCAGGGCCGGCTGGAGGCGCTGATCCGCGCCCAGGCGGCGGACGGGGTGACGGTGCTGTTCTCCACCCATGTGATCGCCCATGCCGAGCGACTGTGCGAGCGGATCGCGATCATCGCCGGCGGGCGCGTGCGGTTCGAGGGCGCGGTGGAGGAGGCGCGCGGCCGGCTGCGCCCGCAGGTACGGCTGGGCACGCGTGCCGCTGATGGCGCATGGTGCGCGGCACTGCCGGCAGGCACGCTGCTGGAGGGCGGGGTGTGGCGCTTCGAGCTGCCCGATGATGGCATCGAGCCGTTGCTGAAGGCTCTGATCGCCGGCGGTGCGGGGATCGACACGCTCTCGATCGAGCGGCCCGGGCTGCACGATGCCTTTGTCGCGATCGCGGGCGAGGCGGTGGCGCGCGACATGGCGAAACCGGCCCCGGCGGAGGTGGCGGCATGAGCCTGAGCGCGAGCCGGCGCGTATGGCGCGCGGCGCTGGTGATCGCGCGGCGCGACTATGTCGCGAGCGTGTGGTCGCGCACGTTTCTGCTGTTCCTGATCGGCCCATTGCTGCCGATCGCCGCCGGGCTGTTTTTCGGGTCGGTCGGCACCTCGGTGGACCGGCAGGCGACCCACCCGCGCGTGGCGGTGATCGCCACGCCGGAGGAGGCGCGGCTGATCGGCGCTGCATGGCATGCGCTTCGCCCCCGGCTCGGGAGCGATGCGCTGCCCGACCTGATGATGCGCCCGCCCGCCGCCGATGCCGTGGCGCAGACCCGGGCGTTGCTCACCCGTGGCGGCGGGCGGGCGCATCATCAGGT
>NZ_VNIM01000094.1 GCF_007785815.1 Alterirhizorhabdus solaris | reverse complement strand
CCCCTAATCCCGGCTATGCCTGCCAAGCGCCGCCCCCGCCGCCCTGCCGACGACAGCCTCGCGGCGAACCTGCGCTTCTTCGCGATCCTGATGATCGCCGCGATACTGCTGCGCAGCCTCGTCGCCGCGCCGTTCAGCATCCCGTCCGAGTCGATGCTGCCCCGGCTGCTGGTGGGCGATTACCTGTTCGTCGCGAAGTGGCCCTACGGCTGGTCGCGCCACAGCTTTCCCTTCTCGCTCGCGCCGATCGACGGGCGCATCGGGGGCGCGGTACCGGCGCGCGGCGACGTGATCGTGTTCAAGACGCCGGGGGACAACCGCACCGATTATATCAAGCGCCTGATCGGCCTGCCCGGCGACCAGGTTCAGATACGCGGCGGCCGGCTGATCCTGAACGGCGAGCCGGTGCCGAAACTGCGCGTCGCCGATTTCCTCGATCCGGTCAGCCCGAACAGCCCGTGCCGGCCCGTGCCGGGCCTGCGCATCCGGCTGGCGCGGGCGGCGGACGGCGGCGCGGTGTGCCGCTACCCGCGCTACCGCGAGACGCTGCCGGGCGGCCGCAGCTATGACGTCCTCGATATCGGCACCACGCCGGCGGACGATACGCCGGTGTTCGTGGTGCCCGAGGACCATTATTTCCTGATGGGCGACAACCGCGACCGCTCCGCCGACAGCCGCTTTCCGGCCGAACCGGGCGGCGGCATCGGCTACGTGCCGGCGGAGAACCTCGTCGGGCGGGCGATGGTGACCTTCTTCTCCACCGATGGCTCGGCGGGATGGCTCATGCCGTGGACGTGGCCCGGCGCGACGCGGTGGAACCGGATCGGCGAGGGATTCTAGCGCGGTTCTAGCGGTGCCCGCGTCGTTCGCCGCGCACCGCGAGGATCGCGACGATCGCCAGCCCCACGGCACCACCGCCCAGCGTCACCGCGATCGCAGTGGCGGCGAGGAGGATCGGGCTTTCGCTGACGGCAAGAGTGACCATGCCCATCGTCTCGGCGCGACGGATTGCGTGCCGATGTCCGCTTTGTGGCGGCCGCCGCCCTCCCCCGCTCAGTCCAGGTTGGGCCGCAGCCACCGCTCCGCCGTGTCGAGATCGGCATCCCGCCGCGCGGCGTAATCCTCAAGCTGGTCACGGCCGACGCGGGCGACGCCGAAATACTCGCTCTGCGGGTGGCCGAAGTAGAAGCCCGAAACCGCCGCGGTCGGCAGCATCGCGAAGCTCTCGGTCAGCGTCAGGCCGGTCGCATCGGTCGCGTTCAGCAGATCGAACAGGATCGGCTTCAGGCTGTGATCGGGGCACGCCGGATAGCCGGGCGCGGGGCGGATGCCGCGATACTGCTCGCGGATCAGCGCCTCGTTGGTCAGCTGCTCGCCCTCGGCATAGCCCCACAGGGTCGTGCGGACATGCGCGTGCAGCTTCTCGGCGAACGCCTCGGCCAGCCGGTCGGCCAGCGCCTTGAGCAGGATGTCGCGATAGTCGTCATGCTCGGCCTTGAAGCGCGCGATGTGCGGGTCGATGCCGTGGATGCCCACCGCGAAGCCGCCGAACCAGTCGTCCTGCGGCGCGATGAAATCGGCGAGGCACATGTTGGCCCGGCCCTCGCGCTTCTTGATCTGCTGGCGCAGCATGGGCAAGCGCACATCGCCGGCATCGCCGGTCACGACGATGTCGTCGCCCTCGCGCCGCGCCGGCCACAGGCCCGCCACGCCGCGCGCGGTCAGCCATTTCTCGGCGATGATCCGGTCGAGCATCTCCTGCGCGTCGGCGAACAGGCTGCGCGCGCTTTCGCCCACGATCTTGTCGTCGAGGATCGCGGGGTAGTTGCCCGCCAGCTCCCACGCGCGGAAGAAGGGCGTCCAGTCGATCGTCTCGCGCAGGTCGGCCAGATCCCATGCGTCGAACACGTGGACGCCCGGCTGCTTCGGCGCGGGCGGCTGCATCGCCGGATCGATCACGAAGGCGTTGGCCCGCGCCTCGGCCAGCGTCGCCAGCTCGTTCTGCCCCTTGCTGGCGCGCGCGACGCGCAGCGCCTCATACTCGCCCGCCGTCTTCTCCACGAAGGCGTCGCGCTGCGTATCGCTCATCAGCGTGGAGGCGACGCCCACCGCGCGGCTGGCGTCCAGCACATGCACGACCGGCCCGTCATACGCCGGCTCGATCCTGAGCGCGGTGTGGACCTTGGAGGTCGTCGCCCCGCCGATCAGCAGCGGCATCGTCATGCCCTGCCGCTTCATCTCGGCCGCCACCGTCACCATCTCGTCCAGCGAGGGGGTGATGAGGCCGGAGAGGCCGATCATGTCCACGTCGTTGTCGGCGGCCGATTGCAGAATGGTCGTCCACGGCACCATCACGCCCAGATCGATCACCTCATAGCCGTTGCACTGGAGCACGACGCCGACGATGTTCTTGCCGATATCGTGCACGTCGCCCTTCACGGTCGCCATGATGATGCGGCCCTTGGCGCGCGCGCCCTGCTCCTTGGCGGCCTCGATGAAGGGCAGCAGGTGGGCCACCGCCTTCTTCATCACGCGCGCCGATTTCACCACCTGCGGCAGGAACATCTTGCCCGCGCCGAACAGGTCGCCGACCACGTTCATGCCGTCCATCAACGGCCCCTCGATCACCTCGATCGGCCGCGCGAAGCCCTGCCGCGCCTCCTCGGTGTCCTCGACGACGAACGCGTCCAGCCCCTTGACCAGCGCATGTTCCAGCCGCTTCACCACCGGCCAGGAGCGCCACTCCTCGGCCTGCTTCTCCGCCACCGCATCGGTGCCGCGAAACTTCTCGGCGAGCGTGATGAGGCGATCGGTCGCATCCTCGCGCCGGTCCCAGATCACATCCTCGCACGCCTCGCGCAATTCCGGATCGATCGTGTCGTACACGTCGAGCTGGCCGGCATTGACGATGCCCATGTCCAGCCCGGCCTGGATGGCGTGGAACAGGAACACGCTGTGCATCGCGCGCCGCACCGGCTCGTTCCCGCGGAAGCTGAACGACAGGTTGGAGACACCGCCCGAGATGTGCGCGCGGGGGCAGCGCACGCGAATGTCGCGGCACGCCTCGATGAAGTCGATCGCGTAGCGGCGATGCTCGTCGATGCCGGTGGCGACCGCGAAGATGTTCGGGTCGAAGATGATGTCCTGCGGCTCGAACCCGTCACCCACCAGCAGATCGTAGGCGCGCGAGCAGATCTCCACCTTGCGCTCGCGCGTGTCGGCCTGCCCCACCTCGTCGAACGCCATCACCACCACGGCGGCGCCATAGGCGCGGCACTTGCGCGCGAGGCCGAGGAACGCCTCCTCGCCCTCCTTCATGCTGATCGAGTTGACGATCGGTTTGCCCGAGACGCACTTCAGCCCCGCCTCGATCACGCTCCACTTGGACGAATCGACCATGATCGGCACGCGCGCGATATCCGGCTCGGCGGCGATCAGCTTGAGGAAGGTGGTCATGGCGAACTCGGCGTCGAGCAGCCCCTCGTCCATGTTCACGTCGACGATCTGCGCGCCGTTCTCTACCTGCTGGCGCGCGACCTCCACCGCTTTGGTATAGTCGCCCGCCATGATGAGCTTCTTGAACATGGCCGATCCGGTCACGTTCGTCCGCTCGCCGATGTTGACGAAGGAGGCGCGGCTGACGGCGGGCGTGTCGTCGTCGGTCGGGAGGATCGGTGCGGTGGCCACGTACTGCTTACCTTCTTGATTTATCACCCCGCCCTATACGTCATCCCGGCGAACGCCGGGATCTCCGCGAGGCCGGGTGCCACATTCGACGAGATCCCGGCGTACACCGGGATGACGCTGCCGTAATTACGCCGCCAGGATCATCGGCTCCAGCCCGGCCAGCATCGTCTGCACCGGCGGGCTGGCCGGCACGCGCGGGGCATGGCCCCGCACGGTGCGCGCCATCGCCGCGATATGCCCGGGGGTGGTGCCGCAGCAGCCGCCGATCACGTTGATGAGGCCGGTATCCACCCACTCGCGGATGAAGCCCGCCGTCGTGTCCGGCTCCTCGTCGTAGGCGCCCAGATCGTTGGGCAGGCCGGCGTTGGGATAGACCATGATGAGCGTGTCCGCGATCGCGGACAGCGCCACCACGTGCGGCCGCAGCTGCGGCGCGCCGAACGAGCAGTTCAGCCCCACAGTGATCGGCCTGGCGTGGCGGATCGCCGCCCAGAACGCCTCGACCGAATGGCCCGAAAGGTTGCGACCGGACATGTCGGTGACGGTCATCGAGATCATCATCGGGATATCCTGCCCGCGCGCCTCGCCCGCCTCCAGCACCGCCATGATTCCAGCCTTGGCGTTCAGCGTATCGAAGATCGTCTCGATCAGGATGAAATCCACCCCGCCGTCCAGCAGCGCGTCGATCTGCTCGCGGTACACGTCCTTCAGCTCGTCGAAATCGATCGCGCGGAAGCCGGGATCGTTCACGTCGGGCGACAGCGACAGCGTCTTGTTCGTCGGTCCGATCGCGCCGGCCACGAAACGCGGCCGGCCGTCCTTGGCCTCGGCGGTGTCGGCGGCGTCGCGGGCGATGTGGGCGGCGGCCATGTTCAGATCACGCACCAGATGCTCCGCGCCATAATCGGCCTGGCTCACCCGGTTGGCGTTGAACGTGTTGGTGGAGACGATATCCGACCCGGCATCGAGATACGCCTCGGTGATCTCGGCGATCACGTGCGGCATGGTGATGACGAGCAGGTCGTTATTGCCCTTCTGGTCAAACCCGGTGTCCAGATGGCCGCGATAGTCGGCCTCGGTCAGCCGGTAGTTCTGGATCATCGTGCCGAACGCGCCGTCCGTCACGAGGATGCGCTTGGCGGCTTCGGTGCGGAAGCGATCGGCGACTGTGGTGGTCATATCTTCTTACCTTTTACCGAGCGAAGTCGAGGTACGCCTTCGAGCGATAGTCGAGCCAGCGTGGGGGAGTCCTCGGCTTCGCTCGGCCAGTCCCTCGACTTCGCTCGGGATAAGTGACTGATGAGAATCACGCCGCCACCGTCTCGCGCGCCGCCACCGGCACCGGGCGCTTCCCCAGCAGGTGACAGATCGCATAGGCCAGCTCGGCCCGGTTGAGCGTGTAGAAATGGAAGTGGCGCACGCCGCCCGCATACAGCCGGCGGCACATCTCGGCCGACACCGTCGCGGCGACCAGTTGGCGCGCGGCGGGATGGGCGTCCAGCCCCTCGAACAGGCGGTCCATCCACGGCGGGATGGCGGCGCCGCACAGCCCGGCGAACTTGCGCGTCTGCGCCACGTTCGAGACGGGCAGGATGCCGGGCACGATCTCGGCCTCGATCCCCGCCGCCGCCGCGCGGTCGCGGAAGCGGAAGAAGGCCTCGGGCGAGAAGAAGAACTGGGTGATCGCCCGGTGCGCGCCCGCGTCGATCTTGGCTTTCAGATTGTCGATGTCGGCCTGCTCGTCGGCCGAATCCGGGTGGTTCTCGGGATAGGCGGCGACCGAAATCTCGAACGGTGCCACCGTCCGGAGCCCGGCCACCAGATCGGCGGCGTTGCGGAAGCCTTCCGGGTGCGAGGCATAGGGCATCCCCGCCTCGGCCGGGTCGCCGCGCAGCGCGACGATGTGGCGCACCCCCGCCTCCCAATATTCGCGTGCCACATCGAGGATCTCGCCCTTCGATGCGCCCACGCAGGTGAGGTGGGCGGCGGCCGGAATGTCCGTCTCGCGCGCGATGCGGGCGACGGTGGCGTGCGTGCGCTCGCGCGTCGATCCGCCCGCGCCGTAGGTGACGGAGACGAACTGCGGGGCGAGCGGCGCCAGCGTCTCGATCGCGCCCCACAGCGTCTCCTCCATTTTCGCCGTCTTCGGCGGGAAGAATTCGAACGACACCGCGGCATCGCCGGCAAGGTCGGCGAACAGCGGCGCATCGAGCGCGCGCCGCGCTTCTTCGAGCTGGGTGAGGGAGAAGGTCATGCCGCGAATTCCTCGATTGCCGCTGCGGGCACCTTGAAGGCCGTTTCGCCCGGGCGCCGCCCGAGCCAGAGTTTCACCGTCAGCTCGCTGCCATCCAGCCGTTCCACCGGATCGCCCGCCAGCCCCGCCGCCGCGAACCACGCGGCGATCTGCGCGTCGTCGAAGCCGAGCCGCGCGTGCGCGTCCCGATTGCGCAGTATCTCGTGGTCGTGGGCCGCGAAATCGACGATCAGCAGCCGCCCGCCCGATGCCAGCAGCCGCGCCGCCTCGGCGATCGCCGCCGCCGGCTGCTGCGCGTAATGCAGCACCTGATGCAGGATCACCAGATCGGCCATGCGCGCCGGCAGCGGCAGCGCATACATGTCGCCCTGCCGCAGCTCGGCACGGGCCAGCCCGCCGCCGCCCTGCCCCGCCGCATCGAGCTTGGACCGGGCGATCCGCAGCATCGCCGGGCTGCGGTCCACCCCGATCGCGGTGGCCGCACGCGCCCCGAACAGCTCGATCATGCGGCCGGTGCCGGTGCCAACGTCAACCAGCCGGCCGATCGGCGCCTCACCCAGCAGCCGGTCGATCGCCGCCTCCACCTCGCTCTCGGCGACGTGGAGCGAGCGGATGGCATCCCACTGGCCGGCATGCGCCTCGAAATACTCCTCGGCGGCGACGGCGCGGCCCGCGCGCACGGCGGCGAGCCGGGCGATGTCGGCCGCGGTGGTGCCATCGTCCTCGCCCTCGGCGCCCCACGCATCGACGGCGGCGAGCAGCGGCCCCACCCGGCGCGGATCGCCGAGGCCCAGGAACACCCAGCTCCCCTCCTTGCGGCGATCGGCCAGCCCGGCGTCCGCCAGGATCTTGACATGGCGCGAGACACGCGGCTGACTCTGGCCCAGCACCTGCGCCAGTTCGCCGACCGAGAGGTCCATCGCGCGCAGCAGCGCGACGATCCGGAACCGGGTCGGATCGGCGAGCGCGCGGAAGATGTCGAGCGTGCGTTCCATTGGACTTCGAGATATAAAGAAATCTTTATATCCGTCAAGCAGCTTGTGCGGCACAGGGGGCTATGGCACGCGCCGGGCAAGGAAAATCGGCCCGGAATACGGGCCAAGACGACGGGGTTCTTCATGCGCGCACTGGTTCCGCTCGCTACTTTCGCATTGCTGGCCGGTTGCGCGACCACCCCCGGCACCGACCGGCTGGCCGAGCGCGATCCGTTGCAGGGCTTCAACCGGGTGATGTGGGGCTTCAATCAGGGCGTCGACAAGGTGGTGCTCAAGCCCGTGTCGGGCGTGTACCGCACCGTCACGCCGCGCCCCGCGCGCCGTGGTCTCTCGCGCATCCTGTCCAACCTGTCGGAGCCGTGGTCGGCGATCAACAACCTGTTGCAGGGCAAGCCCGACCGCGCCTTCACCAATCTCGGCCGTTTCGTGGTGAACACCACGATCGGCGTGGGCGGGCTGGCCGATCACGCGACGAAGATGGGCCTGAAGGATTCGCCCGAGGATTTCGGCCAGACGCTGGCGCGCTGGGGCGTGAACGGCGGGCCGTATCTGGTCCTGCCGATCCTCGGCCCGTCCACCCTGCGCGACGGCGTGGGCATGGGGCTGGCGCAGTTCGGCGATCCCTACCGCGTGTGCCTGCGCCAATGCGGCCTCACCAACACCCAGCAGCTCGCCGCGCAAGGGGCAGAGATCGTCAGCCTGCGTTCGGACCTGACGGACTCGGGCGCCGACGGCCTGCTCGCCGGCAGCCTCGACTCCTACGCGACCGTCAAGTCCGCCTATCTCCAGCGCCGTCGCGCCGCGATTCTCGATCAGGACGGGGATGCCGCGGCGATCCCGCCGGCCGGACCGGGCGATGCGGCGGGTGGCGCCGGCAGCGATGCCTCGCTCGATGCAGCGGTGGCCGACATCAAGGCGCAGCAGGCCGAGGAAGCCAGCCAGCCCGGAGAGGCCGCACCTGGCGCGCCGATCACCGGCGCGCCGACCACCCCGCCGCAGGTGTCCCCGGACAAGTAATCCCTACCGTATCAATCGACATTGCGCAGCGCACCAATCTTGGCTATTGGCGGCCGCGCTGGTTTCGGGGGGAACACGCCCGATCGCAATAATGGCGTACCGCGTCATCTACGTTTCCCTGCTAGGAAGGTAATCCCATGAAGAAGATCTTTGCCCTGTCGCTCATCGCCGCCGCTTCGCTCGGCCTCGCCGCTTGCAGCGAGAAGCCGGCCGCCGAGTCGAACACCGTCGAGATGAACACCGTCGAGACCAACGTCGCCGTCGATGAGGCCGTTGCCGACATCAACGCCACCACCGAGAACGCCGTCGACGCCGCCGGCGCCGCCCTCGACAACGCCGTCGCCACCGACGCCGGTGTCGCCAACGGCGCGATGGCCGAAGCCGGCAACCACGCGATGTAATGACGATCGGCGCAGGTTTTCCCGCGCCGGCCGGATCATCGATCGGAAGGGGTCGCGTCGTCAGGACGCGGCCCCTTTTCGTTCGTGTCGCGTTTGGCTGGTTGCAATCACCGTCACGCAGGAGCGCCGCATGACCCGATCGATCCCCCTCACCCTCGCCGCCACCTTCCTGCTGATGGCCGGATGCGACGGTGCGAAGGACGCCGGCAACACGGCCGTCGTCGCCGGCGACGAGGCGGTGGCTGACGGCAATACGGTGGAGGACCTGCCGTCCGACGGGCTTGCCGCGCCGTCGAACATGGCGCTTGAAACCGAAAGCAATACGGTGGGCAGCGCGAGCGGCGGGAATGCGATGTAACGCGGGATGCCGGACGCGCGTTCTGTAGAGGGGCCAAGGCGAGGCTGAACCTGTCGCAAGCGTCGCCGCAGGTAGCGCCAAACGGCTACCCCCATACCCCGAGCGAAGTCGAGGGGCCGTCACGCGCCTATTCCTCCGTGTCTCGACTTCGCTCGACATAAGGGTGTGCGCGGATGGATCAGTCTGGACCCGGCGGAAACTAAACGACTGACTCCAAGTCTTGATCAGCCGTTGAATGACGCCGCAGACCGCGCCGAATGCAGAGGTCGATCGTAGAGACTGGCACCGTCCTTCGGGACGGCATTTCGGTGCCACTCGCCGATGTTTCTCGGGCGTGATCGCGCACGATCATCGGACAAACCGACGTTTCCGAGGATCGGGCCGAAGCGATGACACCCCATCCGGTGCATCGGACAGAGAAAGGGCCGGGGATCGCTCCCCGGCCCTTCTCTTGTGCCTGAATGGCGGACTGTCGGCCGGCACGGGCAAAGCCCGCGCCCTCGTCGGACGGGATCGATGGCTTGCCGCCACCGACCCGCCGGCCGGCCTTGCGGGAGTCCGGAGGCATCGCTGCCCCCAGCCCCGCTGCGGCTTAGAAGTCCATGCCGCCCATGCCGCCCATTCCACCCATGCCGCCGGGCATGCCGCCCGCGCCGGCACCGGCCTTGTCCTCGGGCGCGTCCGAGATGGCCGCTTCCGTGGTAATGAGCAGGCCGGCGACCGAGGCCGCGTCCTGCAGCGCGGTGCGAACGACCTTGGTCGGATCGATTACGCCGGCGGAGACGAGGTTCTCATACTGGTCGGTCTGCGCGTTGAAGCCCAGATCGGGGTCGTTGCCTTCGAGCAGCTTGCCCGAGATCACCGCACCGTCATGACCGGCGTTCTGCGCGATCTGGCGGACCGGCGCGTAGAGCGCCTTGCGGATGATGTCGATGCCGCGGGTCTGGTCGTCGTTCTGGCCCTTGAGGCCTTCGAGCGCCTTCGTCGCATACAGCAGCGCGGTGCCGCCGCCGGGGACGATGCCTTCTTCGACGGCCGCGCGGGTCGCGTGCAGCGCGTCGTCGACGCGATCCTTGCGCTCCTTGACCTCGACTTCGGTGGAACCGCCGACCTTGATGACCGCGACGCCGCCGGCGAGCTTGGCAAGACGCTCCTGGAGCTTCTCCTTGTCATAGTCGCTGGTGGTGTTCTCGATCTGGCGACGGATCGCCTCGACGCGGCCCTTGATGCTCTCGCCATCACCGGCACCATCGACGATCGTGGTGTTGTCCTTGTCGATCGTCACGCGCTTGGCGGTGCCGAGCATGTCGATGGTGACGCTCTCGAGCTTGATGCCGAGATCCTCGGAGATCATCTCGCCCTTGGTCAGGATCGCGATGTCCTCCAGCATCGCCTTGCGGCGATCGCCGAAGCCCGGCGCCTTGACGGCGGCGACCTTGAGGCCACCACGCAGCTTGTTCACCACGAGCGTGGCGAGCGCCTCGCCCTCGATGTCCTCGGCGATGATGAGCAGCGGACGGCCCGACTGGACGACGGCTTCCAGGATCGGGAGCATCGCCTGCAGGTTCGACAGCTTCTTCTCATGGATCAGGATATAGGGATCCTGAAGCTCGACCGTCATCTTCTCCGGGTTGGTCACGAAGTACGGCGACAGGTAGCCGCGGTCGAACTGCATGCCTTCGACGACGTCCAGCTCGAAATCGAGACCCTTGGCCTCCTCGACGGTGATGACGCCTTCCTTGCCGACGCGCTCCATCGCTTCAGCGATCTTCTCGCCGACGACGGTGTCGCCGTTGGCCGAGATGATGCCGACCTGTGCGACTTCCTTGGTGCCGGAAACCGGACGCGAACGCGACTTGAGATCGGTCACGACCTTCTCGACCGCAAGGTCGATGCCGCGCTTGAGGTCCATCGGGTTGATGCCGGCCGCGACCGACTTCATGCCCTCACGCACGATCGCCTGGGCGAGCACGGTGGCGGTGGTGGTGCCGTCGCCGGCGACGTCGTTGGTCTTCGAGGCCACTTCGCGCAGCATCTGCGCGCCCATGTTCTCGAACTTATCCTTCAGCTCGATCTCCTTGGCGACGGTGACGCCGTCCTTGGTGATGCGCGGGGCGCCGAACGACTTGTCGATCACCACGTTGCGGCCCTTCGGCCCGAGCGTGACCTTCACCGCGTCGGCGAGGATGTCGACGCCGCGCAGGATGCGCTCACGAGCGTCGCGCGAGAAACGTACGTCTTTCGCTGCCATGATATGTTTTCCTTAGTTTGAAACGGGAGAAGAAGTGCGAAAGGTCAGCCGACGATCCCGAGGATGTCGCTTTCCTTCATGATGAGCAGGTCCTCACCATTGATCTTCACTTCCGTGCCGGACCACTTGCCGAACAGGATCTTGTCGCCGGCCTTCACGTCCAGCGGGGTCAGCTTGCCATCGTCGGCGCGCAGCCCGGTGCCGGCGGCGACGACTTCGCCTTCCTGCGGCTTTTCCTTGGCGGTGTCGGGGATGATGATCCCGCCGGCGGTCTTCTCTTCGGCTTCGACGCGGCGAACCAGCACGCGGTCGTGCAACGGGCGGAAACTCATTCAGGTGCCTCCTGCTATGGGCGCCGGAAGCCGCCGCCCGAACCGGGCGGCCGGGGGGATCCGGCGCGATGAACCTGTGCCGTTTAGCACTCCCTGCCCGAGAGTGCCAGCGACGCGCCGGATATGTTTTCGCAAGGTGGTGCTGTCAAGAACGCCTGCCAGCAAAATGTTGCCGGGGCGTGGCAGCAGCGGGGCCGGCCGTGGCGGGGCCGGCGGTTCAGGCGTCCGGCTTCCAGTTCTGCACGCCGCGCCGCGCCTCCTGGACGAAGCGCGAGCGCTTGACCCCCCAAAGGAACAATCCGCCGACGATCCGCCCCCACAGCCGCACCGGCCGTTTCACCTGCACCAGCAACACCACGCGGGTCTCGTCCGTCTCGTTCAGCACCTCATGCTCGAAACAGTCGTCGAACAGCAGCACCTTGTCGCGTTCCCAGTGAACCACCTTGTTCACCACCCGCATCCGGCACATTTCCGCCTCGCGCGGCACCTCGATGCCCAGATGGCTGGTGAGGAACGCCTTGGTGACGCCGGTGTGCGGCGGCAGGTGTGTGCCCGGCACCAGCACCGAGAAGAAGGCGGAGTTCAGCCCCGGCACCCGGGCGACCAGCGCCGCCGTCTTCGGGCAGGCCGCGCAGTTGCCCTCGTGGCGATAGCCGTAGCCGACGAGGAACAGCGAGCGCCACTTGCCCGCCGGCGCAATGCGGCGATGATCGGGCGACACTTCGGCAAGCGAGGGCACCGCGTTCAGGTCGCCGAGCGCCGCACGCGCCTCGGTGCGGATCACCTCGGCATTTTCCTCCAGCATCCTGATCCACGGGAAGTGGCGCTGGTCGGGAAACGGATCGTTGCCGATCTTCGACTGCCGCACGATCAGGTCGTTCACCCACGGTTGCAGCTTGCGCCCCAGCCGCAGCACCAGCGTCCGCTTGGGAATCAACGCGGAGCTGGGCGGCGGCGGGTCGTTCGCGTCGCGCGGCGGGGGCGTGAAACGCTCCACGACGATCTCTTCGGCCATCATCCCGCCTCCCTGCCGCCGACTCTTGCGCGGACGCCGCCCGAATAGCCACGCACGACGCGCACCGCCACCCCGCTCGTCGCTTGAACCGGGCGGCCAAGCCGCTAAAGCCGCAGGAGAACCCGTGGCAGGCGGGCGCCCCCTCCCCCGAAGGCGAAAACCGATCATGCGGATAGTACGCGGCCTCTGGCGGCTTCTCGTCGGCATCAAGGACGGGCTGGTGCTGCTCGCGATGCTGCTCTTCTTCGGCGTGCTGTTCGCCGCCCTCTCCTTCTCGCCCAATCCGCGCGTGCCGGGCAGCGGGGCGCTGCTGGTCGATCTGGACGGGCAGCTGGTGGAGCAGCCGGCACAGACCGATCCGTTCACCGCCATCGCCGGGCGAAATCCGGTGACGCGCGAGTACCGCCTGCGCGACGTGATCCGTGCGATCGACGGCGCGGCGACCGATGCCTCGGTGAAGGTGGTCGTGCTCGAACTCGATCGCTTCACCGGTGGCGGGCAGGCGACGATCGCCGAGGCGGCGCGCGCGGTCGATCGCGTGCGGGCGAAGGGCAAGCCGGTGCTCGCCTTCGCAACCGGCTATACCGACGACGGCTACCAGCTGGCCGCCCACGCCAGCGAGCTGTGGCTCGATCCGTTCGGCGCGGTGCTGCTGACCGGGCCGGGCGGTGCGAACCTCTATTACAAGGGTCTGCTCGACAAGCTGGGGGTGGAGACGAAGGTCTATCGCGTCGGCCAGTTCAAGTCGGCGGTGGAGCCGTTCATCCGCACCGATCAATCCCCCGCCGCGAAAGCCGCCGCGCAGGCGCTGGCCGATTCGCTGTGGGCGGCGTGGCGCGCGGATGTAGGTGCTGCGCGGCCGAAGGCGCGGCTGGCGGGCTATATCGCCGATCCCGAGGCCGCGATGACGGCGGCGGGCGGCGGCATGGCGCGCGCGGCGGAGATGGCGGGGCTGGTCGACCGGCTGGGCGATCGTATCGCGTTCGGACGGCGCGTGGCCGAGCTCGCCGGCAAGGGCACCGACAAGCAGGCCGGCGCCTATGCCGCGATCCCGCTCGACCGCTGGCTGGCGGCGCATCCGGAACGCAGCGGTGGGCCGCAGGTGGGCGTGCTGACGATCGCCGGCACCATCGTGGACGGCGAGGCGCCCCCCGGCACCGCCGGCGGCGAGACGATCGCCGCGCTGTTGCTGGACGAGCTGGCCAAGGACCGGATCAAGGCGCTGGTCGTCCGCGTCGATTCCCCCGGCGGCTCGGTGACCGCCTCCGAACGCATCCGCACTGCCATCCTCGAGGCGAAGCGGAAGGGGCTGCCGGTGGTCGTGTCGATGGGCGCGGTGGCGGCATCGGGCGGCTATTGGGTCTCCACCCCGGCCGACCGCATCTTTGCCGAACCTTCCACCATCACCGGATCGATCGGCGTGTTCGGCCTGCTGCCCACCTTCAAGGGTACGCTCGCCAAGCTGGGCCTGTCGGCGGACGGGGTGAAGACGACGCCGCTCTCCGGCGAGCCGGACCTGCTGCGCGGCACCTCGCCCGAGTTCGACCGGCTGCTGCAGGCGGGCATCACCGACGTGTATGGCCGCTTCACCGGCCTCGTCGCCGCCTCCCGCCACCTGCCCGTCGCCCGTGTCGACCAGATCGCGCAGGGGCGCGTGTGGGCGGGCAGCACCGCGCGCGGTATCGGCCTGGTCGATGCCTATGGCGGGCTGGACGTGGCCATCGCCGAGGCGGCGCGGCGGGCGAAGCTGGATCCGGCGAAAGTCTCGGTCCGCGATATCGAGAAGCAGCCGACGATGCTGAGCCAGATCATCGGTGACCTCACCAGCGAACGCGGCGAGAGCGGCCCGACCGACGCCTTTTCCCGCGCCGCCGCCAGGCCGGTGGCGGCGTTGCGCCGCGCGATCCTCGGCGTGGGCGCCATCGCCGACGGGCCGGCGATCCAGGTGATGTGCCTCGAATGTCCGGCCGCCGCCGCGCCGCGCGGGCATGACACCGGCATGATCGGCCTCGCCGCCGAATGGCTGGCCCGCCCGTGAGCCTCGCGATCCGCCCCGCGACCACCGACGACGCGCCCGCCATCGCCGCGATCTACGCGCATTATGTCGAGCACGGCGTCGCGACCTTCGAGGAAGTCGCGCCCGACGCCGCCGAGATGGCGGCGCGGATCGCCGCCGTGGTGCCCGCCTATCCATGGCTGGTGGCGGAGCGCCACGGGCGGATCGTCGGCTACGCCTATGGCCGCCCCTACCACCCGCGCGCCGCCTATCGCTGGACGGTGGAGACCGCCATCTACCTCGCCACCGACGCGCGCCGCACCGGCGCGGGTCGCCCGCTGTACGAGGCGCTGCTGGACGATCTGGCCGATCGCGGCTTCGTCTCCGCCATCGCCGTCATCACCGTGCCCAACCCCGAAAGCACCCGCTTCCACGAGAAGCAGGATTTTACGCAGGTGGGGGTGATGGAGGGCATCGGCTTCAAGCACGGCGCATGGCGCAACGTAGGCTACTTCCAGCTCGCCCTCGGCCCCCGCTCGGTGCCGCCGCCCAAGCTGGCGGTGTGAGGCGAAGTGATGACGAGGGGATGTCTGCAAACGCCCAATAGGCGACATTCGTGACAATCGGCATCTCATGCGCGGGAGCCGATACATGCGGATGATCTTTTGCTTGCTGCTCGGTCTTATTGCGATTGCGTTTGTGCTGATTGGCACGACGATGCCGATCATGCTTCCATCGCAAGCAGCGAAAGACCGGGCCTACTATCAGCAATTCAAGGCAGCCGCAGCTCATGTTGACAGTAATGGACGTCTACTAGCGAGCGAACTCGGCGGTTGGCGGGAGAAAAACGGGGCCGGCCCTCTTATTCAATCTTCGGTAAAAACTCCGTTCGACTGCGATCCGTCTTTCAAGAGGGCTCCCGTCGACCGTCTTGTCCTCTCATTCTGGCGGGGCGAGTGGACGGAGTGCTATGCATATCCATCTGGATGGACAACACTACCGATGAGCGTTGGAGCGTATCTGCTGTCTGGCGTAGGCGTCAATATCGTCATCTACTGGCTGCTCGCGGCGGGTGCTGCTTGGGGAGCGATCCGGCTTCGGCCGGGAAGAACCGCGCTGAAACCATCTGTTGTGAACGGCAGCTAACCACCAACTATCGCCGTTCGAGATCAGCGAGCCTCCGAAAACGGTCAGGCCGAAACGCCCAGTTCCGGACGTTCGCGACAAACTGCTACCCCTCCCCCATGATCTTCTGGTTGGTCGTCACTTTCGTGCTGCTGGTTTGGAACGCGATCTACTGTGTCGTGAAGATCAGATCGGATTTCAAAGGGCCGAAGCCCGCGAATGGCGTTTGGGGTTTGTTCGCGCTTGCAGGCGCGCTGTCGATGTTGGCTATGGCGTTGTTGAGCGTCGGCATCGCGGCATCGGGCGTTTAGCCAAAGGTGAACTTCCGCTTTCCACCAAACTCAGACACTCCCGCCTCCTC
>NZ_VNIM01000093.1 GCF_007785815.1 Alterirhizorhabdus solaris | reverse complement strand
CGTGCGCGGTCTTTTTTTGCGCGTGATCCGGTGCCGGTCGAAGAACCGCCACAGCGTGCCGATCCCGACCGGCGTACCGCGCCCGGCAAGCAGCGCCTGCAACTCGACCAGCGTGATGTCGTCCTTCACCTCGATCGCACCCAGGATGAAGGCTGCATGCGCATCGATCCTGGCCGCACGGCGGTCGCCACCCTGCGGTTTGGCAGCCGGCGTGCCGTTCCGAACGACCAACTGCCGCCAGCGGATCGCACTCGCCGCGCTCACCCCGAACCGCGCTGCCGCGGCCCGGCACGATATCCCGGCATCAACCGCGGCGACCACCCGCTCTCGAAGGTCCTGTGACAGCACTCGTGGCATCCATGCCGGCCTCCTCGACCCGGCACAACGCCTGAATCAGAAAACCGCACTCGTATGAATCCTCAACGATTCAGAAGGCGCGGAAACCGCTCTAGTTCATATAAATCGACGACGAAAGAACAACGAAAAGCCCACCCTCTTCGAGGGTGGGCTTCCACTTCGATCTACCGTAAGCTATGTTACGCGAAGGAGAGATCAACCGTCGAGTGGGACGTCCCGTAGTAGTAGTAGGTCGAGTCTTCGATCGTCTTTTCGCCGAGGAAGGTCAGGCCCGACTTGGCACGGGTCGCGCCGAGATCGAGCTGACCGCCCGGGCCACCGGCCGGATCGGATGCGAGCGGACCTTCCGAACCCGAGATGTCGAGCACGAGGTTCTTGCCGAAGGTGACGACACCGCTGTTGTCGCTGTCATAGAGCTTGCTGGTGGTGACGAGCAGATCGTCGTTACCAAACTTGGTGATCGTGTCGCCACCGAAGTTCAGGCCGGTCGCGTTGTCGAGCAGCAGGACCGACTGGCCCTTGCCAAAGTCATAGGTCGTGTCAGCGACCTGGTTGTCGTACTTGAACGCGAAGCCCGACACCGAGGCGTCGCCGCCGGTGGAACCCGCCGCGTTGTCGAAACCCTTGGTGAAGTGACCGAGGAAGTTGTCACGAACGTCGGCCGCGCCATAGGCGAAACCGCCGTCCTTGGTGCCGAGATAACGGATCGTGGTCACGAAATCGGCGCCGTTGCCGGAAACCGAAATCTGATCCTCGCCAGCGCGCCCGACGCCCGAACCGGTACGATCAACATCGAGAACGTTGTTCGGGCCGAAGTCAATGTAGCCATCGTTGTTGCCGTCGAAGATCTTCTTGCCGGTGATGATCGTGTCGTTGACGTCAAAGTTAGTGATGGCGTCATCACCCACAGTGCCATCAGCAATGACGAACGCGTCTGCACGGCCGTCCTGGCCGAAGAAGGTTTCGTTCGAAGTACCGTTTGCTTCGATGTTCGTCACCGTAGCCGAACTGATGAGGGTGCTGTTATTGCCGAACGCCATGATGCCAAGCCCTTTTTTACACACCGCCACAAGATGCGGCAGGAGCGTCCAACACGAACACTCTTCGCTCTGATTGATGTAATATTAACGGATCGTCAAGGTTGATAGAAAGGTTAAAATGCCAATTTGGGACGGAAGGCTAAAAAAAGGGATGCAACCAATAACGATTGCCAGCGGGAGAATAGCAGCTGTCAAGGGGCGGTAGACGCGCTACGACGGGGAATGACGAACGACTTGAGAGATCCCGCCGGAAAGGCGGGCACCGGCCCGCCCGCCCCCGCCGCGGCGGCAAAAGAGCAGACGGCAGGCAAGCCCACCGCATCGCGGGGCTTCGTAAGGGATGCGATGGGTGTGGTCACGAGTCGCGTCGCGGTACGCGCGGCGCAGTTCGTATCGACTCTCATCATGGCCCGCCTCCTCGGCCCGGCCGGTCGCGGTCTGGTGAGCGCGCTGACTGTGCCGCAGCAGCTTTCGGTCAACATCGCGGAAATGGGCATGCGGCAGTCGACCGCCTTCCACCTCGGCAGGGACATCTTCCCGCTGCACCGGTTGCAACCCACGCTGCTGACGATGGTGCCGATCGCGAGCATCATCGCGATGGTGTTGTCGATTGGCTATTTCGAATTCGCGCATATCGCCGAGGGCGACTGGACGCTCCGCCTGCTCGCTGTCGCCCCGATCCCGCTGCTGCTCTGCGCGAGCTACGCCAGCGGAGTCTTTCTTGGGCGTCAGCGGATTGGCGAATTCCGCAAGACGAGCTGGCGCCCGGCCTTCGCCACGCTGCTGCTGGTCGTGATCCTCGTCGGCTGGGCCGGCGCGGGGGTTAAGGGCGCCCTGATCGCGACGGTGGGCGGGGGAATCGTCAGTTCGGTCTACGCGCTCTACCTGCTCGGTAGCGAATCACCGCTGCGACTGGGCTTCGACCGCGAGGTCGCCTCGCGCCTGCAACGCCGCGGCCTGTCCTATGCCGCGGCCCTGGTGATCCTGACGCTGAACTACCGGGTGATGATCCTGCTGCTGGCGCGCGAGAGCACGCTGGCCGAGGTCGGCCTCTACGCGCAGGCGATGGCGATCGCCGAGCTGGTCTGGGAGATCCCGACGGTGCTCGGCTCGCTGTTGCTGTCGCGCGGGGTGAACGCGCGGGATTCGCTGGTATTCTCGCGCAAGGTGCTGCTGCTGGCGCGCTTCTCGTTCGTGGCGGCGGTGCTGTTGTCCGTCGGCATCGGGCTCGCGGCGGAGTTCCTGTTCCCGCTGCTCTACGGCGCGCGCTTCGCTAATAGCGCCGATATCTGCGTGGCGCTGCTGCCGGGCATCGTCGCCTTCATCGTGTTCAAGGTGCTGAACACCGACATGGCCGGGCGCGGCAAGCCGTGGGCGTCGATGCTCATCATGCTGCCGGTGCTGGTACTGAACGTGGTGCTGGGCTGGCTGCTGATCGACCGCTACGGTGCGATCGGCGCGGCGTTCGCCTCCAGCGTTGGCTATCTGGTGGCGACGGTGGGCTATGTCCTGCTCTATTCGCGGCTGACCGGCATTCCCCTGCGCGAGATGCTGCTGCCGCAACCGGGCGACCTGACGATGGCGGTGAAGGCGCTGCCCGGCCCTGCCAAGCGCATCGCTCAGCGGTTGGGCGCGGGCAGGGAGAGGTAGGCGAGGCGGCGGAGCTCCCGCCGCCCGCGCACCACCGTATCGAGGATCAGCCCAGCGAACAGGTTCAGCGCGGCGAGGATGACGAGGCCCGTGACGAGCACGGCCGTGGGCATCCGCGGCACCAGCCCCGTTCCGGCGTAGGTGATCGCCAGCGGCACCGCGAGGATCACCGCGAGCAGGCCGAGCAGCCCCGCCACCACGCCGAAATAGAGCACCGGCCGCTCGATCCGGTAGAGCGAGAGGATGGTCGACAGGATGCGCCACCCGTCGGAATAGGTGCTGAGCTTGGAGATCGACCCCTCCGGCCGCGCATAATAAGGCGTGGACATCTCGGCACAGGGCATCTTCAGTTCCAGTGCGTGAACGCTGATCTCGGTTTCGATCTCGAACCCGGCGGAGAGCGACGGGAAGCTTTTGACGAAACGGCGCGAGAAGATGCGGTAGCCCGACAGGATATCGGTAAAGCTGCGGCCGAACAGGCGTGCCAGCATCCCCGTCAGCAGCGCGTTGCCGAACCGGTGGCCGCGGCGGTAGGCCAGTTCGATCTGGCTGACCCGCGCGCCGACCACCATGTCGAGCTGTTCGTCGAGCAGCCGGTCGATCAGCGCGCGGGCGGAGGGGGCGTCGTAGGTGGCGTCGCCATCGGCCATCACGTAGATATCGGTGTCCACATCGGCGAACATCCGGCGCACGACCGCGCCCTTGCCCTGGATCCGCTCATGCCGGACGATCGCGCCGGCGGCCCGGGCGACGGCGACGGTATCGTCATGGCTGTTGTTGTCGTAGACGTAGATCGCCGCCTCGGGCAGCGCCGCGCGGAAGCCGGCGACGGTCTGCGCGATCGCCGCCGCTTCGTTGTAGCAGGGCAGCAGCACGGCGATGCGCGGCGCGGACATGTCCCGGCTCATGCGACGAACCGGGTGGCCGGCGCCACGAGCACGAAGCGCGCGACGGTCGCCACCGTCAGGACGATCGCGCCCGCTGCCAGCGTGGCGCGTTCGATCGCGGGCAGGCCGCGGCGATAATCCTGATCGGCGGCGATCAGCAGGCCACCGGCCAGCGCACCGATTTCGGGGAAGAACTGGTAGCGCCACATATTGGCTACTCCGATGATGAGGAAGCCGCCGGCATACAGCAGCGAAGCGACGAGCAGGGCGATGCCGGCACGGGTGAACGGCGTCGCGGAAGGCCAGCGGCGCAGCCCGGCGGCAAGCATTCCGCATGCCAGCACCACATAAAGCGCGGGCGCGAACAACGGGAAGGACGCGAGACGCCCGTGCGCCGCGATGATCCCGTCCTCCAGAGGCGGCTGCTCCACCACACCGGCCAGCGGATCGCCACCCGTATCGCGGTAGCGGAAGGCGGTGTACGGCACCCAGAGGAACATCTCCTCGTTGAAATGCAGCAGGCGGTGGCCGGCGTAGGCGAGGGGGTGCGCCGTCACGCTTCTTACCCACGGCCCGATGCCCTTGAGGCGACGTGTCAGCAGATCGCCGCACACGCCGCGACCGATCCAGTCCCACTGCTCTTTCGAGTAGCAGCGGTCGATCAGCGCAAGCGGTGGACGGACGGGGTAGGCGGAGACATCGCGGCTGATCCAGGCCACGCCCGCCACGTCATAGACCTTGATCGAGTTGTACGCCTTGGAACTGCGCGCGTTCAGCACCTGATGGTTGACGATGGCGGACATGCCGATCCCGACCGGGATCAGCACCACGCAGGCCAGAACAAGTCGCCATGGCCGGGTGCGGATCGACGACAGCATCCAGACGAGGAGCGGGGCCGCGGCGAAGATGCCGTTCGCCCGCACCAGCACGGCATAGGCGAGCAGAACGCCCGCCGCGATCATCGTGGGAACATGCCTGCGGGCGGACAGCTTGCCGTGCAGGATCAGCGCGAACGCGGCCAGCAGGGCGACCGCCATGCCCGTATCCTTCCACACGAACATGGTCATCACCACGAACGGCGGCAGCAGGCCGACGAGGAGCATGCCCAGCCCCCATTTCCCGCCACGATGGACATGAAGGATATGGGCGATCAGCACGATCGCGCCCCAGTAAAGCAGGCAATGCAAGATCAGGAACTGCGCGCCCGAATCGAACAGCGGCATCGTCTGCCGCCAGAGCCAGGCCATGATCGGCGGATGCCAGTCCGACAGAAGACCGCTGCGCGCCTCGCCGAACTGGCGAAAACTGTCGCGTGTCATCACGCCGGGATATGCCAGCGCGATATTCATCGCCGACAGCAGGAGAAAACAGAACATCGCCGGCATGCGGCTGCCCGTCGTTTTCGTCGCATCCGATATGGACATAAAAGTCCCCCCGCCGGGGCTATGCCTCATAGTCTGGCCGAGGGCAACTTTTTGCTGCACCTGCGAACGCCGCGATCAGGCCTTTTTCGCCGTGTTCGCCAGCCTGTCCCACGAGAACTCGCCTTTGCCGCGCGACAGTTTCCGCGCGAACGCCGTCAGCGGCGCGCGAAGCGGGCCGACTCCGGCCAGCGTACCCACCCGCGCCAGCCAGCCGCGCAGCGTCCACGCCTCGGCCAGCGAGCGGCGGGCCAGACGGCGCGCGACGGTCGTATCGCCCGCCGCCCAGTAGAGCGTCGATGCCTGCGCCAGGCTGCGCGCCACGCCCCTGTCGGGCGGGGCGATATAGGGCAGCAGCAGGCCGAATCGGTCGAGGTCGTCGCGCAGCACCGGCATGTTCGCGTCATTCGCGGCGATGGCACGGCGGTGGACGGCGGTGCTGATCGCGGCCAGCACGGATCGCTCCGCGACCTTGTCGATCTTCGCGCTGACGCCGTCCAGCCGCAGGTGGCGGCGGGAGAGGACATCCTCGACATAGCCGAAATCGCCCAGCCGGCTCATGCGGCGGAACAGGTCGCTCGCCTGGCCCACGGTGAAGGCAGGGCGGTAGCCGCCGGCGCGCAGATAGGCCTCGCGCCGGAACATCACCTCGCCGTGGCTGATGCCGAACGCGCCGACGATCGGCCCGCGCCGGATCGCCTCGGGGGGGCGGACGTTCCACCGGCGGTCGCTGACGATATCGACGTTCTCGATCCCGCAGCCCACCGCCACCACTTGCGGATGCGCGCGCAGAAAGGCCACCTGCGCGGAAAGACGGGCAGGCAGGCTCTCGTCACCGGCGCCGTGCAGCGCCACGAACTCGGTCTCCGCCTCGGCGCACAGCGCGATCATCGTGGCGGTGAAGCCCCGGTTCTTCTGCCGCCGCACCTCGATGCGCGGCGACGCCCAGCGTTGCAGCGCATCCCATGTCCCGTCGCGCGATTCGTCATCCACCACGATCGCGCGGAAGGCCGGATAGTCCTGCGCCGCCAGCGAGCCGACCGACATGTCCACCGCATCGGCGCGGTTATGGAAGGCGCTGATTACCGTCACGTCGTTCATGCAGTGCCCCTGTGTGGCGTATCGGGGCACGATAGAGCAAAAGGCCGCGCCAGACGATGGCGTGGCCTTCATTTTGTTGCGGTGCGGCGGATCAGCCGATCGCGTCTATGCCGATGGCCGACCCTGCCGCGCTGTAGATGAAATAGTGGGTGCCGTTCACCACCTTCTCCCCGTCGAACTCCAAGGTCGTGACCGACGTGCCGGCCGTGTCGTTGACGGAGAAGCCGCCGAGATCGAGTCCGTCATGGCCGAGCGAGAACACCCCGCCGGTCGCATATAATTTGCTTCCGGCGACGCCCGTGCCGAGATTATCGGTCGTCGCGATCACGTCCTTCGCGCCGAAGTTCATCACCTTGTCCATGCCGAGGCCGCGGTCGAGCGAGGTGTCGAAGAAGAACCTGTCGGTGGCGGTATCGGCCTTGCCGCCGCTCAGCGTATCGTTCGCGCCCAGCTTGCTCTCCAGCGCGCCGGTCGGCCGCACCGTCGTATCGCCGTACAGGAACCCCTCCTCGGTCTGCCCGAGATAACGCAGGCCGGTCTTGGCGCCGACCTCCGGAAGCTTGATCGCCGCCGAACCGTTGCCGAGGCCGTAGGCACCATTGCCGGCGGTAATCAGCCCGTCCTTGTTGCCATCGGCAAAGGCCTTGCTGGTGACGATCACGTCGTCCGATCCGAAGCCGCGGATCACGTCCGTCCCGGTGCCTAAGCGCGCGTTGTCGAAGAAGAATGTCTCGCGCGCGTTGGTCGCCGTGTAGCTTTCGTGCGCCGCGGTCGAGACGTATGCGGCCGTCTCCTTGGCGTCGGGCAGAACCGAGCCGGCCTTCCAGACAGCCGTGTTGCCGTAGACATAGCCCTCGTCGGTCTGGCCGATATAGCGCAGGCCATCGACCGATTTGTTGAAGGACAGCGAGCCGCCGTTGGCGAAATTGAGCAGGCCGTCCTTGCCGAACGTGGTCATGCCGTCCTTGTTGGTATCCCCCAGCGCCTGGGCGAACACCACGAAGTCGTTAGGGCCGAAACCCTTTATCACGTCGGCGCCGGTGACGGCGGACTGATCGATCAGGAACATCTCGGCTTTCGAGGTGGCGGCGATCGTTTCCGACGACGTGCCCATCGCCACCTTCACCCAGTCGCCCGAGGCGCTGGCGGCGCTGATCGCGGCGAGGGATGCCGCCCCCACGAGGGTCGGCGCTGCATTGGCCGGTACGCTGACCGTCGTCGGAATCGCGGCTTCCAGGATCTTCGCACCGTTCGAATAAGCGGCGATGCCGGAGAAAAGGCCCGTCGCGACGGTCTTCACCACTTCGGCTACAATATAGCCGGCCGGCTTCGTGCCGAGGAGGGCGGCCGCCCCGTCCGCCACCGTGATCCGGGTGTTCACGAAGGTCACATCGCCGCCGTTGACGACGGCCTTGGTGCCAAGCCCCGAATCGGAGAACTTGCTGTTGACGACCTTGACGTTCTCCGCGCCCGAATTGACCCACAGCTGCGTCTGCGTGCTGATGCCGCCGCGCTTGTGCGGATCGAGGCCAACCGAGCTGTCGATGGTAACGTTATCGCCCCAGATACGGTAGTTGCGACCGTTGTTCTCGGCCAGCGCGCGCAGGAAGGTGACGTTGTTCGACTTGATGTCGTAGCCCGCATCCGTGTTGCCGCGCGAGACGGTATCGATGAAGCTGATGTTGTAGGTGCCGCGTTCCGCCGAGAAACCGTCGCCCTGCCAGTAATCGCTGCCGGTGCCGTCGACGGTCGCGTTGTTCTCCATCGCCACGCGGCGGAAGGTCACGTCGTGGACGGTGTCTTCCAGATGCACGCCCATGGCGAAACTGTCCCCGGTCTGGAACCGGCTGTCTCCGCGCACATCCTCGATCAGCACCTTGCTGGTGTCATACTGCAGGCGGATTGCCTGTTTGGAGTAGCCTGCGACATCCACATCCTGCACGGTCAGCCCGGTGATCGTCGCGGTCTTGCTGGTGCCGGATGCGTAATCTTCGAGGAAACGCTGCACGTTCTCGGCATCGACGTGCTTGATCGTCAGGTTCTTCACGTCTCCGCCGACGCGGATCGCGGTGCCGGTATTGTTAATCTGCAGGTTCTGGAAGGTCAGGTCGTCGGCGCCCTTCTGGATACGGAACAGTTCGTTGCCCGCCGCCGCGTCCTTCACCCAGTTGACCGGGCGGGTGCCCTCAAACGTGGCCTCGCCCACGCTGCCGTCGCGGTTCGCACCGCTTACGGTGACGCCGCTGGCGGTGATGCTGATCGGCGCGGTGACCTTGTAGCTGCCCTGATCCGCCGCCAGCAGCACGGTGCCGCCCGCGCCGGCCTTCTTCATCATGGCATCGATGCCGCCGATCGCCGCGGCGTTGGCCCAGCTGGAGCCGCTCTTGTCGCCGGAACCGATGGGGGAGACGTAGGTGGTTGCCATGGGATTTGCGCCCTTCGGTAGGTGTGGGTTTCGCGGGCCGCCCGGCCTCTGCGTTGCCACCCTTTTGCCTGCCGGCGGTGGACGTCCCGTTTCAGGTGTAAGTTAGCGGGTCGTTTAGGTTGCCTGTGCTGGAACCGTTTCGCAATCTCGTGCAAGGAGTTTGCTGCGCTGCATCACAGGCCTGACCGGCCAGGCGCTCGGAGACCGGACATGATGGGGGACAGGGCGCGGGGACTTGATCTGGTCGAGGCGGTGCTCGCCGCGCCTGCGGAGGCGCTGGCCGCGATCGACGATGATGATCGACGCCTCACATATGCGGAGCTGCGCCTCGCAGCGCATGCGCGGGCGGATATGCTTGCGGGTGGTACGGGGCTGGTCCTGCTGGAAGGGGGCAACGACTGCGCCTGGCTGATAGCCTACGTCGCCTGCCTGATCGCCCGCCGGCCGATGCTGATCGCGCCCGGCGGCAATCCGGCCGCCGCGACGGCGCTGGAAGCGGCCTTCGCCCCGGCAACGCGGTTGACGGCGGCCGGCGGCTATATGCCGGAATGCACCGGGCACGACGACGGAGAGACACCGCATCCCGATCTCGCGCTCATGCTGTCCACCTCTGGCTCCACCGGCAGCGCGAAGTGCGTGCGCCTGTCCGCGGCGAACCTGGCGGCAAACGCGGCGGCGATCGGCGCGTATCTCGGTCTCGCGGCCGATGAGCGGGGCGTGGTCAACCTGCCGACGCATTATTCATACGGCCTGTCGATCGTGAACAGCCACCTGATGGCGGGCGCGGCGCTGCTGTTTACCGCACGATCGGTGATCGAGCCGGGGTTCTGGGATTTCTGCGCCCGCCACGGCGCCACCAGCTTCGCAGGCGTGCCGCACACATACGATCTGCTCGAACGCGCCGATCTGGGCAGGCGCGCGCCTGCCACGCTGCGCTACTTCACTCAGGCCGGTGGGCGATTGCCGCCGCGTCTAGCGGAACGCTATGCCGCCCTCGCAGATGCGCGTGGCTGGCGGTTTTTCGTGATGTACGGCCAGACCGAGGCGACCGCGCGGATGGCCTATATGCCGCCCGAGAGACTGGCGGCCAACCCCGACTGCATCGGCCTGGCGATTCCCGGAGGGCGCTTCTCGCTGGCGGATGGTGAGGGGCTGCCGATCGAGGCCCCCGATGTCGACGGCGAACTGATCTACGAAGGCCCGAACGTGATGATGGGCTATGCCTTCGCCTCCGCAGACGTTGCGTTGTCTGCCGGGCCACCTCAGCTTGCGACAGGCGATCTGGCGCGGCGGCGGGCGGACGGCCTGTGGCAGATCACCGGCCGCCTCAACCGTTTCATCAAGATTTTCGGCAACCGCATCGGGCTGGACGACGTGGAGCGGCTGCTGGGCGCCGGAGGGCATGAGGCCATCGCGACTGGCATCGACGACAAACTGCTCGTCGTTACCCGCGATGCCGCTGCGGCGCCCTCGATCGCGACGCTGTTGCAGGCGCGGCTGAAACTGCCGCCCGACTACCTGGAGGTCCGGGCCGTCACCGATTATCCGGTCATGGCTTCGGGCAAGATCGATTATGCGGTGTTGAAATCGGCACTGTGTCCCTCGGCAGCCGCTGCCGTGGTGGCGACGGAAGAAGGCGGGGAGGCTGTGATCGCCGCTTTCACGCGCGCCTTTGGCGAGGCAGGGCGGGAAGAGGAGGCGACCTTCCGCTCACTCGGTGGGGACTCGCTCGGCTACGTTAACACCGCGCTGGCGCTCGAAACGGCGATCCCGAATCTGCCGGACGATTGGGACAGCCGCTCGATCGGTTCGCTGGTGACGCTGGCGTCTGGGCAGGGAAAAGCGACAGCCGGCCCACGCACCGGTCGCCGCCTGCTGTCCAGGGTCGATACGGTACGCGGTTTTGCCTGCCTGCTGATCGTCGCCTTCCATTTCGTCGGCATGGCGCCGGACGACGGGATGCGCGTGGCGCTCGATTCACACTGGCATTATGTAATGAACAGCTTCGCGATGGTGAGGCTGCCGCTGTTCACTGCGCTTGCCGGATATATTTACGGTGCGATGCCGGCGTCGCGCGATGGTTTCGGGCGGTTCATCGGGCGCAAGGCCAAGCAGCTGCTGATCCCGATGGTATTCGCCACGATCGTCTATCTCGTGCTGCGGCGGTTGAGCGACGGGCGCGACGAAAGCATCGCCTGGGCCTTTCTCGGCGGATACCGACATCTCTGGTATCTGGAGACATTGGTAACGATTTTCGCGATCGTTGGCCTGATCGACGTATGGTTGAAGCCCGGCGCGCGCGGCCTGCTGGTACTGCTGGCCGGCGGGGTGACCGCGTGCCTGCTGTTGCCGGGCGTAGAGCTGTTCCACTTCACCAATACGCTGTTCATGCTTCCCTTCTTCGTCTGGGGCGTCCTGCTCTATCGACGGCCGGAACTGCTTGGCAGTCGGATCACGCTTGGCGTGGCGGCGGTGGTGCTGGCGGGGGCATTGCTGATCCAGCAGCTGTCGATGAACGGTATCGGGATCACGGGCGACTGGGCGATCCTGCGCGCGCCGGAATCGCTCTCGTTCGCAGGGGTGCTGCCGTGGTTCGCCGGCTGTGCGGCGATCGTAGTGCTGATCCACCTGTTCCCGCGGTTCACCCCGCTGGAACGGATTGCCGGCTATTCGTACGCCATTTATCTCTGGCATCCGCTGGCGAACAACGCGGTGCAGATGGTGATGCGGCGGATCGATCTGCACAACGATCTGCTGTTCTTCGCTGTCGGCGTGGGGGGCGGCGCCCTGTTGCCGATTGCCTTGCAGATCGTGGTGGTCCGCTGGTTCCCGCGCCTTAGCCTGCCAGTGGTCGGCCGATGAACAGGAAGGAGACCGTTGTGACGGCTGCCCGACCGAACCCGAACATCGTCTACAGCATTCAGTTGCTGCGCGGGCTGGCGGCAATGCTGGTGCTGGTTCGGCATACGGCCAAGTTCGCCTATCCGGGCCACGCCTTCCCGGTGGGGCAGGCGGGGGTGGACATCTTTTTCGCGATCAGCGGCATCGTGATTTATCTCACCAGCCGAAAGCTTTCGTGGCATGTCTTCGTGCGACGGCGGCTGGCGCGGATCGTGCCGCTATACTGGCTGGCGACGACGCTTGCCCTGCTTGCCGTTCTGGCGGCGGGAGGGACGGGAGTCACGCACGGGACCGCGACGGTGCTGAACACGGTCGGCTCGTTCCTTTTTATACCCACCTTCGATGGAGACGGTCGACCTTTTCCGCTCATCGTCGCCGGCTGGACGCTCAATTTCGAAATGTACTTCTACGCGATCTGCGCGATGGTGCTGGCCACGCCACTGCGCAGCCACTTCACCCGTTTCGTCTCGGCGATCATCGTTGCGGGTGTGATGTTGGGTTGCGTGCTGTTCTGCGGCAACGGAGATCAGCCGGGTTGGGCGCCGCTCTATCTGCTGCTGCCGATCACGCTCGAGTTCGTCGGCGGCATGTTATTGGCGCATGCTTGGACGCGCGGCGTGCGCACGCCGCTGTGGCTGAACCTGTCGCTGGTGGTAGCGGCGATCGGCTGGCTCGCGCTTGCGCCGAGTTCAGAGCCTTATACGCCGTTCCGCCCGATCGGCTGGGGAATACCGGCACTGGCGATCGTCTGGGCGGCGTTCGCCTCGGAGGAGCGGATACCATTTGCCCGCTTCCGTTTCGGCCTATTGCTGGGCGATTCTTCGTATGCGCTTTACCTGATCCACCCCATCGCGCTGGCGGCCTGGGTCGTCGTGTTGCGCAAGCTCCCGGTAAAGCTGCCGTCGTCGCTCGCAGCGGTGCTTGCGATCGTCGGCTGCGTGGTGGCCGGCATCCTCGTTCACCTAATCGTGGAAAAGTGGCTGGTTCGTATCGCCAGCCGGCTGCTCGGTCTCCGTCGCCCGCCGTCACCGGCCTGCATGGAGTCGACGGAGACGGCGCGCTGACCCCTCCCGCAAGGGCGGGGGCCGGCCCCGCCCTACCTTCCGATTACCGGCAGGCTCAGTGCCTTGGGCAAGCGTAGCATCACGAGGTGCAGCGCGATCGGCCCGGCTATTCCCGCCGCCAGCCCGATCAGGAACAGCGGCCACGTTGCATGCAGCCCCAGCTTCATCATCACGGCACGCACCGCGCCGTTGGCGGCCGGGTGCCACAGGTAGATGGTGAACGAATAAGCGGCGATCCGCTCCAGCCAGACCGATTTCGGGAACAGGCGGAGCAACGCCAGCACGATCGCGCCGCCGCATACCCAGCGCAGCCAGCCATAGGTGCCGAGCAATCCTTCGCGGCCCGGCGAAAGCTGCTGGCTGACGAGCAACGCCGCAGCGACGATCACCGCCACGACCAGCAGCCCGCGCGAGCCGAGCAGCGCGGGCAAGCGGTAGAGCAACAGCCCCCAGGCAAAGAACGGCAGCAGGAACACCGCATTCTTGATGTGCAGCACCGGAACGCTGGGGATCAGCGGATAGGCGATCACCCCACCGAGCAGGACCGCCGCGATAACGGCGTTTCGCGCCTTTTCCGGTGCCAGCGTATCGGCTGCGGCGACAAGTGCGAAGATTAGCAGCAGCGCATCGATAAACCAGAGGTGCTGGTAGCCGTCGACATAGGCCCAGAACAGCGAGTCGCCCTGCGGCTTGGCGATGTTCCTCAGCGCCCAAAAGGCGAAAGTGGCGAAGATCAGCGGGATCAGCAACTGGTGCAGCTTGCGCGCCATGAACGGCCCGAAACCGCTGCGGATCGCGGGCATCGCGCCGTACAGGAAACCGGAGAGAGCGGTGAACAACGGCAGGCGGACCAGATTCAGCGCATCCATCGCCTGATGCCAGACTGATTCGTCGGCGAGCTTTAATCCTTCCCAAGGACTCAACCCGACGACATGCAGCGCCACGATGAGGATGCAGGCAAGGCCGCGCACCGAATCGAGGCTTTTCGGCAGTACGCGGCGCGGCGCGGCGGCGACGGTGCTGGATCGCGCCTGCTCGTTCGCCAGCGTGCTGAGCGTGCCGATCGAGAGCGTGTCCCAATCCTCCGGCAGATCGCGCACGAAGCGTTCTAGCCCGACCAGCATCGAGACGTAATTAAGCGAATCGCCACCCAGCGCGTGAAAGCTCGCGCTTTCTTCCCGCCTGGCCGTGCCGAATACGGCGGCGAAGGTGGCGAGTACCCCCTCGCCCGGGCTGTCTGCGTCGATCTTGGGCACCGGCTGACGGGCTGCCGCCTGTGGGGCTGCGGCGGCGAACAGCGCGGTGATCTCGTGCCGGCGCAGCTTGCCGGTGTCGGTGCGAGGAAGGCTGTCCACCATGAACAGCGCCGTGCCGTCGCCGATGCCGAAGGCGGCGGCGGTCTCCTCCACCGCCGTGCGCCAGCCGGGCTGTTCTGCCCCTTCGTGCGCGACGATCACGATTTCGCCGCGCAACGGATCATGCCCAGCCGCCACCGCCAGCGGCGTATCAGCGGGAAGGCGGGCGAGCAGCCGCTCCTCGAATAGTTCCCCCGGCACCTTGATGCCGCCGACATTGACGAGATGATCTGCCCGTCCCTCGAACAGTAAGCGTCCCGCCTCGATCCGGCCAAGATCGCGAGTGACGAGCCAGCCGTCAGGATCCGTCAGCGGCACGACCCCTTCGGGCGTGACGATTCCGTCCGCCACATGAGGGCCGCGGATGGCGACGAGTCCTTCGTCGGTGGTTCGGATCTCCACCGCGCCGTTGGGGTTGCCGACGCTCTCCAGCGCCGCCGGTTCCGCCGCTGATATGTCGAGGAAGGTGCTGCGCGACGCTTCCGTTAGTCCGTAATGCTGGATGATGCGCGCGTTGGGAAATATCTCGCGAACGGCGAGCTTCTCCGCGACGCTCATCGCCTGGCTGCCGATCTCCAGCCAGCGCAGCTTTTCACCTGCCTCGCGAAGCCGGTCCGCCTGCGCGATCGCCAGACGAAGCAGCGTCGGCACCGCCGAGAGCGCGTTCACATCGCCTCGCGTCAGCATCGCCGCCAACTCGTCCACGCGGAAGCCCCGTTCGGGCAGAAAGCATGCGCCGCGCACCGCCGCCACCGCGCGCACCCGGCCAAGCCCAAAGGAGAAGGTGATGGGCACGCCGACATATTCGCGGACCTCGCCCGTCAGGCCCTGCGCCGCGATCAGCCGGTCCGTCACGTCGCCCAGAGCGCGGTGCGAGAGCAGGATCGGTTTTGGTCGCCCGGTGGTACCAGAGGTGAGCGTGACCTGCGCAGGCGAATCATCGTGCCGCGGCGTCATGCGCGGCGAGAGCCAGCCGCCGCCGGGCGCGCAGACGACACGGCGACCAACGGTGATCCCGTCAGGCACGTCCGCCTGTGGATCGAGCGGCATCGCGATGCCTCCGTTCCGCCAGCATGCAAAGATGGCATCTACGAACGAGGCCGAACTGATCTTTTCGATCGCGACGACAGATAGGCCCCCGCCGCTCACCCGCGCACGCTCCGCAGGCGCAGGGCCAGCCGGCTGAGCAACGGACCGAATGGAGACGTCATCACCGCCAGCATCAGAAAGCGCAGCGGATCGTGGCGCGCGCTGAAGCCGCGCCAGCTGGCGTAGTGCAGCCGGTCGGTCTTGGCGGTACGCAGGGCGTAGAGATAGGTCTCATGATTGCGCAGCCGCCGGAGCAGGGCGCGGCCGGCGGGCGGGGCGCCCGGCAGCCAGTGGTCGATGGTCGGCACCACGCAGTGGCACTCGTTCACATGTCGGCGCGTGGTGACCATATTATCCGAGTCCTTGTAATAGGTCGCGGTGGCGGCGGTGCCGATCGTCACCGGGCCGGCGTGCGACAGACGCAGCCACAGATCCTTGTCGCCCCCGCGGCGGCATCGCCCTTCCGGAAAACCGCCGGTTGCCAGCAAGGTATCGCGCCGTGCGGCGATGGCGGAGGTCCACACCGGACATTCGCCGATCTCCAGCCATAGACGCACGAAGGCGTCGAAGCTGAATGTCGCGGGCGGCGCGCCGGGG
>NZ_VNIM01000092.1 GCF_007785815.1 Alterirhizorhabdus solaris | reverse complement strand
GCCCAGAAGGCGAGCGCTGCGCGCAGCGGCAGGGCACGGTCCAGCGCGTGCATGTCGTTGGCCAGCGCCACGCCGCCCGCCGTCTCCACCCGCCCCGCCGCTGCCGGCAGCAGCCCGGCGGCGATCCGCAGCAGGCTCGATTTGCCCACGCCGTTCGGCCCCGTCACCAGCGCCGCCTCGCCGGGGCCGAGCGCGAAGCTCACACGATCGAACAGCAGCCGCCCGCCGCGCAGACATGCCACCCGGTCGAACGCCAGCCGTGCCACGCTCATCCGGCGCACCTCATGCGGCGGCGTCTTCCAGCGCGTGCATGTCGGCGTCGGACAGGCCGAAGTGGTGACCCACCTCGTGGATCAGCACATGCGCCACCAGCGCCTCCAGCGTCACCCCCGTCTCCACCCATTCGTCCAGCAACGGGCGACGGTAGAGGTGGATCATGTCGGGCAGCCCGCCCGTGTCGGTCATCGATTTCTCACCCACCGGCCGCCCGGTGTAGAGTCCGGTCAGTTCGAACGGATCGTCGAACCCCATCTCGGCCAGCACCGCCCCGTCGGCGAACTCCTCCACGCGCAGCACGATGTCGCCCAGATGCGCGCGGAACGCCCCGGGCAGCCGCGCCATCGCGGCGCGTGCCAGCCGCTCGATCGTGTCGGCATCGGGGGCGAGGGTTTCGGCCATCCATTCGTCCTTCATCATGCGCCGGCCTTGCTGTAGGCATAGCCGCCCTGCGATGCCAGCGACGGAAAGGCACCCGATGATCGAGCCTCTGAGCGAGGAGGAGCGCGCCGACGCGCTCGATGCCCTGCCCGACTGGGATTATGACGAGGCGCGCGACGCGATCAGCCGTCGCCTGACCTTCGCCGACTTTTCCGAGGCGTTCGCCTTCATGGCGCGCGTGGCGCTGCTGGCCGAGAAGATGGATCATCACCCCGAGTGGTCCAACGTCTACAACCGGGTGGATATCACCCTCACCACGCACGACGCCGGCGGCCTTTCCACCCGCGACGTGGTGATGGCCGAGGCGATCGACACGATCGCAGCATGAACGGGCGCGACATGAACGGGTGCGGCATGAAGGCGGCGGCATGAGCGGGCCGGCACTCGCGTTCGAGGATGTGACCCGCACCTATCCCGGCGTCGCCGCGCCCGCCGTCGATGGCGTGTCGGCGCAGATCGCGGGCGGCAGCTTCGTCGCCCTCGTGGGTGCGTCCGGCTCGGGCAAGTCCACGCTGCTCAAGATGGTCAACCGTCTTGAGGTGCCGGACGGCGGCCGAGTGACGATCGACGGCGACGATGTGGCGGACGGCCCGGCGCCGCGCCTGCGACGGCGGATCGGCTACGTGTTCCAGCACGTCGGCCTGTTCCCGCACATGAGTGTGGCGGAGAATATCGCGATGGTGCCGCGCCTGTCGGGCAAGGCGGCTGCCAGGTCGGCGGACGTGGACGTGGCGGCGCTGCTCGATCAGGTGGGCCTGCCGGCGGACTATGCCACGCGCCCGCCCGCCGCGCTTTCGGGCGGGCAGCGCCAGCGCGTCGGCGTGGCGCGGGCGCTGGCCGGCGGCGCGCGGCTGATGCTGCTGGACGAGCCGTTCGGCGCGCTCGACCCGGTGACGCGCGATCGGCTGTGCGACACGTATCGCGGCCTGCACGACCGGCTGGGCCTGACCACGCTGATGGTGACGCACGACATGGCCGAGGCGTTGCTGATGGCCGACCGCATTCTGGTGATGGCCGCCGGCCGCCTCGTCGCCGATGCGACACCGGGCGAGATGCTGTCGGGTGCCGCCGGCCCGGAGGCGACCGCGCTGGTGGACGTGCCACGCCGCCAGTCCGCCCGGTTGCAGGCGCTGGCCGCCGCATGATCCCCGCCCCCTATCTCGCTGCGCTGGGCCAGTTGCCCGGCCTGCTCGCATCCCACGTGTTGCTGTCCGCCGCCGCGCTGGGGCTGGCGCTGGTCCTCGGGCTGCCGCTGGCGCTGGCGGCGGCGCGGCGGCCGGTGCTGGCGCAGGTGGCGCTCGGCTTCGCCAGCCTCGTGCAGACGATCCCCGGCCTTGCGCTGCTGGCGCTGTTCTATCCGCTGCTGCTCGGCCTTTCCGCGCTGGTCGGCGGCGGCATTCCGGCACTCGGCTTCCTGCCGTCGCTGCTCGCGCTGACGCTCTATGCGCTGCTGCCGATCCTGCGCACCGCCATCACCGGCCTGCGCGGGCTGGACCCGGCGGTGATCGAGGCGGCGGACGGCATCGGCATGACGCCGGGGCAGAAATTGCGGCTGGTCGAGGCGCCGCTCGCCGCCCCCGTCGCGATGGCCGGTATCCGCACGGCCGCGGTGTGGACGATCGGCGCCGCGACGCTGGCCACCACCGTCGGCCAGCCGAGTCTGGGCAACCTCATCTTCGCCGGGCTGCAGACCGAGGCGATCTCGCTGGTGCTGGCCGGCTGCATCGGCGCCGCAGCACTCGCGCTTGCGGTGGACGGGTTGCTGGCGCTGGTGGAGAAGGGCATCGCCACCCGCCGCCGCGCGCTCATCCTGCCGCCACTCATGGTGATCGCGCTCGGCCTCGCCGCCGCCGCATGGCCGCTGGTGGCCCCGCGCGAACAGGTGGTGACGATCGGCGCGAAGACCTTTTCCGAGCAATATACCCTCGCCCGCCTGATCGGCCACCGGCTGGAGGCGGCGGGCTACCGCGTGCGCTACAAGGAGGGGCTGGGGTCGGCCGTCGCCTATCGTGCGCTCGCGGGCGGCGATGTCGATGTGTACGTCGATTATTCGGGCACGCTGTGGACCACGCTGATGGCCCGCCGCGACATTCCCCCGCGCGCGGCGATGATCGCAGGCGTGGCGCAATGGATGAAGCGCGAGGCCGGCACCGCGCTGATCGGCCCGCTCGGCTTCGAGAACGCCTATGCGCTGGTGGCGCGCCCCGCCAGCGGCCTCACCTCGATCGCGGACCTCACCGCCCGCGCCCCCTCGCTGCGGCTGGCCGGCGATCTGGAATTCCTCGACCGGCCGGAGTGGCGGGCGGTGCGCGACGCCTACGGGCTGCGCTTCGCCGATACGCGCGCGTACAGCCCCACCTTCATGTACCGCGCGCTCGGCTCGGGCCGGGCGGACGTGATCTCGGCCTTCTCGTCGGATGGGCGCATCGCCGCCGACCGGCTGACCGTGCTGGCCGATCCGCGCCGTGCCCTGCCCAGCTACGATGCGCTGCTGCTCGTCAGCCCCGCGCGTGCGAACGACGCCCGCTTCCGCGCCGCGCTGCAACCGCTGGTCGGCGCGATCCCGGTGTCGGCGATGCGCGAGGCCAACTACATGGTAGATCGCGATACCGCCAAGGTGACGCCCGACGATGCCGCCCGCTGGCTGGCGAAACGGATCGGGCGATAGAGCCCATTTGGAAACTTGCGAAAGAGCAAGTTTCGAGGCGGCACCGGCCCGCTCCCCCACCCGGCCACCCGATCAGAATATTCCATGGGTGGCCGGGTGGGGGAGCGGGCCGGTGCCGAGAAATCCGTTACAACGGGTTTTCAAACAGACTCGGAGGCCGAGGTAGCGAATTGTTAACCCGGACCGTTCATGGTTTCGCCCAAACCTCGCGGAAAGGAATGGGCGCGTGCAGGGCTCGCGGATCAGCAGCGGACGGACGGGGGAGGATCGCGCGTCGGTCCGCCTCGCGATCGCCGATGCCGCGCAGCGCACGGGCGCGAGCTTCAGCTACCTGCTCAATCAGGCGAAAAGCGAGAGCGGGCTGAACCCCAACGCCAAGGCCGGCAACTCGTCCGCCACCGGCCTGTACCAGTTCATCGACCAGAGCTGGCTCGGCGTGCTGAAACAGCACGGCAGCGAACATGGCTATGGCTGGGCGGCGGATGCGATCCAGCGTCGGCCGGGCGGCGGCTACACCGTGCCCGACGGCGACGCGAAGAAGGCGATCGATGCGCTGCGCCGCGACCCCACCGCCTCCGCACTGATGGCGGGCGAGTACGCACAGGACAACGCCGCCGGCTTGCGATCGGCGCTGGGCCGCGAGACGAACGCGACCGACCTCTATTTCGGCCACTTCCTCGGGCTGGCGGGGGCCAAAAAGTTCCTCAAGGCGGCGGCGGCCAACCCCGATGCGCCGGCCGCCTCGATCTTCCCGCGCGAGGCGGCTGCCAACCACGGCCTGTTCTATACCAAAAGCGGTGCCGCCCGCAGCTTCGCCGATCTCTACGCGCTGATGGGCCGCAAGATCGACGCGCCGGTGGGCGACGACGCCGTGACCGCGCCGATCCAGATGGCGAGCCTCGCCGCCTCGATCAGCCCGACCAGCACGGCGCTCAGCGACACGCCGCCGTCGGACGTGAAACTGGTCGACCTCCCCGCTTCCACCGCCACGCAGGCGCCTTCGGACACGATGCTGGCACTCACCCCGCCGCGCGACGGCACCAACATGCTCCGCCCCAGCCCGAAGAACGCGATGCTGGCCTATCTGATGGTGTCCAACCCGTTCGAGGCGTGATGCGTCGGCCCGACGGCCCAAAGTCCGACCGTCAGGCCGACCGTCAGGCCGCCCACCCGAACGCGATCGCTACCGCCGACGCCAGCAAGGCCAGCACGCTGGGATAGAATGTCAGCGCGAAGCCGAACGCACGCCCGCTCGCGCCATGCCGGTACCCTGCCCAGAACAACAGCCGGCCGAGCCCGAAAAGCCCAACCAGCGCCACGATCAGGGCGTTCGATCCGGGTAAGGTCGCCGCCACGATCAGATGGGCGAGAAGCGCCAGCACGGCCTGCTCGACCGTATTCTGCAGGATCGCGCCCGCCATCCGGATCGTCTCGGATCCCGCCGCGACACTGCTGCCCGCGATATCGCGTTCGGAAAAGAATCGCAGGCGCGCGACGTTCGCGATCGCCGCCGCCAGCCAGATCGCGATGAAAAGATCGGCGCGGAGGGCAAACTCGAGGCGGTCGCCGATCGGCATCACCGACGCCGGCTGATCCATTGCCATGACGGCCCCCAGCACGAGGATGGTCACCGTAAGCGCACAGGCCATCGCCAAGGCAACCCGCCGCTGCTCCTGTCTGAATGCCGATGGTTCCGACACGAGATGCACCTCACGACCCGGCCCGACCGGCCGAACGTCTGCCGTTCTAGTCCCGCACCCACCGCGCGAAAATAGCGGTCGGCAGCAGCAGGCCGCGCGCTTCCTCGCGCACCGCCATTTCGCCCACTTCCACCCGGCCGCCCAGATCGGCGGTGGCCTGCCGCAACAGTTCGCCGATCGCCAGCGCGGACATGCGGACGGCGTACACCGTTAGCACGAGGAACTTCGAGTCCGCGTCGAGCAGATTGCGGCAGTGGGTGATGAGGCCGGGGAGATGCTCCTCCAGCCGCCATACCTCGCCCTCCGGCCCGCGGCCGAACTTGGGCGGATCGAGGAAGATGCCGTCGTAGCGCCGCTCGCGCCGCACCTCGCGCGCGGCAAACTTCACCGCGTCGTCCACCATCCAGCGGATCGGGCGGTCGGCCATGTCGGAGAGGAAGGCGTTGGCCTTGCCCGCCTCGACCGATTTCTTCGAGGCATCGACATGCGTGACTCGCGCGCCCTTCGCCGCCAGCGCCAGGCTGCCGACGCCGGTGTAGCCGAACAGGTTGAGGACCTCGGCGCCCTCGCCGGTCCGCTCGCGCATCCACTCCCACTGCGGCGCCATGTCGGGGAAGAAGGCGAGGTGGCGGAAGGGGGTGTTCTGCGCGAGGAAACGCAACTCCTCCCACTGCACGTGCCAGCCGCCGCGCGGCACATCGCGGGAGAGGTGCCACTTGCCGCCGCCGTCATCATCCGAGGCGGCGATGAAATCCCCGTCGGCTTGCCACTGCGGCTGCGCCGGCGCCCACATCGCCTGCGGCTCCGGCCGGATGAACGAGAAGCGGCCGTAGCGTTCTAGCTTGCGGCCGTGGCCCGAGTCGATCAGCCCGTAATCGGCCCACGGTTCGGCCACGAGGGTAATCAGGTCCATCATGCCGCCTTCGCCAGCTTGCCGCCCACGGTCGCCAATGCCTCGCCGCCGGACAGCGCCACCTGGCCCGCGACACGCGCCTGAAACAGGCTCACCGCCTCGATCGCCGTCACCGTTTCGGCAGGCGGCACGATGCGGCCGTGGATCTGGATCTGGCGGGCGAGATGGTCGCAGCGCGCGCCGACGCCCTCCAGCCCCATCAGCAGCCCGGCCTTGGCCTGCGCCTTGGCGCGCGCCAGTTCGGCCTCGGTCAGCGTCTCGGCAGTCTGCGCCAATATGTCGCGGGTCAGCGCCAGCGCCTGCGCGGCCTGCGGGCGGGCGGCGGCGCAATAGACGCCGAGCAGCCCGGTTTCGGCATAGCTCTGCGTCCACGCATAGATGCTGTAGGCGAGGCCGCGCGCCTCGCGCACCTGCTGGAACAGGCGGGACGACATGCCGCCCCCCGCCGCCGCCGCATACAGCGACAGCGCGAACACATCGGTATTGGCATGGCCGAGGCCGGGGTGGGCGAGCGCCACGTGCAGCTGATCGAACCGCCGGCGATCGTGGTGCGTGCCGCCGGTGAAGCGGCCCGGCGGCGGCGGCGGCGTGACGCCGGGGGCCATGTCGCCGAAGCGCGCCTCGGCCAGCCGCAGCAGCGCGTCCTCATCCACCTTGCCTGCCGCTGCCAGCACGAGGCCTGACGGGCGATAGCGCGTGGCCGTCCAGTCGCGCAGGGCGGCCACGTCGATCGCGGCGATGCTCGCCTCGTCGCCCAGCACCGGCAGGCCGAGCGGCTGATCGGGGAAGGCGGCGGCTTGCAGGTGATCGAAGATGATATCGTCGGGGGTATCGCGCGCCTCGCCCAGCTCGGCGAGCACGACGCCCTTCTCACGCTCGAGCTCGTCGGCGTCGAGATGCGGGCTGCGGACCAGATCGGCGATCATCTCCACGCCCAGCGACAGATCACCCGCCAGCAGGCGCGCGTGGAACACGGTGTGGTCGCGCGCGGTCCATGCGTTCAGCGATCCGCCCGCATCCTCGATATCCTCGGCGATGGCCTTGGCGTCACGGCTGCCGGCACCCTTGAACAGCATGTGCTCGACCATGTGGGCAAGGCCGGACAGCCCCGCCGGCTCGCTGCGCGCGCCCACGTCGGCGTACAGGCCGACCGCCAGCGTCTCGACCCCGGCCATCGGCTCGATCGCCACGGTGAGGCCGTTGGCCAGCCGGTGAGCGCGCGCGGTCATCCGGTCGGGATCGCCCGCTCCGCGATATAGGCCTCGATCGGGCCGATCTCAGCGGGCAGCTGGGCGAACCGCTCCTCCCGCTCGAACAGGCCGCCGAGGCGCTTGGGCAGCAGCGGGCGCTGGCCGGTCGCCCGCTCCACCGCGTCGCGGAACTTGGCGGGGTGCGCGGTGGCGAGCGTGACGACGGGCACGTCGGCCGGCAGATCGGTCGCCTTGGCGGCGGCCAGGCCGATCGCGGTGTGCGGATCGATCAGCATGCACGCCGTTTCCGAGGCGGAGCGCATCGCCAGCGACATCGCATCCGGATCGATCCGCGCACTGGTGAACAAGCCGCCCGCCTCCTCGCGCATGGCGGGCGCAAGGCTCATCGACCGGCTCGTCTCGAACCCCTGCATCGCCGCCGCCAGCGCCGCGCCGTCGCGCCCGTGCAGGTCGAACAGCAACCGCTCGAAGTTGGAGCTGACCTGAATGTCCATCGAGGGCGCGGCCGTGGGGGTGACGCCGCCGACCGAATAATCGCCGGCAGACAGCGCCCGGTGGAGGATGTCGTTCACGTTGGTCGCCACGATCAGCCGGGCGATCGGCAACCCCATGCGCTGCGCGACATAGCCCGCGAACACGTCGCCGAAGTTGCCCGTCGGCACGGAGAACGCGACGGGGCGATCGGGTGCGCCCAGACGCACGGCGGCGTAGAAATAATAGACGACCTGCGCCATCAGCCGCGCCCAGTTGATCGAATTGACCGCCGACAGGCTGAACTTGCCCGCGAAATCGCGGTCGGCGAACATCGCCTTCACCAGCGCCTGCGCGTCGTCGAAGCTGCCGTCGATCGCGATGTTGTGGACGTTGGGAGCCAGCACCGTCGTCATCTGCCGACGCTGCACGTCGGAGACACGGCCCTGCGGATGGAGCATGAAGATGTCCACCTTCGCCCGCCCCGCCAGCGCGTCGATCGCCGCCGATCCGGTATCGCCCGAGGTGGCCCCCACTACCGTGAGGTGCGTGTCGCGGTTGCGCAGGAACCGCTCGAACAGCAGGCCGAGCAATTGCAGCGCCACGTCCTTGAACGCCAGCGTGGGCCCGTGGAACAGCTCCAGCAGCCAGTTGCGCCCGTCGAGCTGGACCAGCGGCGTGACGGCGGCGTGGTCGAACCGGCCATAGGCCTCGGCGCACAGCGCGCGAAGCTCCTCGCGCGACAGGCTGTCACCCACGAACGGCGCCATCACCGCCACCGCGGTATCGACATAGGACAGGCCGGCAAGGCTCGCGATCTCGTCGCGGCTCAGGGTCGGCCAACGCTCGGGCAGATAGAGGCCGCCGTCGGCCGCGAGGCCGGCGAGGGTGACGTTCTCGAAATCGAGGACGGGGGCATTCCCCCGGGTGCTGATATACCGCATGACCGGCGGCCCTTATACGCGCCGGCCCCGCGCGGCAACCTGTTCCGCTGTCAGGCGGCCGGCGGCGCGGGCGGACGACGACGGCGGACGCGCAACGCGATGGCGTAGATCACCGCCGCGACGCCCGCGAACAGGAACCATTGCACCGCATAGGCGCGATGGTTGTTCGGGATGTTCTCGGGCGAGGGCAGCGCGCTCGGCTGCAACCCCGGCGCGGGCGTATCGGCCACCAGCAGGAGGATATGGTCGCGATCCGAATCTATCACTCCCGACACGCGCCCGCCTTTGTAGCCGGCCGGCGCGTCGAAGCCGTTCGACCAGCCGAGATCGACCAGCATCCCCGGCCCTTCCGCCCCGGTGCGGCACAGCGCGAGGTGGCGCCAGCCCGATGCCCCCGTTCGGCTGCTCCCCGCCCGCGCGCTCCAGTTCGTCGCCTCCAGGCACATGCCGGAGGCGCGGCGGAACAACAGGCTGCCGTCGGTCGGCGGCACGGCGGGGAAGCCGATCGGTGGCAGGCCCGCCGCCCCGGCATAGCGCGCCAGCAGCGCCTCCTTCCACTCGGCGCGACGGATCTGCCATACGCCGAGCGCCATCATCGCCACGCACGCCAGCCCGACGATCAGCGTCGGCCAGAAGGGGATCCGCCGGCTCACGGGCGTTCGTCGATGCGGCCTTCGCGCGCCGCGTTGCGATACTCCGCGGCGAGCAGCATGCCCTTGGCCACCCGCAGCGACCCGACCACCGCGCCGATCGTGATCGGCAGCCACAGGAGGATGTGCACCCAGAACGGCGGCTGGACCGTCAGCTCCAGCGTGATCGCCATCACCGTGACGATCGTGCCGAGGATCAGCGTGAGAAACGCCGCCGGCCCGTCCCCCACGTTGAAGCTGGCGAAATCCAGCCCGCAGGCGGCGCAGACGGGCGCGAAGCGAGCGACGCCGGCGAACAGGCCGGGCGCGCCGCAGCGGGGGCACAGCCCCTTGGTCCCGCAGGCCCAAGGCGGCGGTTCAACGGGTGTCGGTTCGGCCATGGCGTTTCCGTCACCTCACGAAAAAGGGCGCGGCAGCATGATGCCGCCGCGCCCCGTTGATTGGATCGACCCGGCTCAACCGCCGTGGATCGGCGCGCCCCATCCACCCCAGACATAGATGGTGATGAACAGGAACAGCCACACCACGTCGACGAAGTGCCAGTACCAGGCGGCCGCCTCGAAGCCGAAATGCTGCTTCGGCGTGAAGTCCCCCTTGTACGCCCGCACGAGGCAGACGGCGAGGAAGATTGTGCCGATCAACACGTGGAAGCCGTGGAAGCCGGTCGCCATGAAGAAGGACGCACCGTAGTTCAGCCCCTTGAAGGCGAAGGGCGCGTGGACATACTCGTAGGCCTGGATGCACGAGAACAGCACGCCGAGGCCGATCGTCGCCCACAGGCCCTTCTTGAAGCCTTCGCGGTCGCCATGCAGGATCGCGTGGTGCGCCCAGGTGACGGTGGTGCCCGAGCACAGCAGGATCATGGTGTTGAGCAGCGGGAAGGCGAACGGATCGATCACCTCGATGCCCTTGGGGGGCCAGGTGCCGCCCACCGCGTCCACCGTGGAGGGGAACAGCGAGAAATCGAAGAACGCCCAGAACCAGCCGACGAAGAACATCACCTCCGAGGCGATGAACAGGATCATGCCGTAGCGCAGATGCAGCGACACCACCGGCGTATGATCACCGTGATTGGCCTCGCGGATCACGTCCGACCACCAGCCGAACATCGTGCCGAGCACGCCGATCAGCCCGGCGAAAAACACGAAGCCGCCGAACGCGACCGAGTGCATCCACATGATCCCGCCGGATGCCATGACCAGCGCCGACATCGAGCCGACGAACGGCCACGGGCTGGGTGGCAGGATATGATAATCGTGGTTCTTTGCGCCGGCCATTTTCCCGTGCCCCTGATATGCCTGTTTGACGAACCCTTAGCCGCCGGACTTCGCCGAATCCACCGGGAAGAAGGTGTAGCTGAGGGTGATTTCGCTGATGTCGTTCGCGTCGGGGTCGTCGATCAGCTTCGGATCGACGTAGAACACCACCGGCATGCGAATCGATTCGCCCGGCTTCAGCGTCTGGTTGGTGAAGCAGAAGCACTGGATCTTGGTGAAATATTTGCCCGACTGTTCCGGGGTCACGTTGAACGTGGCGGTGCCGGTGATGGTGTGGTCGCCGACGTTCTTGGCGTTGAAGAAGGCCATTTCCCGTGCGCCGACCGCCACCCGCTCGACCCGCTGCTCGGGCGTGAATTCCCACGGCAGCGCCGGCGCGACGTTCGCATCGAACCGCACGTTGATGATCTTGCCGACTGCTCCGGGCGCTTCCGCGCCGAGCGCCTTCTGCGTCGTCCCGCCGAAGCCGGTGGCCTGGCAGAACATGCGGTAGATCGGCACCGAGGCGTAGCCCAGCCCGACCATCGCCAGCGCCACCAGCAGCGCGATCAGGCCGACTCGCCGGTTCTTCTGCGCCAGCGCCGACATCAGGTCATCTTCGCAATCGAGATGGCGTAGAACAGGATGACGAGGGCACCGAGGATCAGCGCCATCACCACGGCGCGGCTTTTCTGGCGACGGCGGATCTCGTCCTGCGGATCGAGCGGCGGCAGGCTCATGCGAGCAACCAGCGGTCGGCGACCAGCGCGCCGAATACGACGAACAGGTACAGGATCGAGAAGCCGAACAGTTGCCGCTCGGGCTTCATCGCCGCCTGATCCTCCTCACGGCTGAACCCCACGCGCGCGGCGAGCGCGACGAACAGGAGCGTCAGCGCGCCGGTGACCGCGCCGTACAGCGCCCCTGCCAGCCCCATCGCGTAAGGCGCCATCGCCACGGCCGCCATCGGCAGGCTGTAGAGAAACACCTGCGTACGGGTCGCGCGACGGCCTGCGACCACCGGCATCATCGGCACGCCGGCAGCGGCGTAGTCGGCCTTCATGAACAGCGCCAGCGCCCAGAAGTGCGGCGGCGTCCAGAGAAACACGAGCGCGAACAACAACACGGGCAACGTCTCGACCCGCCCGGTGGCAGCAGCCCAGCCGATCAGCGCGGGGAAGGCGCCGGCCGCGCCGCCGATCACGATGTTCTGCGGTGTCCGGCGCTTCAGCCAGACGGTGTAGATCACCACGTAGAACAGGATCGAGGCCGTCAGGATCACGGCCGACAGCACGTTCACCGCCAGCCCCATGAGCAGGACGGAGAACACCCCCAGCCCCACGCCGAAGTGCAGTGCGGACTGACGGTCCATCCGCCCCGCCGGCAGCGGACGCTGCGCGGTGCGCACCATCAGCGCGTCGATATCGGATTCGTACCACTGGTTCAGCGTCGCGGCCGCCCCTGCGCCCAGCGCGATGCAAAGGATGGCGGTGAAGGCGATCACCGGATGGATCGCCACCGGCGCGGCGAGCAGGCCGCACAGGCCGGTGAACACCACCAGCGTCATCACGCGCGGCTTGGTCAGCGCGAGAAAGTCGCGCCACTCCGCCGGCAGGCGGGTGTCGGCCGCCGGTGCCTGCGTCGTCAAATAGCTGGCTGTCGTCATCGGCCCTTACCCAACCCGGCCACGCGGTGGCCCCTGCATGATGCGGTCCGGATGCCGCCGATCGCGACATCCGGACCCTTCTTTCGTCCGCTGCCCGTCACCGGGCGGCGGGGTTCAGTCGATGCGCGGCAGCGTCTCGAACTGGTGGAACGGCGGCGGGCTGGACAGCGTCCACTCCAGCGTCGTGGCGCCATCGCCCCACGGGCTGTTGCCCACCTTCTTGCCCGCGAACAGCGACCAGAAGACGTTGACGAAGAACACCACCATGCTGGCCGCCATGATCATGTAACCGATCGTGGCGAGGTGGTTATACTCGCGGAACGCATCCGGATAATCCGGGATACGGCGCGGCATGCCGTCGAGGCCGAGGAAGTGCATCGGGAAGAACAGCACGTTCACGCCGACGAAGAACGCCCAGAAATGGATCTGGCCGAGCACCTCGTTGTACTGGCGGCCCCACATCTTGGCGAACCAGTAATAGAAGCCGGCGAACAGCGAGAACACCGCGCCGAGCGACAGCACGTAGTGGAAATGCGCGACCACATAATAGGTGTCGTGCATGTAATTATCGACACCACCGTTGGCGAGCACCACGCCGGTCACGCCGCCCACGGTGAACATGAAGATGAAGCCGATCGCCCACATCATCGGCGTCTTGAAGCTGAGCGAGCCGCCCCACATCGTCGCGATCCACGAGAAGATCTTGATGCCGGTCGGCACCGCGATCACCATCGTGGCGGCGGTGAAGTACATCTTGGTGTTCACGTCGAGGCCGGTGGTGAACATGTGGTGCGCCCACACGATGAACCCGACCACGCCGATCGCGACCATGGCGTAGGCCATGCCGAGGTAGCCGAAGATCGGCTTCTTCGAGAAGGTCGAGATGATGTGGCTGACGATGCCGAAGCCCGGCAGGATCATGATGTACACTTCGGGGTGACCGAAGAACCAGAACAGATGCTGGTACAGGATCGGATCGCCGCCACCCGACGGATCGAAGAAGGTAGTGCCGAAGTTACGGTCGGTCAGCAGCATCGTGATGGCGGCGGCGAGCACCGGCAGCGCGAGAAGGAGCAGGAAGGCGGTGATGAGCACCGACCAGGCGAACAGCGGCATCTTGTGCAGCGTCATGCCCGGCGCGCGCATGTTGAAGATGGTGGTGATGAAGTTGATCGCCCCGAGGATCGACGAGGCGCCGGCAAGGTGCAGCGCGAGGATCGCCATGTCGACCGACGGCCCCGGCTCGCCATAGGTGGAGAGCGGTGCATATACCGTCCAGCCCGTGCCGGCGCCGCCGGCGAAGGCGGAACCGAGCAGCAATGCGAACGCCGGCACGATCAGCCAGAAGCTGATGTTGTTCATCCGCGGGAAGGCCATGTCCGGCGCGCCGATCATGATCGGCACGAACCAGTTGCCGAACCCGCCGATCATCGCCGGCATCACCATGAAGAACACCATGATGAGGCCGTGCGCGGTGATGAGCACGTTCCAGAAATGCAGCGACGCATCGCCGGTCTGGCCGGACCAGGCCTCCAGATACTGGATGCCCGGCTCGGCCAGTTCGGCACGCATGAGACCCGAGATCGCGCCACCGATGATGCCCGCGATGATCGCGAAGATCAGGTAGAGGGTGCCGATGTCCTTGTGGTTGGTGGACATGAACCAGCGCGCGAAGAACGCCGGCTTGTGATCGGCCTCGTGCTGATGGTCATGCGCATGGTCGGCCTGGAAATGGCTGGCCGAAGCGGTCGTGTCGGTCATGGCTGTGAACCCTGGTTCGCGGTCGCTGCTTGCGAGGTGGTGGCCGGCGCGGCGCCGGTGGCGGGAATGGCGGGAGCCGGTGCCGCGAGGCCGGGCGCTGCGGGCGCGGCCGGGCCGGCGGTGGCCGGCGAGGCGGGCGTCGTCGCATCCGGATTGGCGACGGGCGCCGCCCCCGGCATCGTGCCGCCCTTGGAGGCGACCCATGCGGCGAACTGCTCACGCGAGACGACGTCGACCGCGATCGGCATGAAGCCGTGGCGGGCGCCGCACAACTCCGAACACTGGCCGTAATAGACGCCGGGGCGGTCCGCCTTGAACCCGGTTTCGTTCAGGCGGCCGGGCACGGCATCCATTTTGGTCCAGAAGGCCGGCACCGCGAACGAGTGGATCACGTCGTTCGAGGTGACGATCAGCTTCACGACCGCGCCGACCGGCACGACCATCCGCTCATCCACCGCGAGCAGGCGCGGGCCGTCCTCGGGCTTGCGCACGCCTTCCTTCAGCATGTTCGAGACGAGCTCGAAGTCGCCGTTGTCCGGATACTGGTAGGTCCAGTACCACTGGTTGCCGATCACCTTGACGGTGAGGTCCGCCTTGGGCGGGGCATATTGCTTGGCGAGCAGCTGGATCGAGGGAACCGCGATCACCAGCAGGATCAGCACCGGCGCCAGCGTCCACACGATCTCGATCAGCGTGTTGTGCGAGGTCTTCGACGGGATCGGGTTGCGCGCGGCGCGGTAACGGAACGCCACGTAGATCAGCAGGACCAGCACGAAGATGCAGATCACGGTGATAATCGGCATCAGCACCACGTTGTGGAACCACTGCGCGTCCTCGCCCACCGAAGTGACCTGCGGCTGGATCTTGAAGCCGCCTTCGATCGGCTGACCGATATCGGCGGACGGCGCGATCTTGGCATAGGCCGGCGCGGTGTTGGCCTTGGCCACTTCCTTCGCATCGGGCGTGGCCGAGGTGGCCCCCGGAGTCGCGGCGGCGGTCGGCGAGACCGGCGTCGTCGCCGCCTCGGGCGTCGTCACCGCCGGCACCGGGGCCGGCGCTGCCGCCTGCGCCAGCACTGCCGCCGGCGCGGCGGCCAGCGACAGGGCCATCATGATCGTTTTCAGCGTCTTCATCTTACCCCCGTAAGCGCCGTCAGCGGCACTGCCTGATACCGACCGGGCCCATCCAATTCGACCGGGCTTATAGGCGCGACCCCCCTTCGCCTCAAGCACCCTGAAGACATGAATTTCAGCCGGTTGTCGGCGACTGCTTCCGCGACTATCTGGCGGCTTCCATAGATACGGGGGAAACAGGCGTGACCGACGACGAGGTACTGGCCGAGTTCCGCGCCGCCGAGGCCCTGCTCGAAGGGCATTTCATCCTCTCCTCCGGCCTTCGCAGCCCGCGTTATCTGCAATGCGCGCGCGTGCTGATGAACCCGGCCCGTGCCGCCCGCCTTGCCGGGGAACTGGCGCTGCGGCTGCCGGACAAGGTGAAGATCCGGCTCGGCGCGGTCGTCTCCCCCGCGATGGGCGGGGTGATCGCCGGGCACGAGATGGGCCGCGCGCTGGGGCTGGATGCGATGTTCGTCGAGCGTCCGCAGGGCACGTTCGAGCTGCGCCGCGGCTTTCGCCTGCCCAAGGGGCAGACGGTGCTGCTGATGGAGGACGTCGTGACGACCGGGCTCAGTTCGCGCGAGGCGATCAAGGCGGTCGAGGCGGCGGGCGGCGTGGTGATCGCGGCGGCGGCGCTGGTCGATCGCTCCAACGGGACGGTCGATCTGGGCGTGCCCTTCTATCCGCTGATCCGGCTCGACGTGCCGAGCTACGAAGCCGACGCGCTGCCGCCGGAACTGGCGGCGATCCCCGCGATCAAGCCCGGCAGCCGGCTCGCACTCGATCCGGCATGAAATGGCTGGCGGGCGTGCTGGCG
>NZ_VNIM01000091.1 GCF_007785815.1 Alterirhizorhabdus solaris | reverse complement strand
CCCGATGGCATCCCCCTTTCCCCACCGCGATCTCACCGGCATCTTCGGGCTCCAGCCGTGGGAGATCGCCTATCTGCTGGACGAAGCCGAGCAGTGGATCGCGCTGAATCGCAGCCGCTCCAAGCATGACGACCGGCTTGCCGGCCTCACCGTCATCACCGCCTTCTTCGAGAACAGCACGCGGACCCTCCTCAGCTTCGAGATCGCCGGCAAACGGCTGGGGGCGGATGTGGTGAACATGGGCGTCGGCCAGTCGAGCGTGAAGAAGGGCGAGACGCTGATCGACACCGCCGTCACGCTCAATGCGATGCGCGCGGACGTGATCGTGATCCGCCACGACGCATCGGGCGCGGTGCAGTTGATCGCGGACAAGGTGGATTGCCCGGTGCTCAACGCCGGTGACGGCCGCCACGAACATCCCACGCAGGCGCTGCTCGACGCGCTCACCATCCGTCGCCGCAAGGGGCGGATCGAGGGGGTGCGCGTGGCGATCTGCGGCGATGTGCTGCACAGCCGCGTCGCGCGGTCGAACATCCTCGCGCTCACCGCGCTCGGCGCCGAGGTGCGCGTCATCGCCCCGCCCACGCTGATGCCCGCCGCGATCGAGCGCATGGGCGTGACGGCCTTCACCGATTTCGATGCCGGGCTGGACGGCTGCGACGTGGTGATGATGCTCCGCCTCCAGCGCGAGCGGATGAGCGGCGGCTTCGTCCCCTCCCCGCGCGAATATCATGCGCTGTACGGTCTGACGGAGGAACGGCTGGAACGCGCCGCCCCCGATGCGCTGGTGATGCACCCCGGGCCGATGAACCGGGGGGTGGAGATCACCAGCAGCGTGGCCGATCACCCCACCCGCTCGGCCATCACCGAACAGGTGGAGATGGGCGTGGCGGTGCGGATGGCCTGCCTCGACGTGCTGACGAGACGACAACGCGGTGTGGAGGGCTGGGCATGACCGCGCCGCTCGCCATCCTCAACGGGCGCATCGTCGATCCGGTCGCCGGCACGCTTCACGCGGGCGGGCTGCTGGTCGAGGATCGCCGCATCGTCTCGACCGGGCTGGTCGACATGCCCGCCGGAATCGAGACGATCGACGCCAGGGGCGCGCTGATCGCCCCCGGCCTCGTCGATCTGGGCAGCTTCGCGATCGATCTGCCGGCGTTCGCCGCCGGGGGCATCACCCGCGCGGCGCTGATGCCCGATCAGTCGCTGCCGCTGGACGAGGCGGCGCTGGTGCAGCGCGCCGCCGCCGCCGGCAAGCCCGACGTGTGGGTCCACCCCATCGCGGCGGCCACGCGCGGGCTGGCCGGGCTCGAATTGGCGGAAATCGGCCTGATGAAGGCGGCGGGCGCCTGCGCCGTCGCCACCGGCCGCCGCTGGATCGCCGATTCGGGGGTGATGCACCGCCTGCTCGCTTATGCGTCCGCGCTCGACATGCTGGTGATCGCCCATGCCGAGGATGACGGCCTCGCCGCCGGCGCGGTCGCCACCGCCGGGGAAACCGCGACACGGCTCGGCCTGTCCGCAGCACCCGCCGCCGCCGAGGCGATGGCGGTGGCGCGCGACCTGATGCTGGCCGAGGAGACGGGCGCGCGTCTGCACTTTCGCCAGCTCACCACCGCCCGCGCCTTCGATCTGGTCCGCGCCGCCAGGGCGAAGGGCGTGCGGGTAACGTGCGGGATCAGCCCGGCGCACCTGATGCTATCCGACATCGCGATCGGCGGATTTCGCACCTTCGCCCGCCTCTCGCCCCCCCTGCGGGACGAGAGCGACCGCCTCGCCGCGATCGCGGCGGTGCGCGACGGGACGATCGACATCCTCTGTTCCGCCCACGACCCGCAGGGGCCGGAGGCCAAGCGCCTGCCCTACACCGATGCCGAGCCCGGCATGGCCGGGGCGGAAACGCTGCTGGCGCTGTCGCTCACGCTGGTGCGCGACGGGGTGATCGACCTGCCGCGTTTGTTCGCCCTGCTCTCGACCAACCCGGCGCGGCTGCTCGGCATCCCCGGCGGCGGGCTGGGCGTGGGCGACGAGGCGGACATCATCCTGGTGGACGAGGATGCGCCGTGGAGGATCAGCACCGATCGCATGGCGGCGGTGGCGGGCAACACCCCGTTCGACGGGCTGCCGGTGCAGGGCAAGGTGCGCCGCACGATCAAGGGCGGCCGCCCGCTGGGCTGACAGCCGCGCGCGGGGCGGCGCGGGGCCATCGCGGCGGTCTGCCGGGCCAGAGGCCGATGACGTCGAACCGACCGATCGGTCCGGCCGTATCCCGCTCCCGTATCGGGGGATGGATGGGACAATTCCGAGTCCCGGCCAGCCTCTCGGGATGGGCGGTGGAGGGTCGGCCTTATGCCACCGCGCCCCGAACCGGGCGGATCCCTGCCCCCTCTTGCCGCGCGCGCAAGGGACAAAAGCTTGGTGCGCGTGAAAATCCCGACGATGCAGAGCACGCCGTCGTCGGGCCGTTCCGCGCCATCAGTGCCGGATGATGCAACATGCCGGTACGCCCGCGTGGCGTACCGGCGCGCCCGGTTCAGCCAGCGCGGACCGGTGCCGTCGGCGCCAGCCCGGCCAGCGCCGCGTCGGCGGCGGCGCGGACGAAGCACTGGCCCTGCGCCGCGCGGATCTGGCGGCATACGTCGAGCGCGGCGCCGCGCGTCTGGAACCCGGCCAGCGACAGGCGATACAAGGCACCGCGCCGCTCGGTGCCGAGGACGGTGCGCGATGGCCCCAGCGCGGCGATGCGCTCCACATGACGAGCGCTCGAGCGCCGGGCATTCTCCACGGTCGCCGCGCTGGAGAAAGCGCCGAGCTGGACGACGAAGCGCCCGCGCACCTTGCCCGGCAACCGCGCCGGGCGGGCAATGGCCGCCGGTGCGCCATCGGCGGACAAGGCCGCCAGCCGCACCGGCGGGACGATCGCGCGCACCGGGGCGGCGACGGCCAGCTGCGACGCGGAGGTCGCCGGGGCGGACGATCCGGTCCCCGCAGGATCGGCCTGTCCCGCATCGGCCGACACTATCCCGGCAGCGTCGACCGGTGCGGCCACCACCGCTGGCATCGCCGCAGGATCGACGGCGGCCACTGCCGTCTCGCCCGATACCGGGGAGGCCAGCGCCAGCGCCGTCGGCATCCCGGCGTCCTCGACCGGCGTTACGTGCAGCAGCGCCGCGACCTGATCCCAGGCGTCCTTCGGCTGGCTCAGGTGCGCCCACTCGCCCATCCGCGTCTTCAGCACCGCCGGTGCCAGATCCTGCGCCGCCACCGCGCGTGATTCGCCCCAGCGCCCGGCGAGCGCCAGCCCGAGCGCGTAATTCTGCCGCGTCTTGGCATCGGCGTCCGCCGCCCGCGCCGCCGCCTCCAGCACTGCGACGCCGCCCTCCTTGTCGCCGGCAAGCGAGAGCGCGAGGCCACGGTCGCTTTCGCCCACCTTGCCCCTGGCCGCCGCCAGCAGCTCACGCGCGGAATCCCATTTGCCCAGCGCGATGCGGGTCAGCGCCAGGCTCATCTGCACCTGCCCGTCGTCGGGGGAGAGCGCCAGCGCCTCACCGAGCACGGTTTCGGCCGAGACGAAGCGCCCGGCGGCGATATAGGCGCGGCCCAGCAACAGCCGGTACGCCGCCTCGCGCGGGGCGAGCGCCACGGCATCCTGTGCGAGCGTCACCGCCTTGGCCGCATCCTGCTTCGCCAGTGCGGCCGATGCGCGGCCGGCCAGCTTCGCCGCCTGCCGGTCCGCGCGCGGAGTGGCGGAGGAAAGGGTCGCGGGGGGCGAGGCCGGCTTGCAGCCGACCGCCACGGTGCCGAGCAACGCCGCCGAAACGGCGAACTTCACGACAATGGCCTTCTTCATCTGTCTTTTCCCCGTCCTGATGCGGTCTGCTCCCCGCCCTCCGCCATCGCCGCGGCCACCAGCCGCTCGATGCCGGGTATCGTCTTCAGATGCGCGTCGAGCGCTTCGGCCATCACCGCCTGCGCGGATCGCCCGCCGATCGCGCACGCCAGCCGCAGCCGCATGTGCCGGGCCGGGTCGAGCCGCAGCGTCATGCTCGCCGGCCGCCCGCCCGCCAGCTCGATCGCCGCCGCCACGATCACCGGCAGGCCGGGCGCGGCCGGCGTGGTACGGTCGTTGTCGTTGTCGGCTCGCATGGCCGGCCGCGCTTCCCCCTTGCGGGCGAGCAGGCCGGCGACGGGATCGATCCGGTCGCCCATCGTCACAACCCCCGCCGGCCGAAGCCGCCGCCCGCCGCGCGCGGCACGGCGAACACGGTGCGGCGAAAATTCTTCTCGATCCGCCCGGCGATGTACGTCCACAGGTCGGCGATCTGGGCGGCGGCGGGGTGCGCCGGCCGATCCTCGATCAGCGTGCTCCCGGCCAGCATCGCCTCCGCCAGCCCCGGCGCCTGCTCGATCGGGTGCGGCGCGACCGGGCCGTGGCGGGCCAGCTGCATCACCGATTCGGTGGAGGGCGCCTCCCCCGGCGTCACCCCGTTGACGACGAACAGCAGCGGCTTGCCCGCGCGCGCGCACAGGTCGACGGTGCCGGCGGCCGCGCGCAGTTCGTCCCCGTAGGGCCGGGTCGGCACCACCACCAGCTCGGCCAGCGCCACCACCCCGGCCACCGGCGGGGAGGTGAGCGGCGGCGTATCGACGATGGCGAGGCGGAACCCCTGCACGCGCAGCATCTCGATATCGGCGGGCAACCGCTCCATCGTGGTCTGGGCAAAGGCCGGGGTGTCCTCGTCGCGGACGTTCCACCAGCCGGCCAGCGTGCCGTGCGGGTCGATGTCGATCAGCACCACCGGCCCGGCACCGGCGACCTCGGCCTGTACGGCGAGATGGCCGGCGAGCATGGTCTTGCCCGATCCGCCTTTCTGCGATGCCAAAGCCAATACCCGCATGGTGCGCCAGTCCCTCGTTCGCTCGCCATATTGCTCCCGCCCGGGCTAAGGAGTGGTTAACTGTCGCGACGGCACGGGGTATCGAACCCCACGCCCCTTACGGGTCCGGCGTCGTCAGGGCGGCGCGGGCCACGATGGCATCGGCGGGCGGCAAGGCGTGGAGCGAGGGAATGGATTTGCGAACGGGGATGCGCGGGGCGGGGATGCTGGCGTTGCTGGCGGCAGGCGCGATGGTGCCGGCGATGGCGGCGGCGGCCCCGACGAAGCGCCGGCCGACGACACCCCCGACGGAAGACATGTCGGTAAAGCAGGGTGCCGATGCATGGGAGGCCGGCAATTACGCCCGCGCGCTGGCGATCTGGCGCCCGCTCGCCGACGCCGGCAATGCCGATGCGCAGTATAACATGGCGCAATCCTATCGGCTGGGCCGGGGCGTGGCGGTGGACGAGGCACAGGCGCGCAGCTGGGATCTGAAGGCGGCGCAGCAGGATCACCCCGAGGCGCAGGCGAATTACGGCCTCCTGCTGTTTCAGGGCAACGAGCGGAACGCGGCGCTGCCGTGGCTCAGCAAGGCATCGGCACGCGGCGATGCTCGCGCGCAATATGTCCTCGGCACGGCGCTGTTCAACGGCAACCTGTTCGGCAAGGACTGGGTGCGGGCCTATGCGCTGATGACGCGCGCCGCCGCCGCGGGGCTGCCCCAGGCGGTGACCAGCCTCGCCGAGATGGACCGTTACGTACCGCTGCAACAGCGCCAGCAGGGCACCGCGCTCGCTCGCGACATGGAGCGCAGCGCGGTGCTCGCCGATGCTTCCTCGACCACCCCGTCCAGCCGGCTGGTAAAGGCGCGGACGCAGGTGGCGGCGCGTGGCGAGGCCGGGCCGGCGCCCGCCGTCAGGCCGATGCGGCCCGCGCCCGCCGTCGCGACTGCCGCGACCCCGGCGGTCGTGTCGGTCCCGGTCGCCGCATCGCGATCCGCGCCGGTGCCGGGGGCGGCCTCCTATGCCCGCCCCGCCGCCGTCCGGGCCACCGCGCCGACACCTGCCGGCCCGGTGTCTGCCGGCAGCGGCGGATGGCGCGTGCAGGTGGGTGCCTTTGCCGATCCCGCCACCGCAGGATCGGTCTGGGCGGGCATCTCGGCGAAGGTGCCGGGCCTCGCCCTGCGATCCTATATGGTGAAATCCGGAGCGGTGACGCGGTTGCAAGCCGGCCCGCTTGCCAGCCGCGTCGATGCGACGCGGATGTGCGCGCGGATCACGGCGGCAACCGGCAACGGCTGCTTTCCGGTGGCCACACCGTAACAGGGCCAGGCCGGATCGACCGGCGATCGGGTCCGGCTGATTCGGCACCACGGCCGTGGCGGTGAGGGTCAGCCACCTTCTCGAGGGCGGGGGCACTTTCGCGGCCTGCCATCGCGATACGCTCGAAACGTCTCGATCAGCCGGCGTCAGTCTCAGCGCGATCAGGGGGACGGCGCTGCAGGTTCCTCACCCTCGTTCGGTCGATACCGCAGTGAACGACTGCCGCCGGCCGCTCCGAGCGTTCAGGTGAATCCAGCGTCTCGGGAGATCAGCGTGGACCCTGCGTCCGCTTGAGGGGAGGCCGCGAACGCCCTCCCTCGCTTGACCCGCACCGAACCGAACGGCCCTGAACGTGGCGCCGGCCTCCGTATCGCGGATCTCCAGAGCGGTTCAGCCCGCCGCCCACGTCCCGCGCGCATAGCCCTGCGCGTACAGCAGCGCCGACAGGTCGCCATGATCGATCCGCGCCGCCGCCGCCGCCGCCGTCTTCGGCTTGGCGTGGTAGGCGACGCCCAGCCCGGCCGTCTCGATCATCGGAATGTCGTTGGCGCCGTCGCCGATCGCCAGCGTTGCCGACAGCGGCACGCCCAGCGCGGCGGCCTCGGCCAGCAGCGTCTCGCGCTTGGTGGCCGCGCCCACGATCGGGCGGCTCACGGTGCCGGCCAGCCTGCCGTCCGCCATCTCCAGCACGTTGGAGAGCGCCCGGTGGAAGCCCAGATCGGCCGCCACCCGATCGGCGAAAACGGTGAAGCCGCCGGAGACGAGCACGCAACGCGCGCCGTGCGCCCGCATCGTGCCGACCAGCGCCTTCGCGCCCCCCATCAGCACCACCCGCTCGGCGTGGCAGCGATCGATCACGCTTGCGTCCAGCCCGCGCAGCAGCGCCACCCGCGCATCCAGCGCGCCCTCGAAATCGAGCTCGCCGCGCATCGCCGCCTCGGTCACGGCGGCGACCTCGGCCTTGATCCCGGCATAGTCGGCCAGCTCATCGATGCACTCGATGGTAATCATCGTGGAGTCCATGTCGGCCACCAGCAGCCGCCGGGCGCGGTCGCCGTCGTCCTGCTGCACGATCACGTCGACGCCGCCGGTCAACCCCTCCAGCGCCGCCCGGCCGGCGGCGCGATCACCGGCGAACCGCAGGTCGAAGGCGTCGCCCGGCTCCACCCAACCGCTGGCGCCCGGCGTGCAGCCGGCGCCGGCCAGCGCATCGCGCGCCATCGAAATATCGCCATCGCGCAGGCGACCGCCCGCCGAAACCCCTGCTATCATCGTCGCAATGAACACACCGTATCCCCCGGGCCTGCCGCCGGTCGCGCTTATCGCGGGGCCGACGGCGAGCGGCAAGTCGGCATTGGCGCTGCGACTGGCCGAAATCGCCGACGGCACGATCATCAACGCCGATGCCAGCCAGGTCTATGCCGATCTGCGCGTCGTCTCCGCCCGCCCCTCGCCCGCCGAGGAGGCGGGGGCGCCGCACCGGCTGTTCGGCCATGTCGACGGCGCCCATGCCTGCTCGGCGGCGGAATGGGCGGCGGACGCGGCGGCGGCGATCGACGCGGCGCATGGCGAGGGGCGGCTGCCGATCCTCGTCGGCGGCAGCGGCCTGTACCTGCGCACCCTGCTGGACGGCATCGCCCCGGTGCCGCCGATCGACCCGGCCGTCCGCATGCAGGTCCGCGCGCTGGCGGTGGCCGATACGTTCGCCGCGCTCGCCGTCGAGGATCCCGCCGCCGCCGCCCGCCTGCACCCGGCCGACACCACCCGCGTGGCGCGCGCGCTGGAAGTGGTGCGGTCGACCGGGCGGACGCTGGCCGGCTGGCAGGCGGATCGCGCCGGCGGCATCGGCGGTCGCATCCGCCTCGCGCCGATGCTGCTGCTGCCCGATCGCGACTGGCTCTATGCCCGCTGCGACGCGCGCTTCGCCGCGATGGTCGCGGGCGGCGGCGTAGCGGAGGTGGAACGGCTGCTCGCGCGCGGACTCGATCCGGCGCTGCCGGTGATGCGGGCGATCGGGGTGGCCGAGATCGCCGCGTGGAGGGCCGGTGCGATCGACGAGGCGACGATGATAGCCCGCGCGGCGCAGGCCACCCGGCGCTACGCCAAGCGCCAGTACACATGGTTCGGCAACCAGACGCCCGCCGCATGGCATCGGTCCACAGGGCAGTTTAATGCCGGCGAAACCGACAAACTCGCAATATTGTTACGTGATATGGCGTTGACAGCTTAGTTTATTCGCCTTAGCAGCCGCAGCACGGTTTTCGAGGGCACCGCCCGGACCTGTCGCGCGGGCGCCCCGCCCCGCCCCTGCCCCGCCTCGCGGCGTGAAGGGCTGCCGATCCTGTCGGCAGGACGGTTCCGTCCGGCGGACATTTGCTCTAGGGGGCGCGCGAACATGGAAGGCGAAGCGATGGTTACCGAGCGATCCGGCGCGGACATTCTGATCGAGGCCCTGACCGATCTCGGGGTCGAGGTGGTGTTCGGCTATCCCGGCGGCGCCGTGCTGCCGATCTACGACGCGATCTTCAACCAGACGCGCATCCGCCACATCCTCGTGCGGCAGGAAGGCGGCGCGGTGCACGCGGCGGAGGGTTACGCCCGCGCCACGGGCAAGCCGGGCGTCGTGCTCGTCACCTCCGGCCCGGGGGCGACCAATGCCGTCACCGGCATCGTCGATGCGCTGATGGACTCGATCCCGCTCGTCATCATCACCGGGCAGGTGCCCACCGGGCTGATCGGCACGGACGCGTTCCAGGAATGCGACACGATCGGCATCACCCGCCACTGCACCAAGCACAACTATCTGGTGAAGGACCCCGCCAAGCTCGGCGACATCGTCCACGAGGCGTTCCATATCGCCACCTCCGGCCGCCCCGGCCCGGTGGTGATCGATCTGCCCAAGGACGTGCAGGTCGCCACCGCCGCCTATCGCAAGCCGGGCACGGCCAACCTGCCGCACAAGGGCTATCGCCCGCAGGTGAAGGCGGACCCGAGCCTGATCGGCGCGGCGGTGGAGATGATCGCCTCGGCCAAGCGCCCGATCCTCTACACCGGCGGCGGCATCATCAATTCCGGCCCGGCCGCGTCGCAGCTGCTGCGCGAATTGCAACGGCTCACCGGCGCGCCCGTCACCTCTACCCTGATGGGCCTCGGCGCCTATCCGGCCAGCGGCGACGCGTGGCTGGGGATGCTGGGGATGCACGGCACCTACGAGGCCAACATGGCGATGCACGGGTGCGATCTGATGATCTGCCTCGGCGCGCGCTATGACGACCGCGTGACCGGCCGGCTCGACGCCTTCTCGCCCGACTCCACCAAGATCCACATCGATATCGACCGCGCCTCGCACAACAAGACGGTGCAGGTCGATCTCCCCATCGTCGGCGATGTCGGCCGCGCGATGGAGGACATGATAAAGATGTGGAAGGCGAGCCAGCACCACAAGCCGGACCTGACCGCATGGTGGGCGCAGATCGAGGAATGGCGCGCCAGGGACTCGCTCTACTTCCCGCCCTCCGACACCGAGATCATGCCGCAGGAGGCCGTGCGCCGGCTGCACGAGGCGACCAAGGCGCGCAAGCCGATCATCACCACCGAGGTGGGCCAGCACCAGATGTGGGCGGCGCTCTACATGGGGTTCGAGGGGCCGAACAAGTGGCTCACCTCGGGCGGTCTCGGCACGATGGGCTACGGCCTGCCCGCCGCGATCGGCGCGCAGCTCGGCAACCCGAACGCGCTCGTCATCGACGTGGCCGGCGAGGCGTCCATCCAGATGAACATCCAGGAGCTGGCCACCGCCACGCAGTACAAGCTGCCGGTGAAGGTGTTCATCCTGAACAACGAATATATGGGCATGGTCCGCCAGTGGCAGGATCTCACCTACGGCGGCCGCCATTCGCACAGCTACAGCGATTCGCTGCCCGATTTCGTGAAGCTGGCCGAAGCCTATGGCTGGACCGGCATCCGCATCGAGGGGCCGGACGAGCTGGACGCCGGCATCGCCCGGATGCTGGAGACGGACGGGCCGGTGATGGTCGACTGCCGCGTGTCCAAGGTGGCCAACTGCTTCCCGATGATCCCCAGCGGGGCCGCGCATACCGAGATGATCCTGCACGCCAACGAGGTTTCCGGCGAAATGGACGACGAAGCGAAGGCGCTGGTCTGATGCACATCCGCACCGAAAAGGCCGAGCGGCACACGCTCTCCGTCCTCGTCGACAACGAGGCCGGCATCCTCGCCCGTATCGCCGGGCTGTTCTCCGCGCGCGGCTACAATATCGAGAGCCTCACGGTGGCCGACGTCACCGAGGACGAGAAGATCAGCCGCATCACCATCGTGACGAGCGGGCCGCGCGGGGTGATCGACCAGATCATCTCGCAGCTCGACCGGCTGATCCCGGTCCACAAGGTCACCGACCTGACGGAGCTCGGCGCGCATGTGGAGCGCGAGCTTGCCCTGGTGAAGGTGCGCGGCACCGGCGACCATCGCATCGAGGCGCTGCGGCTGGCCGAGGTCTATCGCGCCCGCGTGCTCGATGCGACGACCAGCAGCTTCGTGTTCGAGGTGACGGGCGGGTCGGAGAAAATCGACAAGTTCCTCGAGCTGATGCGCGAGGTCGGCCTGATCGAGGTCGCCCGTACCGGCGTCGCCGCCATCGCCCGCGGCCGGGACGCCGCCTGACCCATCTCTCCCGGCCGCAGAAGCGCCGGACCAATTCCACAGGGAGCCATCGAATGCGCGTTTATTACGATCGGGATGCCGACATCGGCCTCATCAAGGGCAAGAAGGTCGCCATCGTCGGCTACGGCAGCCAGGGCCATGCCCACGCCCAGAACCTGCGCGATTCGGGCGTGGCCGAGGTTGCGATCGCGCTGCGCCCCGGCTCGGCCACCGCGAAGAAGGTCGAGGACGCCGGCTTCAAGGTGCTCAGCAACGCCGAGGCCGCCAAATGGGCCGATATCGTGATGGTGCTGGCGCCCGACGAGCATCAGGCCGCGATCTACAACGACGATCTGGCCGCCAACCTGAAGCCCGGCGCGGCGATCGCCTTCGCCCACGGCCTCAACGTGCACTTCGGCCTGATCGAGCCGCGCGCCGACGTCGACGTGTTCATGATCGCCCCCAAGGGCCCGGGCCACACCGTGCGTTCCGAGTATCAGCGCGGTGGCGGCGTGCCCTGCCTGATCGCGATCCACCAGGATGCCAGCGGCAACGCGCATGACGTGGCGCTCTCCTATGCCAGCGCCATCGGCGGCGGTCGGTCGGGCGTGATCGAGACGACCTTCAAGGAGGAGTGCGAAACCGACCTGTTCGGCGAGCAGGCCGTGCTGTGCGGCGGCATCACCCACCTGATCCAGGCCGGGTTCGAGACGCTGACCGAGGCCGGCTACGCACCGGAAATGGCCTATTTCGAGTGCCTGCACGAGACCAAGCTGATCGTCGACCTGCTGTACGAGGGCGGCATCGCCAACATGCGCTACTCGATCAGCAACACGGCCGAATATGGCGACATCACCACCGGCCCGCGCATCATCACGCCCGAGACGAAGGCCGAGATGAAGCGCGTGCTGGCGGACATCCAGTCCGGCCGGTTCGTGAAGAACTTCGTGCTGGACAACCGCGCCGGCCAGCCGGAGCTGAAGGCCAGCCGCAAGGCCGCCGCCGCGCACCCGATCGAGCAGGTCGGCGAGAAGCTGCGCGCCATGATGCCGTGGATCGCCAAGAATCAGCTGGTCGACAAGGCGAAGAACTGACGCCGCCGCGCCCAGCGGCGCGGATTGACAAGCACCACCGCGCCGGTTGCGCGGATTGACAAGCAGAGGAGGGGCGGGTCAGCTATGGCCTGCCCCTTCCCTGTTTCAGGAGCCTTGCCGATGCGCCGTCCGATCCTCGCCGCCGTCCTGCTCGCAGCGACCCCCGCCGTGGCACAGATGCCGACGACCAAACCCGGCGCGCCGGACGCCTCGCGCGTTACCGCCGGCACCTATGCGGTCGATCCGAACCACACGCAGGTGGTGTTCACCGTCGATCACCTCGGCTTCAACAGCTATTGGGGCATCTTCGGCGGCGCCACCGGCACGCTGGTGCTCGATCCGGCGAAGCCCAACGCCGCCACCGTCTCGATCGAGGTGCCGATGAGCGGCCTCGTCACCACCAGCGCGGCGCTGAACGAGCATCTCGCCAAGCCCGACTTCTTCGACGTCGCGAAATTCCCGACCGCGACGTTCAGGTCGACCAGCGTGACGGTGCGCGGCACGACCGCGAAGATCGCCGGCAACCTCACGCTGCACGGCGTGACGAAGCCGATCGTGCTGGACGCGAAGTTCACCGGCGCCGGCCTCGGCCCGATGGACAAGAAGGCCAACGTCGGCTTCGAGGCGACCACCAGCGTGAAGCGCAGCGACTTCGGCGTCAGCTACGGCACCGCCCTCGTCTCCGACGTGGTGCCGTTGAAGATCACCGTGGCCTTCGAGAAGAAGTAACGGCGCTTTCTCGCCGATCCGGCCCCCTCGTCATCCCGGCCTGCGCCGGGATGACGATGAGACTCAGGGTCGGAGATCCCGGCGCCCCCAGTAATGACGGTGGCGTGGGGCGCCTGCGGTGCGCTCCACGCCTCACACCCGCACGTAGCGGAAGTACCAGACCTCTCGTCCTTCGCGACGGGCCTTGGCGGCGTAGCGGCTGTCGGGCCAGTCGTCGGGGCGCACGAGGAAATCGGACGGGCGCGTCGCCGTCCAGCGGAAGTCGGGCCGTGCGCCCATCACCATCATGCCCCAGCGGCAATAGACCGGGTGGTCCGTGCCGAAGCGGAACTCCCCGCCCGGCCGCAGCTTGGCGGCGATGGCATCCATCGGTCCGTGGTTCATGAAGCGGCGCTTGGCGTGGCGCGCCTTGGGCCAGGGATCGGGGTGGAGCAGATACACGCGCGCCAGCGAGGCGTCGGGCAGCCGCTCCATCACCTCCAGCGCGTCACCCATGTGCAGGCGCACGTTCGCCAGCCCCTCGCGCTCGACATGGCCGAGCGCGCCGACCACGCCGTTGAGGAACGGCTCGCAGCCGATGAAGCCATGATCCGGCCGCATCGCCGCCTGTTCGGCCAGATGCTCGCCCGCGCCGAAACCGATCTCCAGCTCGATCGGGCGATCGTCGCCGAACAGCGTGGTGGCATCGAGCGGCCCGGTCTCGGGCACGGTGATCTCGGGCAGCAGCGTCTCGACCAGCGCCGACTGGCCCTGGCGCAACTTGTGGCCCTGCCGCCGGCCATAGAGGCGGCGGATGGTGGTGGGGTCGGAATAGGCGTGGGGCGTGTCGGACATGGCATGCCGCCTAACGCAGTTGCCCGCCAGGGGAAATCACCTGCCGCCCGGGAAACGGCGACAGGACGAAAAATCCGCCGCCGCTGTGGTCAGGCCGGCTTCGCGCCCGGCGTGCCGCACTTGGCGAAATGCCCCTTGGCGTTCTTGCAGCGCGCCGCCGCCTTGGGCTTGGCCTCCGGGCATTTGATGAACTTGCCCTTGGCATCCTTGCAGGGCGCCGCCAGCGCCGGCGCGGTGAGGCCGCCACCGATCAGGCCGACAGCGAGAAACATCGACAGGGCAAGCCGGGACATGGCACTCTCCTTCACGGAGAAGTCTATGCCCGGCGTGGCACCACCGCAATCGGCGATATGCCCGGCGGCGATCACGCCACCGGACATCGACGGATCAGAGCGCCGCCTTCAGCTTCTCGACCAGATCGGTCTTTTCCCAGCTGAAGAAATCACCGTCCGGCTCGCGCCCGAAATGGCCGTAGCTGGCGGTACGCTGGTAGATCGGCTTGTTGAGCTGGAGATGCTCGCGGATGCCCTTGGGGGTCAGCCGCACGAGCGTCGGCAGCACCTGCTCGATCTTCGCCTCGTCCACCGTGCCGGTGCCGTGCGTATCGACGTAGAGCGACAGCGGCTCGGCGATGCCGATCGCGTAGCTCAGCTGGATCGTGCACCGCTTGGCCAGGCCGGCGGCGACGATGTTCTTGGCCATGTAGCGCGCGATATAGGCGGCCGAGCGATCGACCTTGGTCGGGTCCTTGCCCGAGAAGGCACCGCCGCCGTGCGGGGAAGCGCCGCCGTAGGTGTCGACGATGATCTTGCGACCGGTCAGCCCGGCGTCGCCGTCCGGCCCGCCGATCTCGAACTTGCCGGTCGGGTTCACGTAGATCGCGGTCGCATCCGAGATGAAGCCCTGCGGCAGCACGTCGTTGAACACGCCGACGACATAATCACGCAGCTGCTTGTAGCGCGCGGCATCGCTGCCCTCGCTGCCGTCGTCGAAATAGCCGGGTGCATGCTGGGTCGAAACGACCAGCGCCGTCGCGCGGACCGGCACGCCGTTCTCATACTGCAACGTCACCTGGCTCTTGGCGTCCGGCTCAAGGAACGGGACGGCCTTGGAATGGCGATCTTCCGCCATCCGCTCGAGAATGCGGTGCGAGTAATACAGCGTGGCGGGCAGGTAGTCGGGTGTCTCGTCGGTGGCGTAGCCGAACATGATACCCTGATCGCCGGCGCCCTCATCCTTGTTGCCGCTCTCGTCCACGCCCTGCGCGATGTGGGCGGACTGGGCGTGCAGGTTGTTGAGGAACTTGAACGTCTGCCAGTGAAAGCCGTCCTGCTCGTAGCCGATGCGCTTCACCGTCTCGCGCACGGTCTTCTCGATCTCGGCCTCGGCGCCCTCGGCCCACTTGCCGTCCTCATAGACGCCCTTGCAGCGGATCTCGCCGGCGAGCACGACCAGCTGGGTGGTCGTCAGCGTCTCGCAGGCGATGCGGGCCTGCGGATCCTTGGACAGGAACAGATCGACCACCGCGTCGGAGATCTGATCGGCCACCTTGTCGGGATGGCCTTCGGAAACCGACTCGGACGTGAAGAGGAAGTCCTGACGCATCGCGTATCATGCCTTTCGGAACGGTGACGGCCGACCCTGTGGGGCGGTCATATAAAGCTTTCCTTATGTCCCTTAGCGGGCGAAGCGGCGATGTGCAAATGCCGCAAGCACCAGCAAGGCGGCGAACAGCATCGGCAGCAGGTTGCCGTGGCTCGAAAACGGCGTGGGCGGACGCGGGCCATCCAGCCGCCGCTCGATCGCGCCGGCGCGGCCCTGCGGCAGCGACGCCACCAGCCGCCCGTCCGGATCGATCACCGCCGAGATGCCGGTGGGCGTGGCGCGCACCACCGCGATCCCCTCCTCGATCGCGCGCAGACGAGTCTGCGCCAGATGCTGCGGCGGGCCGGAGGGGCCGAACCACGCATCGTTGGAAGGGTTGAACAGGAAGGCCGGGCGGTGGGCACGATCGAGCACATGGCCGGAAAAGATGATCTCGTAGCAGATCTGCACGCCAACCGTGCCGAACCCCGGCAGCACGAAGCTGCGCGGCCCCGGCCCCGGCCAGAAATCGAGATCGCCCGGCGCCAGCCGCGACAGGCCCATCGCCGAGAGGATCGGCCGCATCGGCAGATACTCGCCATAAGGCACCAGATGCGCCTTGTCGTAGCGGTCGAGCAGCCGCGCCCGCGCATCCAGCACGAACATGCTGTTGCGCGCGCCGATGGCGTTGCCCTGCCTGTCCCACTCGATCGCGACGCCGCCGGTCATCAGCAGGTCACGCGGGCCGAGCAGGCGTGCCAGCCTTTGTGCGGCCCACGGCTCGTCCTCCAGATAATCCGGCACCGCCGCCTCGGGCCACAGGATCAGGCGCGGCTCCGCCTCGGGCGCGCCGGTGAGGCCGGCGAGGCGGGCGAAGTTGCGCCGTTCCAGCCCCTTCACCCACTTTTCCTGCTGGTTGATGTTCGGCTGGACGATGTGGACGCGCGGCCCCGCCCCGGCCGCCCCCCCGGACCCCCCCCCCCGCCCCCCCCCCCCCCCCCAATCCCAGCGCCGCCCAGCCGCCCACCCGCCCCCGCCGTGAGCAGCGACGCCCCCGGCATCGCCCCGCCGACCACCGCCACCAGACCACGCGTATATTTGTGG
>NZ_VNIM01000090.1 GCF_007785815.1 Alterirhizorhabdus solaris | reverse complement strand
GTCGATCGTGATGCCGTCCAGTTCGGCGGCGCGGTGGGGGGAAAGCGGCTCGGTGAGACGATACGCCTCGGGCAGAACGCGAGTCACGCCGAGCGCGCGTATCGCGTCGCTGTCGCTGCCGTCGGCAAGGCCGGACTGGATCGGTTTCCAATAGGTGGCATCGAGCGCGGCGGCGAGGCCGGCGGCGAACACCGTCTTGCCGATGCCGGTGCCGGTGCCGGTGACGACGATCGTTCTCATGCCTTCTCCTCCGGCCCTGCGATACACGTCGCGACGACGTAGCGCGCCACCGCGCCCTGCGCCTCGAACCGGGCCATCACGCCGCGCAACCCGGCCGGGCCGAGCGGCCGGTGGCCGGGGCGGGGCGTGCCGGCGCCGATCGCCTTGACCGCGCGCAGGAAATCGCGCGCATCCCCGTGGCGCTCGGTCAGCGTGTCGATCGTCACCGCCAGCCCGAGCCGCCGCAGTGCCGCCGCATCGGGATAGGCCGGCGTGCCCGCCGTGTCCGGCTCATGCGCCGCGCCCCATTCGGCGAAGCTGCCTGCCGCCAGCGTGGTGAAGGCGAGCCTGCCGCCCGGCGCCAGCCGCGCGCGCAGGGCCGTGACGGCGGCGGGCAGATCAGCCAGCCATTGCAGCGCGAGGCTGGAACAGATCAGGTCGAACGGGCCGGGCAGGTCCGGCGCGGCGGCGTCCATCACGGCGAAGCGTATGGCCGGCCGCCCGGCGAAGCGCGCGGCGGTGCGTTCCACCATCGCGGGCGCGAGGTCGGTCATCCACCAGTCAGCGCGGGGCAGGCGATCGACCAGCGCCGCGCCGAGAAAGCCGGTGCCGCAGCCCAGTTCCAGCACGCGCGGCGCAGGCGGCAGCGGCAGCGCGACGATGCGATCCGCGAGCATCGCCGCCACCCGCCGCTGCACCGGCGCGTGCGCGTCATAGCGATCGGCCGCGCGATCGAAGGCATGGGCGACGGTCATGACGCGGCCGCGCCACGCGCCGGACAGGGCCAGCCGCGTCCGGCCGGAACGGACCGGCGGTCATGCGCGTGCGCGATCGACGGGACCTTCGCGAATGTCTCGGCCACCCTCCGGCCTCTATCTGTGATTGGGGCCGCGAACCGGAAAAGGCGACCCAGCGGGCGTGGTAGCCGGTACTCACGGCGCCCGGTCGGCGATTGCGAACGATCCGGCGTCGTCGCCCGGCCAGACGTCATCCACAGTGGAATGGGCGTGCCGTCCGGCCGATATGCCGGATCGCCGGCGACGATCCCGATCCACGATGTCGATGACTGATGGCTGTCAGGAACGGTGCTCACAGGAGGGCCGCGATTTGTTCGGCGCACCAGCCGGGATGGGTCAGCGGCAGCAGGTGGCCCGCGTCGGGATGCGTCTCGCGCCTCGCGCCGGCAAAGGTGGTGGCCCGCATGTCGGGGGGCAGGATCGGGTCGGCCGCACCGTGCAGGACGAGCACCTCCCGCCCGTCGCGCGGCACCGTCATCGTGGCGAGCCGGTCGAGATCGTCAGCCAACGCATCCGTATCCGGCAGACGGGTGGCGGCAGGCGCGCCGCAGCGCAGGCGGAACTCGTCCAGCACGGCCACCGGCGCTTGGGCCAGGCGCGCCCGCATCCGGTCGATCACGCGGGGCGGCACCGCACCCTCTCCGGCTAAACGGTCGAAGCCGTTGATCGCGACCAGCGGCACGTCCGCCGGCAAGCATGCCGCCAGCAGCATCGCGCCGAGCGAATGGCCCACCGCCACCACCGGGCCGGCCACCTCGGGGGTAAGCGCCGCGCCGAAATAACCGCGATCCCATGCCACCGCCGCCACGCCGGGCAGCGCGGCGCGCACGCCATCCCACAGGCGCGCGTCGAACCCCCAGCCGTGAAGCAGCAGCAGCGTCGTCATCTTGCCAGCCGGGCCACGATACGGTCGGCGAGGCGGTCGATGTCGTCGGCGGTATGCGTGGCGCGCAGCGCGAGGCGGAGCCGGCTGGTGCCGGGCGGCACGGTCGGCGGGCGAATCGCGGCGGCGAGCAGTCCGTCCTCCGCCAGCCCCGCCGCCAGCGCCAGCGCGTCGCTTGCCTCGCCGACGATGGCGGGGACGATCTGCGTGCTGCTCGCCCCCGTGTCGATCCCTGCCGCCGCCAGCCGCGCGCGCAGGTGCACGCCTCGTGTCGCCAGCGTCGCGCGTGCCTCGTCCATCGCCGGCACCAGATCGAGTGCGGCGTCGATCGCGCCGAGCATCGCGGGCGGCGGCGCGGTGGAGAAGATGAAGCCGCCGCATGCGTTGACCAGATAGTCGATCAGCGCCCGGCTGCCCGCCACATAGGCGCCGAAGCAACCGAACGCCTTGCTGAACGTGCCCATTACCAGATCAGCCACGCCCGGATGATCGGCCGACAACCCCGCGCCACCGCGCCCGAGCACGCCGGTGCCATGCGCCTCGTCGAGATACAGGAACGCATCGTGCGCCCGTGCGATCGCGCCCAGCCGTGCCAGATCCACCCGGTCGCCATCCATGCTGAACACGCTCTCCGTCACGATCAGGCGTGGTCCCGCCTCGCCGGCGCGGGCGGCCAGCAGCGTTTCGAGGTGGTCGAGATCGTTGTGGCGGAAGCGGATCTGGCGGTGGCCGGCGGCGCCCGCGTGCAGGCTGGCGTGGATCAGCCGGTCGGTGAACAGCAGCGTATCCGGCGCGGCCTTCATCAGCGCCGCCAGCACCGCCGCGTTGAGCTGCCAGCCGGAGGGGAACAGCAGCGCCGCCTCCGCCCCCTTGAACGCCGCGATCCGCGCCTCGACCGCCAGATGCGCGTCGAGCGTCCCCGTCACCAGCCGGGATGCGCCGCTGCCGCCACCCAGCCGCAGCGCCCATTCGGCGCTGCGCTCGGCGATCAGCGGGTGGCGGGCGAGGCCGAGATAGTCGTTGCTCGAAAAATCGATCAGGGTGCGGCCGGCGCGATCGAGGCGGGCCGGGCCGCCCGCGCCGGTCGCCACCAGCCGGCGGCGCTCGTCGCGCGCGTCGATGCGCGCCAGCGCAGTGGCGAGATGTCGGTCGAGCGCGGCCATGCCGCCGCCTCTAGATCAGTTTGGCGGCGGGGGGAAACGCCCGATGGACGTCGCGACGCCGGTCTATTTCGCCAGCGTCACCTCGGTCCAGTAGGCGTCGTCGACGAAGGTACGGTACTTCTCGTAGCCTGCCACCGCCTTGTCGCCTTCCTCCTTGGGCACCGACGCGTAGATCTCCTTCTCGATCGCCTGATCGCGCGCCTTGTCCGGCGCGAGCGCGGCGAAGCTGGTGAAGTGCGTCTCGATCATGACATTCGGCGATCCCTTCACGTAGCCGTTGCGGAGGCGGATGCGATAGGCGTCGATCAGGCCGCGCTTCTTCAGAACGTCCATCCCCGGCGCCTGCGTGCGGCGCAGGCCGGCGAGATAGTCGTCGATATGGTTGGGATCGACCTCGATACCCGTGACGTTCCAGATGCCCTTTTCGGGGGCGTAGGTGGTGTGCATCTGAGCGGGGGCAGTGCCGGCGAACAGCAACGCGGCGGCGGCAGCAAGTACGGACAGGCGTAAACGAATCATCTGACTTTCCCCTCTGTAACGGTCGTCAGAAGAAACCCGGCCGCACGGCCTTTCAAGTCATTTTGTTACAGTGCCATCGACCGGCATTGATTTCCTATGCCACCGTCAGATGGGGTGAAACCGCATACCACAAGCTGTCGAACGCCTGTGCCGCCGCCGAGCGTGGGGCGTAGACGCCGATCGGCGCATTGCGCTCGCCCATCATCTCGATTGCGCTCGCCATCGGGATCACCGGATAACCCGGCCCGTTCTCGATCGCGGCGCGGTGGGCGGCGCGGCGCATGTCCACCATCGTGAACACCGGCACGATCGGCGGCAGCTCTTCCCCGCCGCGCGACAGATGTGTCTGCAGTTCCACCAGCGCACGGTTCGACAAAGGCGAGGGGATCATCGGCAGCAGGATGGTGGAGGCGGCGCGGATCACCTGCGAACTGGTGGCGCCGAGGCCGGGCGGGCAGTCCAGCACGATCAGGTCGTAGCTGTCGTTCAACGTGTCGAGCAACTGACGAAGCCGCCGCTCGCGGTCGATCTGGGCGAAGATGTGGTCGAGGCCGTGCAGCGAGGCGTCCGCCGGCAGCAGGTCGAGCCGCTCGAAGCCGGTCGGCAGGATCAGGTCGCTGGGTGGAATGTCGCAGGCGAGCACCGCCCCGGCATCCGCGCCCTCGGTGGCCACATGATCGGGTGCGAGGATCCAGCTTGCCGAGGCCTGCCCGTCGAGATCCCACAGCAAGGTGCGATGGCCACCGAGCGTGGCGCCGGCCCACGCCAGATTCACCGCGACGCTGGTCTTCCCCACGCCGCCCTTCAGATTATAGACCGCAACCGTCGCCATGCCGTTTCCCCGCGCGTCCGGCGCGGGGAGCGCGGCGCGTAGAAAGGCTAGAGCCTGATCGTCATGGGGGAAAGCGGTTTGCGCCTTGCCCCCATGACACCGGCCGGACGATCCCCGGCTGCGGGATCAGCCCTGATTGGCCGCCGCATTCTCGAACAGCTTGGCCCAGCGGCGCGGCTCCTGCCCCTTGCGGTGGCCGCGATGCCACGCGTCGGAGGCGAGCAGCGGCATGACCGAACCGGCCTCCGCGAACACCATCTGCTCGATCGCGGTGTTCACCTTCCCCCAGCTCGCCGCTTCCTGCAGCGTGGAGGAGGAGCAGGCACCGTCGCGCACGTCGGCCACGGTGATCTGCACGGCGTACTTGTGCACCTGCACGTCGTCATGGCCGAGGATCTCGGCGCACACGACGGTGTCCTGCACGAAGTTCTTCGGCACGCCGCCGCCGATCATCAGAAGGCCGGTGACGCCCGCCTTGATCTTGATGTCGGTCAGCTCGCGGAAATCGGCGATGGCATCCAGCACCATGTACGGACGGCCCGCCTTCATCGCATCGACCTGATGCTTGACCAGACCGAAGCCGGCCGAGCTGTCGACGAACGCCGGGCAGAAGATCGGCACGTCATGCTCGTAGGCCAGCTTGACGAGGCTGTTGTCCTTCTTGCCGTGCTCGACCAGATACTTGCCCATCTCGCGGATGAAGGCGCGGCTGGAATAGGGCTTCGGCTCCAGCGCGTCGGCGATCTCGGCGATCGTGTGATCGACGTTCTGGAGATCCTCCTCGTCGATGTAGGTGTCGTAGATGCGGTCGATCAGCAGCGAGCGCAGCGTGTTGTCGTCAGGCACCTCAAGCGCCTGATAGTGCTTGTGGCCAAGCCCCTCGAAGAAATCCATGTCCACGATCGAGGCGCCGGTGGCGATGATGCCGTCCACCATGTTCGAGCGCACCAGCTCGGCATACAGGTCCATGCAGCCGCCGGCCGAGGTGGAGCCGGCGACGACCAGGAAGATTGTGCAGTCGCGGTCCGCCAGCATCTGGTTGTAGATGTCGGTCGCGCGGGCGAGATCGCGGCTGGTGAAGCTCATCTTCGCCATGGCGTCCACGATCGGGCGCGCGTCGAAAGTGCGGATATCGATATGCTCGACCGTCGTGGAGAGCAGCTCTGCCTTGCGGGTATCGTTGATGGCGGATTCGGGCGTCGTGGTCATGCGGAGGCTCCCGGGTACGAAAAAGCGCGGCGTCGCCCTGCCGCATCGGGCGGGGCGACGCCGTTAAGGGTCGGCTTGGCTACAGTTTGATGACGTTGGCGGCGGCCGGCGGGTTCATCCGCTGGCCGTACAGGCTCGCCATCGGCTCGTCCGTCACGATCACCGGCTCGGCGGCGGTGAAGCCGTTGAACCCGGTCCGCATCGCGCAGCCATAGGCGCCGAGCATCCCGATCTCGATGTAGTCGCCCGCGTGCGTGTCGGCCGGCAGCAGGAACGGGCCGGCCATATGGTCCATGTCGTCGCAGGTCGGACCGTAGAAGCTGAACGGCATGGGCCGAACCTCGCTCTCCGGCTCGCGCAGCAGCGTCGTCGGGAAACGCCAGCCGATGTGCGCCGCATCGAACAGCGCGCCATAGGCGCCGTCGTTGATATACAGCTCGTCGCCCCGGCGCTTTTCCACGCGCACCAGCAGGCTGGCATATTCGGCGCACAGCGCACGGCCCGGCTCGCACCAGAGCTCGGCCGAATAGCTGATCGGCAGGCTCTCGAACGTGTCGTGGATCGCGCGGAAGTACGACTCCAGCGGCGGCGGCTCCATGCCGGGATAGGTGGAGGGGAAGCCCCCGCCGACATCGACGACATCGACGGTGACGCCTGCCTCAACGATCGCCTGCCGCACCCGGCCCATCGCCTGCACATAGGCCTGCGGGCTCATCGCCTGCGAACCGACGTGGAAGCAGATGCCGAGCGCGTCGGCCACCTGGCGGGTCGCCATCAGCACGTCGCGCGCCTCACGCGCCTCGACGCCGAACTTGGAGGCCAGGCTCAGCTTCGAGTGATCGGACGATACCCGCAGCCGCACGCACAGCGTGAGGTCGGTTGCGTCGCCGGTCGCCCGCTGGATTTTCTCCAGCTCCTCGACGGTATCGAGCGAGAAGGTGCGGACGCCATGCGTGTGGTACGCCTCGGCGATCGCCTCCTCGGCCTTCACCGGGTGCATGAAGCACAGGGTGGCGCCGGGCAGCGTGGCCGCGACGAGGCGCACTTCCGCGATCGAGGCCACGTCGTAATGCGTGATGCCGCTCTCCCACAGGAGGCACAGCAGATCGACTGAGGGATTGGCCTTCACGGCATACATCGACCGACCCTTGAACTTCTCGACGAAGAACCGGGCAGCACGCCTTGCGGCGTGCGGACGAAGCAGCGTGACCGGCTGGACCGGGCAGAGCTTGGCGATGTCGACACCGGTGACGGCGGTCGAATGGGCGGTCGCTAGCCCCAGCGCGCTATGATGCTTGTGCAATTCAAGGGACCTCCAGGGAGTCGTGGCAAGAAAGCTGCCTTGCGGTTGGAAGTCCCATGGGGCAGCGGAGTGGCGATATAGGAACACGCTTTCCCCCTGTAAAGTTGCATTTCGCGCGATGCGGCCAAAGCATAAGCAGCGTGACCGAAAGCGTGATGAACCCTGCGATTTCGGCGGTGAAACGCGGTTGCCGGCGGGGGCGGAACCGCCTCCGTCGATCGTTTCCACGGGCACGACGGCGGAGCCTATCGTGCGTTCCGCCATTGAGAGAATCGACAGCGGGCACGGCAGGAGCCACACGATGACGACACGCACCGAAACCGACAGCTTCGGCCCCATCGCCGTGCCGGCCGATGCCTATTGGGGCGCGCAGACGCAGCGATCGATCGAGAACTTCCCGTTCGGTGCGAGTGAACGGATGCCGCCCGGCATCGTCCACGCGCTGGCGATCGTGAAGCGCGCGGCGGCGCGGGTGAACCGCGCGCACGATCTGGACACCCGCTTGGCCGACGCGATCGAATCGGCGGCGGGGGAGGTGGCAGACGGCAGGCTCGACGATCAGTTTCCGCTCGTCATCTGGCAGACCGGTTCGGGCACGCAATCGAACATGAACGTGAACGAGGTGATCGCCGGCCGCGCCAACGAGGTGCTGACCGGCACGCGCGGCGGCAAAAGCCCGGTGCATCCGAACGACCACGTCAACATGGCGCAATCCTCGAACGATACCTTCCCCACCGCGCTGCATGTCGCGGCGGTGCTGGCCGCCACCCGCCGACTGCTGCCCGCGCTCGACGGACTTGCGGGCGCGTTGCAGGCGAAGGCCGAGGCATGGGACGATATCGTCAAGATCGGGCGTACCCATTTGCAGGATGCGACGCCGTTGACGCTGGGGCAGGAATTCTCCGGCTACGTCGCGCAGTTGCACGCATGCCGCCGCCGGATCGAGCCGGCGGTGTTGGCCGGGCTGACGAAGCTGGCACAGGGCGGCACCGCCGTGGGCACCGGGCTGAACGCGCCGGCCGGGTTCGCCGAGGCGGTGGCGACAGAGATCGCGCGCGACACCGGCCTGCCGTTCGAGACGGCACCGAACAAGTTCGAGGCGCTGGCCGCCAACGATGCGCTCGTGCATTTTTCCGGCACGCTCAACACGCTGGCGGTGGCGCTGTCGAAGATCGCCAACGATATCCGCCTGCTCGGTTCCGGCCCGCGCTGCGGCCTGGGCGAACTGCGCCTGCCGGAGAACGAGCCGGGCAGCTCGATCATGCCTGGCAAGGTAAATCCCACCCAGTGCGAGATGTTGACGATGGTGGCAGCGCAGGTGATCGGCAATCACATGGCGATCACCGTCGGCGGGTTGCAGGGGCACATGGAACTGAACGTGTTCAAGCCGCTGATCGGCGCGGCGGTGATGCGCTCGATCGACCTGCTGGCGACCGCGATGGAGAGCTTCACCCTGCGCGCGGTGGAAGGGCTGGAGCCGGACCGCGACCGCATCGCCGCGCTGCTCGATCGCTCGCTGATGCTGGTGACCGCGCTGGCCCCCGAGATCGGTTACGACAATGCCGCGAAGATCGCCAAACATGCCCATGCCGAGGGGTTGAGCCTGAAGGAGGCCGGGTTGGCGCTCGGGCTGGTCGATGCCGAAACCTTCGACCGCGTGGTGCGGCCGGAGGCGATGCTGGGGCGGTGATCGGGGAAGGGGCTTGCGATGAGCGGCGTGTCGTTCGGCGTCGTTCGTCATCTTAGCGAACGCTGGGATCTCCGCGTATCGGCCGCCCGCGCTGCCTCGGGAGATTCCAGCGTTGGCTGGAACGACGGAGGATGGCAGACACCGCCCGCTCCCCACGGAACCTTCGCTTCCGTCCCGCGCTTCCTTGGCCGAATCCAAACGAAGGAGAAATCGCATGATCGGCAAGGTAATCGGTGCACTGCTCGGCCGCGAGATCGATCGGCGCGATGGCAGCGGCGGCGTCAAGGGTGCGATGCTCGGCGCGACGGCGGCAGGCGCACTGCGGCGGACCGGACCGCTCGGCATGATGCTGGCCGGCGGCTATGTCGCCAAGAAGCTGCTCGATCGCCGGCGCGCGTCCAAGCGCGGTTATTGATCGCACCGCCTGTCGCAAATACGGTACGGTGACAGGTTGACGGGGTGGGGAACGGCGCGCCAATAGCCCATGCCTCTTAAAAGCCTCCCCCGTCGCGGTCTGCTGTTCGTGCTTTCGTCGCCTTCGGGCGCGGGCAAATCGACGATCGCGCGGCGGCTGCTGGAAGACGATCCGGCATTGCAGATGTCCGTTTCAGCCACCACCCGTGACATGCGCGCGGGTGAGCGGGATGGCATCGACTACCATTTCGTCGACCTCGAACGCTTTCGCGAGATGCGCGCGGCTGGCGAGTTTCTCGAATGGGCGCATGTCTTCGGCAACCGCTACGGCACGCCCCGGGCGCCGGTCGAGCGAATGCTGGACGAAGGGCGCGACGTGCTGTTCGACATCGACTGGCAGGGCGCGCAGCAGCTGTACCAGCAGGCTGGCGGCGACACGGTGCGCGTATTCATCCTGCCTCCCTCTGTCGAGGAACTCGGGCGCCGCCTGTCCTCCCGCGGCACCGACAGCGCCGAGGTCGTCGCGGCGCGGATGGATCGCGCGGCCAGCGAGATCAGCCATTGGGACGGCTACGAATATGTCCTCATCAACGACGATGTGGATCGCTGCGTCGCGCAGGTGCGCGCGATCCTGCAGGCCGAGCGACTGAAACGCAGCCGGCAGGTCGGCCTGATCGGCTTTACCCGTAAGTTGATGGCGAGCAGCCCCACCCCTGACTGATCCGCCCCGGCCTGATATGCCCGGACCACCCGCCATTGACGTCACGTCCGCTTCGTCCGAATTTCGGCGAGAGCAAGGAGGGCGGCATGGGCAGGACGTTTATCGGCATCAGGACGGTCATCGGCGGGCTGGCGGGCGGGGGGGTGCTCTACCTCGTCGGCTTCCTGTTCTGGGGGACGCCATTGTCGACGCTGGCCTTCTCGAAGGTGGACGATGCGGCGAACGCACAATTGCAGGCCGCGCTCGCCCAGGGGCTGACGCAGAGCGGCACCGGCACCTATCACATCCCGTGGCCCTCCAGCCCGCAGGGCACCGTACTGCACGGGCGCGGGCCGATCGCGACGATCCACTTCAACACGCAAGGGTTCGCGCCGGTCGACTCGGCATCGCTCCTCACCGGGCTGGTGCTGGCGCTCATCACCGGCGTGCTGATCGCGCTGGGCCTGACCTTCGCCGGCGTGCGTACCTTCGGCGAACGCGTGCGGATCGTGGTGCTGCTGTCGCTGGCGGCGACGTTGTACCTCGATATCGGGCAGCCGGTGTTCAACCACTATGGCGCCGGCTATTTCATCTATACCTTCGTGGCCGACGTGCTCGGTCTGTCGGCGGCGGGGATCGTGATCGCGCGCTGGTTCATGTCCGGCGCAGACGCAGGGGTGACGCGGCACTGACCGCCCTTGGCCACCGTTTCACCAATTTCCAGCATCGCTTACGTCATCCCGACTTTCGTCGGGATGACGTATGAGGGTGAGGGACGACAAGCGGTGCCAGACCGAACCCCTCAGTCCGCGAAGGGGTCGCGCACGAGGATCGTGTCCTCCCGCTCCGGGCTGGTCGACACGAGCGCCACCGGGCACCGGATCAACTCCTCCACGCGGCGAATGTACTTGATCGCCTGCGCCGGCAACTCGGCCCAGCTGCGCGCGCCGGCGGTCGATTCGCTCCAGCCCTCGATGCTCTCGTACACCGGCACGGCCTTGGCCTGATCCTGCGGGTGCGGCGGCAGATAGTCGAAGTGGCGGCCGTCCACCGTATAGCCGGTGCAAATGCGCAGTTCCTCGAACCCGTCGAGCACGTCGAGCTTTGTCAGCGCGATCCCGGTAATGCCGGAGACGGCGGCCGACTGGCGCACCAGCACCGCATCGAACCAGCCGCAGCGCCGCTTGCGCCCGGTGACCGTGCCGAACTCATGGCCGCGCTCGCCCAGCCGCTGGCCGATCTCGTCCTCAAGCTCGGTGGGGAAGGGGCCGCTGCCGACGCGGGTGGTGTAGGCCTTGACGATGCCGAGCACGAAGCCCGCCGCCGCCGGCCCCAGCCCGGACCCGCCGGCCGCCGAGCCGGCGATGGTGTTCGACGAGGTGACGAACGGATAGGTGCCGTGGTCGACGTCGAGCAGAACGCCCTGCGCGCCCTCGAACAGGATGCGGTCGCCGCGCCGCCGCGCCTCGTTCAGCGTCAGCCACACGGGCTTGGCATAGGGCAGGATGAAGTCGGCGATCTCGCGCAGGTCCGCCAGCACGCGGGCGCGGTCGATCGGCGGCTCGCCGAAGCCGGCGCGCAGCGCGTCGTGATGTGCGCAGATGCGGTCCAGCTGCGGGTCGAGATCGTCGAGGTGGGCGAGGTCGCATACACGGATCGCCCGCCTGCCCACCTTGTCCTCATAGGCCGGGCCGATGCCTCGGCGGGTGGTGCCGATCTTGCCCGCACCGCTGGCGTCCTCGCGCAGCCCGTCCAGATCGCGGTGGAACGGCAGGATCAGCGGGCACGTCTCGGCGATGTGCAGCTTCTCCGGCGTGATCGTCACGCCCTGTCCGGCCAGCTTGGCCACCTCGTCGCGGAAATGCCACGGATCGAGCACCACGCCGTTGCCGATCACCGAGAGCGTGCCGCGCACGATGCCCGAGGGCAGCAGGCTCAGCTTGTACGTCTTGTCGCCCACGACGAGCGTGTGGCCGGCGTTGTGCCCGCCCTGGAAGCGCACGACGACGTCGGCCCGCTCGGCCAGCCAATCGACGATCTTGCCCTTGCCTTCATCGCCCCACTGGGCGCCGATGACGGTGACGTTGGCCATGGTGTTTCCTTGCAGCATGATCCTTGTCCCGAGCGAAGTCGAGGGACCGGTCGAGCGAAATCGAGGCCGTCAACGCTGGCTTCTCGGCTTCGCTCGAAGGCGTGTCTCGACTTCGCCCGACACATGGGAAGTTTGGTATGCCCTAGAGCGGTTGCGGCTCCCCGCCAACCAGCCGATGCGTGCAACCCAGCGCCGCCGCGTCGTCGCCGTCGGCCAGCGCCGCGATCGTCGTCCAGCCTTGTCCGCGCAAGCTGGCGGCAGCGGCCGGATCGGTGCCGGTCGGCAGGAACAGGCGGCGGCGCGGTTCCTGCCCCAGCCCGGCATCGACCAGCGGATCGATGTAGAGCGAGAAGCCGATCGCCGCTTCCTCCCCGCCGTCCGCATGGACGATGGTGTAGCTGCCACCGCGCCCCACCTCGCCGGAAAGCCCCGCGCCGAAGAGCGAGAAGCCGAGCCAGCTCTGATATTCGAAGCCGTGGCGTTCGGTCGGGTCAAGCGTCAGCGTCACCCGGTCGCGGAAGGCGGCGGCGATGGCGGCGATACCGTCCAGCCGGGAGGACAGCGCATCGGCCCCCGGCACCCGCCGCAGCCGCGTCATCGCGTCATCAAGCGGGCCGGCGGCGGCGATGAACGGCAGATACGCCTCGGCATCGAGCGCCGCGAGGCCGCCGGCATCCTTGGCGTCCAGCGTGGCGCGCACCGCGTCGATGCGTTCGGGGGCGAGTGGCAGTGGGCCGGCGGCCAGCGTCTCGACCAGATCGGGCAGGGTCAGGTCGACGGTGATGCCCGTCACCCCCGCCGTCTCCAGCGCCTCGATTGCGACGCCGAGCAGTTCGATCGCTGCGGCGACGGTATCGCTGCCGATCAGTTCGGCTCCCGTCTGGATCAGTTCGCGCTCGGGGCGGAGCTGGGTGGCGCGCAGTTTCAGCACCGGGCCGCCATAGGCCAGACGCAGCGGGCGTGCGCGGTGGCGCATCCGGGTGGCGGCGATGCGGCCGATCTGCGCGGTGATGTCGGGCCGCAGCGCCAGCGTCCGCTGCGACACCGGATCGACGAAGCGCAGCAGATCCTGCGCGCGCGCCGACTTGAGCCGGCCGACCAGCCCTTCCTCGAACTCGGCGAGCGGTGGGGCGACGCGATCGTAACCGTGCCGCCCGATCGCCACGATCACGCGATGCAGCAGCCGCGAGGCCGCTTCCGCCTGCGGCGGCAACCGATCGCGCAGACCGACGGGAAGGAGGCCGGGGGTGATGCTCATGGGGTGGACGATCCAGATTATGCCCCGCTCATCCTGAGGAGCCGCTGAGCGAAGTCGAAGTGGCGTCTCGAAGGAGGATGGTGTCCTTCGAGACGGGCCTTCGCCTGCGCTCAGTCCCTCCTCAGGATGGGCGGAACCATTCAGGGAGCATTTAGCGGCTTGTCGTCCGGGTGCCAGCGAAACCGGATCAGAAGTTCAGCGCCTTCACCGTCTTCACGCCGGCAAGCTGGCAGACCTGCCACAGCACCGGCTCCTCCACCCGCGAATCGATCGAGAGCAGCAGCACCGCCTCGCCGCCGGCGGCGCGGCGGCCGAGGTGGAAGGTGCCGATGTTGACGTCCGCCTGCCCCAGCGACGTGCCGAGACGGCCGATGAAACCGGGCGCATCCTCGTTGACCACGTACAGCATCGAGCCGGCGAGATCGGCCTCCACCTTCACGCCGAAGATCTCGACGAGGCGCGGTTCGGAATTGGCGAACAGCGTGCCCGCCACCGACTTCTCGCCGCTCGCGGTCGTCACCGAGACGCGAACGAGCGTGTGGTAATCGCCCTCGCGATCATGGCGCACCTCCCGCACGTCCAGCCCGCGCTCCTTGGCGAGGAACGGCGCGTTGACCATGTTCACCGTGTCCGAATACACCTTCATCAGCCCGGCCAGCACCGCGCCGGTGATCGGCTTCTGGTTCAGTTCGGCGGCGGCGCCCTCCACCTCGATGGCGACGCCCTTGATGTTGTCGCCCTCGAGCTGGCCCACCAGCGCGCCCAGCCGTTCTGCCAGCGCCATGTACGGCTTCAGCTTCGGCGCTTCCTCGGCCGACAGGCTCGGCACGTTGAGCGCGTTGGTGACGCCGCCGGACATCAGATAGTCGGCCATCTGCTCGGCCACCTGGATCGCCACGTTCACCTGCGCCTCATTGGTCGAGGCACCCAGATGCGGGGTGGAGATGAAGTTGGGCGTGCCGAACAGCGGCGATGCCTTGGCCGGCTCCTCGACGAACACGTCGAGCGCGGCACCACCAACCTGGCCCGAATCGAGCGCGGCCTTGAGCGCGACCTCGTCGATTAGCCCGCCGCGCGCGCAGTTGACGATCCGCACGCCCTTCTTGGTCTTGGCGATCGCCTCGGCCGAGAGGATGTTGCGCGTGCTGTCGGTCAGCGGCGTGTGCAGCGTGATGAAGTCGGCGCGGGCGAGCAGCTCGTCCAGCGTCACCTTCTCCACGCCCATCTCCACCGCGCGCTCCGGCGTCAGGAACGGATCGAACGCGACGACCTTCATCTTCAGACCCAGCGCGCGATCGGCCACGATCGAACCGATGTTGCCGGCGCCGATCAGGCCGAGCGTCTTGGAGGTGACCTCCACGCCCATGAAGCGGTTCTTCTCCCACTTGCCGGCCTGCGTCGAACGGTCCGCCTCGGGCAGGTCGCGGGCGAGCGCGAACATCAGCGCGATGGCATGTTCGGCGGTGGTGATGCTGTTGCCGAACGGGGTGTTCATCACCACCACGCCCTTGGCGGAGGCGGCGGGGATGTCGACGTTGTCGACACCGATGCCGGCGCGGCCGACGACCTTCAGGTTCGTCGCGGCGGCCAGCACCTCCTTGGTCACCTTGGTGGCGGAGCGGATGGCGAGGCCGTCATATTCGCCGATCATCGCGATCAGCTCTTCCTTGGTCTTGCCGGTGATCTCGTCGACCTCGACGCCGCGCTCGCGAAAGATCTGCGCGGCCTTGGGATCCATCTTGTCGGAAATAAGGACTTTGGGCATGTCGAAACGCCTTTCGGATTACGTCATCCCAGCGCACGCCGGGATCTCGTGGGGGCGGTCGCAACGTCGTCGCAAGCGCCCGCCTCGGGGAGATCCCAGCCTTCGCCGGGATGACGGGGAAGGGAGAGAAAAAAAGCCGGTCGCGCGAGGCTTACTTGCCGCGCGCCGTATGCCACGCCCAGTCGAGCCACGGCCCGAGCGCCTCGACGTCCGAGGTCTCGACCGTGGCGCCGCACCAGATCCGCAGGCCCGGGGGGGCGTCGCGGTAACCGGCGATGTCGTAGGCGGCATCCTCGGCTTCGAGCAGCGAGGCGATCTTCTTGACGAGCGCGTTCTTCGCTTCGTCGTCCATGCCGGCCACCGCGTCGTCTGCGAACTTCAGGCACACGCTGGTGTTCGATCGCGTCGCCGGATCGGCGGCGAGATGATCGATCCACGACGTCTTCTGCACGAACGCATCGAGCGCGGCCGCATTGGCATCGGCCCGGGCGATCATGCCGGACAGGCCGCCCACGCCCTTGGCCCACTCCAGCGTCCAGATATAATCCTCGACCGCGAGCATCGAGGGCGTGTTGATCGTCTCGCCCTTGAAGATGCCCTCGATCAATTTGCCCTTGGAGGTGAGGCGGAAGACCTTGGGCAGCGGCCGGTCCGGCACGTAGCTTTCCAGCCGCTCCACCGCGCGCGGGGAGAGGATGAGCACGCCGTGGCCGCCTTCGCCGCCCAGCGCCTTCTGCCACGAGAAGGTGGTGACATCGAGCTTGTCCCACGGCAGATCCTGCGCGAATGCGCCGGAGGTGGCGTCGGCGAAGGTCAGCCCCTCGCGATCGTCCCTGATCCAGTCGCCGTTGGGCACGCGCACGCCGCTGGTGGTGCCGTTCCAGGTGAACACCACGTCGTGCGACGGATCGACCGTCGTCAGGTCGGGCAGCTCGCCATAAGGCGCCTTCAGCACCGTCGCGTCGAGCTTGAGCTGCTTGAGCGCATCCGTCACCCAGCCCTCGCCGAAGCTCTCCCATGCGGCCATCGTGACGGGGCGCGCGCCGAGCATGGTCCACATCGCCATCTCGACCGCGCCGGTGTCGGAACCGGGGACGATGCCGATGCGGTGCGTATCGGGCACGCGCAGCACCTGACGGGTCAGTTCGATCGCGTGGACGAGGCGGCTCTTGCCAAGCTTGGAGCGGTGCGAGCGACCGAGGGAGCCGGTGGCGAGATGTTCCGCGGCCCAGCCCGGCGGCTTCGCGCAGGGGCCGGAAGAAAAGTGCGGGCGCGCCGGACGGGTGCCGGGGCGAGTAACGTCAGTCATGCAGTCTCTCCTCACAGAGAGCACGCGCCGCGTTGGGGCGGCGTGGCCCGGCGGCGCTCTTAAAGACATGAGCGGGGGTGTCAACTTTTGCCGCCCACGC
>NZ_VNIM01000008.1 GCF_007785815.1 Alterirhizorhabdus solaris | reverse complement strand
GGGGCGGCCCCTTGCCCAGATACACCCACAGCAGCCCGCCGCCCTCGAAGGTGGGATAATGGTTGAGCGTCACCTGCGCGGCGAAACTGGCGGAGCGCGCGCCCTCGGATGGCACCTCGACCACCTTGCCCGACACGTCGAACTTCCACGCATGGAAGATGCAGCGCAGGCCGCAGTCCTCGTTGCGGGCGAGGCCGAGCGAGACGCCGCGATGCGGACACGCCTCGTCGAAGAAGCCGATCCGCCCGTCGGTCGCGCGGAAGGCGACATAGCCCCGGCCCATCAGCCGGACGACCTTGGGCGCCCCGTCGGCGACGAGCGTCTCGGTAAGCGCGCACGGGATCCAGAACCGCTCGCGCATCATCGCGCCCATCGGCGCGTCGCCCTCCACCTCGGTCAGCAGGCGGTTCTGCGCGGGCGTGAGCATGGCTCAGGACAGTCCGTAGAAGCGCATGGCGTTGTCATGCACGATCGGCTTGCGCTCGGCCTCGCTGATGCCGCCGAAATACTTGTCCATCACGTTCAGCGAGTCGGGCCACGTCGTTTCCGAATGGGGGTAATCGGTCGACCACATGATGTTGCGCCCGCCCGGCAGGTTGCGGTTCAGCACGCCGACCGGATCGCGGATGAACGAGCCGTAGACGTTCTGGTCCATGTAGAAGCTGGGCTGATGCTTCAGGTCCAGTTGCAGCCAGTGGCGCTGGTTGTCGAAGATGTCGTCCATATACTGCGCCATCCACGCCATCCAGCCGACGCCGCTCTCGATCGAGCCGAAGCGCAGCGTGGGGAAGCGATCGAACACGCCGCCGAAGATCATGATCGAGATCGGTTCGGCCATGCACAGCTTGGACATCACCAGATTGGGCAGGAAGCGATTCATCCCCGGCCGGGCGATGCGCGCGCCGAGATGGATGGTGATCGCCATGTCGTGATCGACGCAGGCCTGCCAGAAACGGTCGAACTCGGGCGAATCATATTGCAGCGGTCCGTCCGGGTCGCCGGTCAGCGCCAGCACCTGCGCGGCGAAGCCACCGCCGCCGGTGGCCTTCTTGGACTGTGGGAAGGCGGGGATGTTCACCGCCTTCAGCCCGCGCGCGGCGGCGTCCTTCAGCATCGCGATCGACTGGTCGATGTCCTGCATCGGCAGGTAGGCGACGCCGATCAGGCGGTCGGGCGCATGGTTGCAGAAGTCCGCCAGCCAGTGATTATAGGCTTGGAAGCTGGCGATGTAGAGATCGTTGTCTCCCGTGCCCAGCGGCCCGCCGCCGAACAGCACGGCGCGGCTGACGCCATCGTGCGACATGTCCTCCAGCCGGGCGGACGGCTCGAAGCTGCCGGCCTTGATATCGGACTGGCGACCGTTCGGCTTGAACTTGCGCCCCTGCGCGACCACCGAGGACAGGACGTTGAGCGGCTTGCGCGACCCTTCGAAAACGACCCAGTCATGGTCCTCCTCGGCGCTGCCTTCCTCGATCTGCGGGCCGCGATCTGCCAGTGCGGCGGGCAGGTAGTCGTTCCAGAAGGTGGCGGGTGGATTCACGTGGGCATCCGCGTCGATCAGCTCGATCTGCGTCGCACTATCGGCCATTCAAGCAACCTTTCCTATCGCGCCCGCATCGGCTGGCAGCCGGATGTGCCGTATCTTCGGCATCCGGTTTCAGGTCCGCGCGGTCTTCGTCCTGCTGTCTCATATCGGCAGGGGGGCGTCAATTCATGCGAAAAATCTCTCGAAATATCGAATAACTCGCTATGGCACCCGTCGGCCGCCCCGATCGGCAGGCAGCGCAGAAGGACGTCCGGATCGATGACCCAGCTTTCGGCCCCGGTGGCCCGCGCCGTCGCCGTCCTAAACTTTCTTGCCGGCCACCCCGAACAGGCGTTCACCCTCACCGAGATCGCCAAGACGCTGCGGCTGAGCAGCGCGACCTGCCACAACCTGCTCGCCGCGTTGGTGGAGGCGGGTTATGCCTATCGCACCGCCGGCAAGACCTATGTGCTCGGCCCCGCGCTCGCCCGGGTGGCGCAGGCCTCGCTCGCGCCCGCGATCATCATGCAGGTGGCGCGGCCCGAGATGCGCCTGCTCGCCGACGAGTTCGACGTCGTCTGCTCGGCCTATCATCTGGTCGATAACGAGGTGGTGGTACGCGAGCGCGCCTCGGCGGTGTCGCATATCACCTGGAATGCGCCCTATATCCGCACTGTCCCCGTCGCCGCGCCGCTGGGCCGCGAGTTCGTGACCGGCACGGAGGCGGTGTTCGATGCATGGCTCGATACCGCCGATCCGCCGCTGGAGCCTGCCTATCGCGTGAAGCTGCACGAGGCGCAGCGCTTCCTGTGTGCACGCGGCTTCACCTTCGCGACGCGCACCGTGCCACTGGTCGATCGGGAGACGGCGCGCAGTCTGCAATATCAGGCGGCGCTGACCGACTACACGCAGGCCGCGATCGATCCGGCGGAAAGCTACCAACTCGCCTATGTCGCGGCGCCGGTGTTTTCGCGGCCGGGTCTGGCCGCGTTCGGGCTGAGTCTGGCGGGTTTCACCGGCCCCGTCACCGGCGACCGGATCGACCTGATGGGGGAGCGACTGAGGGCCGCCTGCGACCGGATCGGCGCCTTCATCGCCGGGCGGGAACTGCGTTAGCGCGGGCCGCGCAGCCGGGGCTGAACAATCTCTCGAAATATCGAAGAGTGCTTGACACAGGCGGCGGCATCGGCGCTATCGGGGGTCAACCGGCACAAGTCCGGCTTTGCGGATGCGAAGATCGATGTCGCCGGAGGCGACACGCGAGGAGAGTGCGAGTGGATTTCGACCTGATCGTGCGCAACGGCTATGTCGTCGATGGCACCGGCCTGCCGCGCCGCCGCGTGGACATCGGCATCCGCGACGGCAGGATCGCCAAGATCGGCCGTCTCGCTGACGAGAAGGCGACCGACGAGATCGACGCGCAGGGCCGCATCGTCGCCCCCGGCATCGTCGATGCACACACGCATTATGATCCGCAGATCACCTTCGATCCCTATGCGACGATGTCCTGCTTCCACGGCGTGACCACCGTATTAGGCGGCAACTGCGGCTTCTCCGTCGCGCCGGTGCGGCGGGAGGACCAGCCGTTCATGACCGGCGTGTTCGCCAGCGTGGAGGACATGGACCCGATCGCGCTCAGCGGCGTGGCGTGGGACGACTTCGAGACGTTCGACGAGTTCCTGCGATCGCTGAAGGACAAACTGGGCGTCAACTTCGCCTGCTATGTCGGCCACTCGAACATTCGCCGCTGGGTGATGGGCGATGCCGCGATCGAGCGCGCGGCCACCGCCGGGGAAATCACCGAGATGCGGCGGATCGTGGCCGAGGCGATGGCGGCGGGGGCGGCCGGCCTGTCTTCGTCCGCCGCGCCCACGCACAACGACATCCATGGCCGTCCGGTCCCGTCCCGTCTCGCGGCGCGCGAGGAACTGCTCGCGCTCGTCGAGGAGGTCGGTGCCTATGGGTCGGGGTCGATCTGTTTCCTGCCGGCCACCGTCATCAGCGGCTTCACGCAGGAGGATCTCGACTATCTGATCGAGATCGGCAAGCGCTGCGGCCTGCCGGTGGTGATCCAGGGGCTGGGCGGGCGCGGCAAGGTGGATGCGCCGACCGCGACATGGGATCAGGCCGTCGAGTTCCTCGACAAGGCGACGCGCGAGGGCGCGCCGATCTATTCGCTGCTGATCGCCCGCCCGTTCGATCGCGCGGTCGCCTTCGACGAAAGCAACAAGCTGTGGGCGGCGGTGCCCAGCTGGCAGCGCATGACGCTGTTGCCGGTCGAGGATCGCGCGGCGCTGCTGCGCGATCCGGCGGCGCGCGACGAGATGCGCTTCGCCGTGGAGAATTATAACCGCGATCCCGCGCGGGGCACCACCTTGCCCGCACCGCAGTGGGACAGCGTGTGGATCGATACCTCGCCGAGCATGGCGGCCGCTGACTTCGACGGCCTCAGCGTGGCCGATCTGGCGAAGGCGAAGGGCGTGGCCCCCGGCGACTATGCGCTGGATCTGGCGCTGGCCGACAATTTCGAGACCAAGATGCGCTGGCGTACCGAAACGCCCGAATGGGCCTCGGCGGTGGGCAAGGCGCAGCTCGATCCGCGCATGATCATCGGCACGTCCGATGGCGGCGCGCATCTGGCCAAGGACGATCAGTCCGACTGGAGCTCCTATTTCCTTGGCTCGTGGGTGCGCGATCGCAAGGTCTGGTCGCTGGAGGAGGGGATCCGCCAGATCACGCAGGTGCCGGCCGCGCTGCTCGGCTTCCATGATCGCGGCACGCTGAAGGTGGGCGGCTGGGCCGACATCATGATCTTCGATCCCGAGACGATCGGGCCGTGGCGCAAGGAGTTCGTGCGCGATCTGCCCGGCGGCGTCGGTCGCTACAAGGCGTTCGGCCGCGGCGTGCATGCCACCATCGTCAACGGCCAGCCGATCGTGATCGAGGGCGAGCTGACTGGTCGCCTGCCCGGTGTGGTGGTGCGGCCGCACTGACGCTGGCCCGCAAGGAAAGGAGCGACGATGCCGATCGAAGCACAGCATGTTGATTCGCCCGACGATGTGGAGATCACCGCCGCCGACAGCCGGGAGACGTTCCGGGTGTTCCGCGCGGCCGATGCGCCGGGCGTGATCCCCGCCAAGGAGCGGGGCACCATGCGCGCGGATTACGTGCCGCATCCGATGGTGGAGGAGGGGCTCCAGCGCTTCGTCGGCGCCGGCGTTTCCGGCGGCGCGATGGCGCGGGTGCTGTTTTCGTCGGCGGACATGCACGTCTCCTACGCATGGTTCAAAAGCGGGTTTCCGCTGCCGCTGCACAGCCACGACAAGGACTGTTTCTATCAGGTCATCGCCGGATCGATGCGCGTGGGCACCGAGGAACTGGGCAAGGGGGACGGCCTGCTGATCCCCGGCGGCGTGCCCTATACCGTCACGCCCGGCGCGGAGGGGGTCGAGTTCATCGAGGTTCGCCCCAACGGTGACTACGACACCCGCTATCGCGGCAAGACCGAGAAATACTGGGACAGGATCGTCGCCACCCTGCACGAGCGGCAGAAGACATGGGAAACCGAGCCGGCGCCGTTCGGGCTGCTCCAGCCGGGCGCGTGAGCGGGCGGGCCGGCGATGCCGCGCTTCACCACCCCGGACGGCGGCACGCTGCACTACCGGCTTCGCGGCGCGGGGCCGCTGATCGCGCTGACGCCAGGCGGGCGCGAGCCGGGCGAGGCGGTATCGGCCCTCGCGGACGCGCTTGCCCCCGACGCCACCGTGCTGACGTGGGACCGGCGCAACACCGGCGCCAGCGACCTGACGTTTCACGGTGAGTCCGAACAGGCGATCTGGGCCGGTGATCTAGGCGCGCTGATCGATCATCTGGGGCGGGGGCCGGCATGGCTGGCCGGCGGTTCGGCCGGTTGCCGTGTCTCGGTGGCGACGGCGCTGTGCCGGCCCGATACGGCGGCCGGCCTGCTGCTCTGGTCGGCGTCGGGCGGCGCCTATGGCTGCCAGTTCCTCGGCTTCTCCTATCACGTGCCGTACCTCATGGCGGCGGCGCGCGGGGGCATGGCCGCCGTTGCCGAAACCCCCTTCTTCGCCGAGCGGATCGCCTGCAACCCCGCCAGCCGCGATCGCCTGCTCGCGCTGGACCCGGATGCGTTCGTCGCGATGCTCAGGCGCTGGAACGAGGCGTTCTATCATCGCGGCGACTGCACGCTGGCGGGCGTGCCGGATGCGGCGCTGGCGACGATCGCCTTGCCGACGCTGATCTTCGAGGGGGACGACGACGTGCACCCGCCAGAGGTGTCGCGGGCGATGGCGCGGCTGATCCCTCACGCCACGCTGCGCGCCTCGCCCTGGCCGCGCGAGGCATGGATCGACCGGTTCAGCGGGCGCATGGCCGGATCGGTGTTCGATCTGTACCCGCTGCTGGCCCCGGCGATCATCGGCTTTATCGGCGCCGCGCGATGATCGAGTTGTACGGCATGTCCAGCCCCAACGTGCGCAAGATCGCGATCGCGCTGGAGGAGATGGGGCTGGCCTACGCCGTCCGCCATGTCGCGGTGTTCCGGGGGCGGCAGTTCGACCCTGCATTCCTCGCGCTCAATCCGATCGCCAAGGTGCCGGTGCTGGTCGATCCCGACGGCCCGGCGGGGGGCGAGCCGATCTTCGAATCGGGCGCGATCCTGACGTATCTGGCGGAATGTCATGGCCGCGATTACCTGCCCGTCGCCGGCCCGGCGCGTTATGCGGTGCTGAAATGGCTGTTCCTTCAGGTGGCCAACGTCGGCCCGGCGCTGGGCAACAACAGCCATTTCCGCCGCATCGCCGACGACAACGCCTATGCCGCCGGCCGCTTCCGCCGCATGGCCGCGCAGGTCTATCGCGCGCTCGACACGCGGCTGGCCGAGGCCGCCTTCCTCGGCGGTGCGGATTATTCGATCGCCGACATGGCGACCTTTCCGTGGGCGCGCTATTTCCACCGCCACGGGATGCGGGATGCCGATTGCCCCCACCTCGTCGCGTGGATGGATACCGTCGCCGCCCGCCCGGCGGTGATACGGTCGGAGGCGGTGCTGGCCGCGATGGGGCGGCAGGACGCGGCCGACATGGCGGCGGCGACGCCCGAGGAACGCGAGCGTTTTCTGGGCCTCCACATTCCCGCCCCCACCGCCGCGCAGGCTGCCGCCGGCCGGGCGACATCGGACCGTGGATAGCACGCACGGCCGCGGTGCCGTGCCATCTTCGCTTGCACGTCGGGCGTTTCGGCGGCAACAACGGCATCGGAATGCCTCATCCGTGCGGCATTGCGCCGGCGGGCCGTCGGCCGATGCGTGGCACGGGCGGCACCGGCACCCGGGCCATCGGTCAGGCTGGCGAAACCATGTTCAGGGCAACCCCGCGATGACGGGGCGGGAGGATCGTAGATGAGCGACAAGGGTATTTTCTCCGGGGTTCGGGTGCTGGAGCTGGCACAATATGTGTTCGTGCCGGGCGCGGGCGTGCTGCTGGCCGATCAGGGCGCCGAGGTCATCAAGATCGAGTCCACCGGCACCGGCGACCCCTATCGCACGCTGATCGTGGGCGACGGCCGCGAGGTGGGCGCGACCAATCTGGCGATGGAACAGAATAATCGCGGTAAGAAGAGCATCGCGCTCGATCTGAAATCGGCCGAGGGGCGCGAGGCGTTCCTGAAGCTGGTGGAGACGGCCGACGTGTTCCTCACCAGCCTGCGCCCCAAGGCGCTGCGCTCGCTGAAGCTGGACATCGAGGACCTGAAGGCGCGCAACCCGCGGCTCATCTATGCGCGCGGCAACGGCTATGGCTTCAAGGGCGCCGAGGCGGACAAGGCCGGCTTCGATGCGTCCGCCTTCTGGGCGCGTGGCGGCATGTCCTATGCCTTCACCCTGCCGGGCAACAAGCCGACGCCGCCGCGCGCCGCCTTCGGCGATCACTCCGGCTCGGTGGCGCTCGCGTTCGGCATCGCCGGCGCGCTGTTCAAGCGGGCGATGACCGGCGAGGCGCCGGTAGTGGAAACCTCGCTGCTGTCCACAGCGGTGTGGATGCTGTCGTCCGATCTCACCTATTCGCAGGTGCCGGGCTACAAGGTGCACCATGACGGCCCGAGCCGGATGCCGCTGATGGAACTCTACCCCACGCGCGATGGCCGGCTGATCCAGCTGATGCTGCTCGATCCGCGCCCGCACTGGCCCTCGCTGTGCCGGCTGCTGGGGCTGGACGAACTGATCGACGATCCGCTTTTCGCCGACAACAAGGCGCGGATGCAGAACGCCGCCTCGCTGTCCGCGCAGATCGGCGGCAAGATCGCCGCGCGCGACTGGGCCGACTGGCAGCCGGAGTTCGACGCCTGGGATGCGCCGTGGGAGCTGGTCCGCACGATCGAGGACGTGACCAACGATCCGCAGGTGCATGCCAATGGCATGATGTTCGACCTGCCGATCGGTGAATCCTCGGTGCGGGTCGTGTCCGGCCCGTCGGCGTTCGACGGGCAGGCCAGCCCGGTGCGGCTGGAGCGGTCGCCCGGCATGGGCGCGCATACCGACGCGCTGTTGACCGAGGTCGGCTATTCGGCCGACGCGCTGGCCGATCTCAAGGCCCGCCGCCTGGTCCAGTAAAAGACGGCAGGCGAAGCGGCCGCCCCGATCCGGGGCGGCCGCTTTCGTCAGACCGGTTCCCCCGCCGCTCGCGCCAGCGCGAGGCGGCGTTCGCGTGTCTCGGCCGGCAGGCGGCGCGCGCCCATCACCAGCAGCACTGCGGCGACCGGCACGAGCGTGAGCACGCTGAGCATGCCGGTGGCGAGCGAGCCGGTGAGGCCGCTGATCTTGCCGACCCAGTATGGCCCGATCCCCGAGCCGACGAGGATCATGATGAGCGAGAAGGCGCTGGCCGCCGTACCGCGCATCCGCTGCAACACCAGATCCTGCACCAGCGCGGCAAAACCGCCCGCCCACAGCATGCTGATGAGCATGAACACCGAATAGGCCGCGACATAGCCCGCCAGCGTCTCGGCGCGCAGCATCATCACGAAGGCCGGCACCGGCACGACGAGCGCGATGAGCGCGATCCATACCGGCGCGCGCGGATCGCGCCGCTTCCAGAAATCGGTGATGATCCCGCCGGCCACCACGCTGATACCGGCGGCGGTCGCCCCCGCCAGACCCAGCGCGACGCCCGCCTCGGCCGGGGTCGCGTTCAGCGTGCGCATCACATAGGGCGCGCTCCACGCCTGCGCGGCGCCCAGCACCACGGTGGACAGCGCTCCGCCGGCGGCGACGTAGCCGAAGGTGGGGCAGCCGAAGGTGAGCCGGTGGAGCGGCGTATCGCGCCGGCGCAGTACGCCCGCCCACGTCGACACCGAATAGACGCCCAGCGCCACCGCCGCCCACTGCGGCCAGTCCCCCACCGTCAGCGACAGGCCCGTGGCGATCACGATCACGATGAGCGCGAAGATCAGGTTGCGCGTCACGGCCGGCATGCCGCCGATCCGGTAGAGATTTACGAGCGTGAGCGGCGGGATCGCCGCCGACAGCTCCAGGATGACGAGGCGCAGCGTGCCCGTCTTGCGCACAGCCGTCGCCCGGCGCGGTTCGCGCATGAAGAACACGAGCAGCGCGAGCAGCACGCCCGGCGCCCCCGTGACGAAGAAGGCCGCCCGCCAGTTGGCGATGCCGCACGCGCCGTCCGGGAAGGACAGGCAGATCGTGTCCCAGTGCGACAGCATCAGCCCGCCGCCGATCAGCGAGGCGGCGGCACCCAGATGCGTGCCCAGCAGGTACACCGCCAGCACCGCCGAGCGGTTGCGCGCCGGGAAGTAATCGGACAGCAGCGAGTGCGAGCAGGGATTGGCAGCCGCCTCGCCGATGCCCACGCCCAGCCGGGCGACGGCGAGCCAGGCGAAGCTGGTGGCCAGCCCCGCGACCGCCGTCATCCCCGACCAGAGCGCCAGCCCCAGCGCCATCAGCCGCGTGCGGCTGAGCGCGTCGGCGATGCGGCCCATCGCGATACCGACGACGCCGTAGAAGACGGCAAAGGCTGTGCCGATCAGGAAGCCCAGTTGCGCATCGGTCAACGCAAGATCGACCTTGAGCTTCTGGCCGACGATCGAGACGATATGACGATCGACGTAGTTCAGGAAATTGGCCAGAACCAGTATCGCCAGCGCATAATAGGCATAGGGTGACGCGCGTTCCACGCCCTCCGGCGCGGGGGCGTGCCCGCGTTCGGCCGCGTTGGGGGACTCTCCCGTCGATGTCTGCATGATCTGGACTTCTTTCCTCGGCCCGGTAGCATGGTGCTAGCGGGTGAGGCGGGGCGTCGTCAAACGGTCAGACGATGCAATGCCATCATGCCATATCATTTTGCTATCAGCGGTGGTGCCAATGATATTGGACCACCCTGTCGCCGGGCCTAGATTGCCCTGAAACCAGCAGGGTCGAAACCAACATCGACCGGAAACAGGAGAGAGATCGATGCCGCATTGCAAACCCGAGGACTTTCCGAACGGCAGCGCCCGCTGGCCCGCGATCGGCCACGAGGGCTTCCGTACCGTCCAGTGGGGCGACATGGAGGTCGGCTACACCACGGTGAGCGAGCCGCTCGATTGCAGCGAATCCTATAAGTTCGGCGGTCTGCCCGGCGGCGTCTGCCCGTGCCCGCACTACGGCTACATCTTCGAGGGGCGGATGCGCGCGCGCTATCCCGGCTCCGACTGGCCGGATGAAGTGATCGAGGCCGGCGAGGCCTATTTCATCCCCTCGGGCCATGTCCTGATCTACGAAGAGCCCAGCCGTGTTCTCGAGCTCAACCCGGCGCATGCGCTGGGCATGGTGATGGATGCCATGCAGCGCGCGCTCATCAAGGCGGGCGACCCCGCCAACGCCGCCGAAGGCAAGCCCGCGGAATGAGCGGGACGGAAGCGACGCCGGGCATCGTCGCGCCGTCGGTCCGGGATCTCGATACGCTTTCCGCCAGTCTGGTCGCGTGGTTGCGCGACCGGATGCCGGGCGCCCGCGATATCGTCGTGACCAACCTGAGCTATCCGCTCGGCGCGGGCATGTCGCACGAGACGATCCTGTTCGATGCGGCCTGGCAGGAAGCGGGCGAGGCGCGATCGCAGGGCATGGTCGTGCGGATCAAGCCGCTGCGCGATACCGTGTATTGCGACGACATGTTCGTGCCGCAGTACCAGCTGATGCAGTTGATGCACGAGAGCGGGAAGGTGCGCGTCGCCCGCCCGCTCTGGTTCGAGGAGGACGACGGCCTGCTCGGCGCGCCGTTCTTCGTGTTGGAGAAGGTGGCGGGCCGCGTCGCGGTCAGTTACCCGCCCTATTCGAAGCACGGCTGGCTGCTCGACGCCTCGCCCGAAGAGCGACGGCGGATGTGGCACGATGCGGTGAGCCAGCTCGCCTCGATCCAGCGCGTCCCGACATCGCAGGCGGGCTTTCTCGCCCTTCCCGGCGGCGACGGCTTCGATCAGGAGGTCAACCGCTGGCGGCGCTTCATCGACTGGGTGGATCCGCAGGGAAAGCTCACGCTGCTACGCGATACGCACGAACGCATGCTCGCCGTCGGCCCGGCCAATCGCCCGGACGGGATCGTCTGGGGTGACAGCCGGCTCGGCAACATGATGATCGGCCCGGATTACCGCGTGGCGGCGGTAATGGACTGGGAGCAGCCGTCGCTCGGTGGCGCGCTACACGATCTGGGCTGGTGGCTCCGCTCGGATCACGGGCAGACCACCGCGCAGGGCATCGCGCCGCTCGACGGCATGGGGACGCGCGACGAGACGATCGCACTGTGGGGTGAGGTTTGCGGCAAGTCGACCGCGGACATCGACTGGTACGAGGCCTATGCCGGCTTCAAGATGGAATGCCTGGCGGTACGGATGGGCATGATCCGCGAGATGCCGGCGCAATATACCCCGCGCGAGCCGGGAAGCGCCACGGCGGCCTATCTCGACAGCCGTTAAAACGCCCGGTCGGGGATAAACAGCGGGAAGGCGTCGCCTGCCCCGCGCCGGACGCGGACGCGCATGCCAGTGCAGACCGCGTCCGGCGCGACCTCGACCAACCGGGTATGGAAATACGGCCCCTCGTCCAGACGGACGACGGCCACCGTATAGGGCACCGCCGAGGCAAGCCCGGCGGTATAGGCGCGGTGGAACACGGTATAGGTGTCGACGACACCGCCACCTGACGCCTCTACCCACGTCATCGCCGCCAGGCCATGCTCGACGCAGCAGCTCGCCGGCCAGTCGTGGCGACCGCAGATGGCGCAGCGGTGAAGCAGGAAGCGCTCCTCGGCCGCCCACGCCTCCCAGAAGGGTGCATCGGGATCGCCCTTCACGAGCGGCGCGATGCCGGGGGGCGTCATGCGTCGGCCCCCAGGATCAGCGTGCCGTGCGACCAGGTGTTCTGCACGCCGCCGTTCAGGCCGTGGCCGCTGGTCAGCGCGAAGCGGGCGCCCTTCACCTGCGTCGTGCCGGCCTCGTCGCGCAGCTGCCGGATCGCCTCGATCAGGGGCGTGAAGCCGGCGGCGTAGAAGCCGGAGATCTGGCCGCCGCCGGTGTTCGACGGGATACGCCCGCTCAGTCCGATCCCGCCGTCCGCCACGAACGGGCCGCCGTGGCCCGGCGCGCAGAAGCCGTACTGCTCCAGTTGCATGATGATCGAGATCGTGAACGGATCGTAGAATTGCGCCGTGTCGATATCGGCCAGCGTCAGCCCGGCCTGCGCGAAGGCACGGGCCTTGGCCGGGGCGATATCGTCGTGGTGGGGATACACGTCGCGCCGGTGCCAGTTGCCGATGTTGTGGCCCATGCCGGCACCGAGCAGATACACCGGCCGCGTGCCCGCCATCGTGCGCGCACGCTCGGCGGTGGTGAGCAGGAACACCGCGCCGCCATCGGTATCGCGGCAGCAATCCAGCATGCGGAACGGATCGACCACCATCGGCGAGGCCTGATGATCCTCGATGGTGATCGGCTGGCCGAAGGTGATCGCATCGGGCCGCCCGACCGCATGATCGCGCAACTGCACCGCGACCGCGCCGAGGTGGCGGCTCGTCGTGCCGTAGCGATCCATGTGCCAGCGGGCGTGGAGCGCATGCGCGCTCGCCGCCCCGATCATGCCGACCTGCGCCGGATAGCCGTAGCCGAGCGCACCGAACGACATCTTCTCGCCCATGCCCGGCATCCCGCCCGAGGACGGCGCCATGCCATAGGCGCAGGCGACCATCTCCGCCTGCCCGGACAGGATCGCGCCCGCCGCCATGACGAAGCTGCACGGGGCCGTTGCGCCACCCGACTGCACCGGCCACGAGAAGTTCGGCGACAGGCCGAGGTAGCGCAGATCCTCGCGCTCGTGGCTGGCATGGATATAGCCGTCGATCGCGTCGCGCCCGATCCCGGCATCGGCCAGCGCATATTCCAGTGCCTGCCGCCGGAGTTCGAGCGGCCGCGCGCCGATCCCGCGGCGCTGCTCGGTCACGCCCATGCCGACGATGGCGACGGCGCCGCGCTTCATGCCCGGCGCCCGCCCGCGTCAGCCGGCCGAGCCGAGGTTGACGACCTGGATCTCCTGGAAGGCACGGATGCCCTCCACCCCGCGCTCGCGGCCGATACCGCTCATCTTGTGCCCGCCGGAGGAGGCGTTGGCGCTGCCCATGAACGCGTTGACGTTGACCGTGCCGGTGCGGAGTCGCCGCGCCACCGCCAGCGCCTGCCGCGCATCCTTGCCGTGGACGTAGCCGGACAGGCCGAGCGGCGAGTCGTTCGCCATCTCGATGGCATGCTCCACGTCGCGATAGCCGATCACGCCGACGACCGGGCCGAAGATCTCGTCCTGCGCGGCCGGGTTCTTGTTGTCGGGCAGGTCGAGCACGGTCGGCTCGAAGAAATAGCCCGGCCGGTCGGCGCGCTTGCCGCCGGCGACGACGGTGGCGCCGGCTTCCACGGCGAGCCGCACGTACCGCTCGCACCGCTGGACCTGCGCCTCGCTGATGACCGGCCCCATGGTGGTGGCAGGATCGTCCGAATCGCCGATCTTCGCATGGGCGAGGCTCGCCTTCATCGCGGCCAGCACCTTGGGCTTTTCCGCCTCGGGCACGAACACGCGGGTGCCGAGCACGCAACCTTGCCCGGCATGCGACATGCACACCGTGATCGCCGCGTGGAACGCCGCCTCGATCCGGTCGGGCAGCACGATCACCGCCGATTTGCCGCCGAGTTCGAGCTGCAGGCGCTTCATCGACGGCGCGGCCTGCGCCGCCACCTTGCTGCCGACTTCGGTCGATCCGGTGAAGCTGACCATGTCGACCGCCGGATCGGTGGTGAGCAGCAGCGCGCCGTCCGCGCCCGCCTCCGCCAGGATGTGCACCACGCCCGCCGGAATGCCGGCCTCGATCGCGGACTCGCCGAGCGCGAGCGCGCTGAGCGGGGTGAGCGGGCTGGGCCGCAGGATAACGCTGTTGCCCGTCACGAGCGCGGTCATCAGCTTCCACAGGCTGATGTGCAGCGGGAAATTATAGGCCGATACCGCCGCGACCACGCCGACCGGCACATGCAGCCGCAGGCTCTGGATGAAGCCGCCCATCGGGTTGATCCGCTCGTCCATCGACAGCGGGTTCTCCTCCACCTCGGGCAGCCGGGCGTAGAGATCGAGCATCTGCTTCATCTGGTTCAACGGCCCGTCGACCTGCGCGCCGAGCACCATCGACTTCACCGGGATGCCGGTCTCGGTGACGATCAGCGCCTTCAGCTCGTCGCTGCGTGCGACCAGCAGGTCCACATAGCGGCGGACGGCGGCGATGCGGTCGGCCTGCGGCAGGCCGGCCCATTCCCCCTTGTCGGCGGCGGCGCGCGCGGCGGCGATCGCCTGCGCGAACTGCGCGACCGAGGCACCGGGCACGGTGACGGTGACGCCGCCGGTCGACGGGTTGTACACCGTCATGGGTGCGCCCTCGCCGGGCACGAGCTGGCCGTCGATCAGCATGTCGGTCGCCAGCGCGGCCTGAAGCGGCGCCTTTACAGCCGTGGCCATCATTCACTCTCCTGAAGGGTACGGGTGGAGTCCGCCGGTGCCGCCGTATCGGGCGCGACGCGGACGACGACCTTGCCGGGTACGCTGTGGGCGAACAGACCGGCCAGCGCGTGCGGCAGTCGATCGAGGCCGTCCTCGATATGGACACGCGAGGCGATGCCGCCGCTGGCGACAAGCCCGGCCAGCTCATCCTGGAAGGCGGGGCGCAGCGCATCCTGCCCGAACTGGGTGAAGCTCTGGATACGGACGCCCTTGCCCATCACCGCGCGCAGCACGGCGGGCAGGTGATCGGTGCCGTCGCCCTCATCGCCCTGATATTGCGCCATCAGGCCGCAGATCAACACGAGGCCGCCGCGCGCCATCAACGGCACCACATCGGCGAGCATCGGCCCGCCGACATTGTCGAAATACACGTTCGCGCCATCGGGCAGCGCCTTGGCGAGTTGGTCGAGGAAATCGGGGGCATGGCGATCGGCGACCGCGTCGTAGCCCGCCTCCTCGATCAGGTAGCGGCGCTTGTCCGCGCCCCCCGCGATGCCGACCGCCCGGCCGCCGCGCGCGCGCACGAAGCCGCCCACGGCCGAGCCGACCGCGCCGGCCGCGCCGCTGACGAGCACCGTCTCGCCCGGCTTGATCCCGCCCGCCGCATGCAGGCCGACATAAGCGGTGAAGCCGGGCAGGCCGCCGATGCCGAGCGCATTCTCCGGCCCGCCGAGGCGCGGATCGACGCGATTGACCCCGGCGCCGTTCGACACGGCATACTCCTGCCAGCCGAAGCGGCCCTCGACCAGGTCACCGACCGCATGATCGGGGTGATGCGACGCGACGATCTCGCCGACCGCCGCGCCCGGAATGGTGGTGCCGACCGGCATCGAGGGCATCCCGCCGCCCAGGGGATCGCGATCGACGAACAGGCGCAGCATCGGATCGACCGAGACGAAGCGGTTGCGGACGAGGAACTGGCCCTCCGCCGGTGTCGGGATGGTGCCCGTCTCGATGGTGAAGTCCGATGGCTGCAGCGCGCCCTCGGGATGGTGGCGCAGCACTACGCGCCGTGCGGTTGCCGCATCGGACGTCATCGATTTCTCTCCTTCACGTATCACGCATGCAAAAGGGGCCGGTCGCGTCGATGCGCGACCGGCCCCCCGCCTTTACAGTTTAAACAGTTTGTTGGCCCGCCCGCCGATAATCATGTTGCGATCGGCCTCGGATACGCCCTCGAACAGCTCGTCGATCTTGTCGAGCGAGTGCGGATAGGTCGTCTCCGAATGCGGATAGTCAGACGACCACATGATGTTGCCGGCGCCGGGGAAGTCGCGCATCAGGATGCCGGCGCGGTCATGGATGAACGAGCCGTAGATGTTGCGCTCCATGAAGTAGCTGGGCGCATGCTCGAGCACGCTGTCGGTCCAGTGGCGCTGCTTGTGCCACGTCTCGTCCATGTAGTTGGCCGCGAACGCGAACCAGCCCACGCCGCTCTCGACCGAGACGAGCTTCAGATCGGGGAAGCGCTGGAACACGCCGCCGTAGATCATGATCGCGATCGGCTCGCCCATGCCGAACTTGCTCATCAGCAGGTCGGACAGGAAGAACTTCTTGTTGGTGAAACGCACCGCGCGGCCGCCGAGGTGAATGGTGATCGGCACGCCCAGCTCGCATGCCGTCTTCCAGAACGGATCGAACTCGGCGTCGGCGTAGGAACGCTCGCTGTTGACGTCGCCGGTCAGCGCCATCGTCTGCGCGTCGCCGCCGTTCAGCGATGCCACGGGGGACATCGGGAAGGCGGGGATGTTGATGCCCTTGAGGCCCAGCTTCACGCACTCGCGCATCATGCGGATCGCCTCGTCCACATTCTGCATCGGCACATAGCCGATACCGGCCAGGCGATCGGGTGCTGCCGAGCAGAAATCGGCGAGCCAGCGGTTATAGGCGCCGAAGCTCGCCATGTAGAGCTCGCTGTTGGTCGTCCCGAGCGGGCCGCCGCCGAACAGGATGGCCTTGTCCATGCCGTCCTCGTCCATGTCGTTCAGCCGCGCCTTGGGCATCCAGCCGCCCTGGCGCGCATCGGATGCACGGCCGTGCATCTTGAAGTCCTCGCCCTTGCGGCCGCCCAGCGCGCTGATGAGGTTCAGCTTGCGGCGCTTGCCCTCGAAAACGATGTAGTCGCAGTCCTCGCCATGCTCCAGCTGCGGCGCCAGCGGGCGCAGCGCCTCGGGCAGGTAATCCGCCCACATGTCATGCGACGGGTTCACATGCGCGTCGGCGTCCACGATCAGCGGCTTGGCCGATGCCTTCACGCTGTCCTCACGCACCGCTTCCAACTGATCCGACATGTCGATCTCTCCTTCGAACTGGCACCGAGATTGAGCCTGTTTCATGCTCAAATCAAATATCAATTGGCACGGTCTTGATACGTGGGGGATATGGGCACGGCGGCCGTGGCTAGGCCGCCTTCTCCTGACGGGACTGCGACAGGCCCACCAGTGACAGCGTCTGGCTGCTTTCCAGCGCGTCGCTCACGGGCATCTTCTCGGTCCCCATCAGGCCCCCCATCGTCCGCAGGACGGTGAAGGGATCGTCGCCGGCAATCTCATAGACCAGCATGAAGTCCCACTCGGGAATGCCGTCCGCGCGCTTGACCGGAATGACGTTGTGGCGCTCGGCGCTCACGAAGCCGGGGACGGCGAGCAGGTCCTTCATGTGCTGCTCGTCATACCAGCGCGCGAGTTCTTCGGTCCTGCCGGACGCGGCCTTCGCCAGCACCATCATCTTGTGCAAAATCGCTCTCCGTCACGGATTTTTCCGGGTTGGCTTGCCTCCTAGTCCATCGCTTCTATGATGAGAACCGCCCGCTTTGATATTATTGTGATATCACCGACAGGCTGGCGAATATAAGGGCAGGACGGCATGGAGAGGCTAGAGTTCGAGGGATTTGGCGGCGTTCGCCTCGTGGCCGACGCATTCGGATCGCCGGACAACCCCGCGGTGGTGCTGTTGCCCTCGGCCGGCAACGTGCGCGACTTCTGGCACGGATCGGCCGAGGCGCTGGCGGAGGCGGGTCGCTACGCCATCTGCGTCGACCTGCGCGGGCACGGCGACAGCGGCCACGCGCCGGACGGGCGCTACGACCTCGACGCGCAGGTGTGCGATCTCCGGGCCATCCTCGCTGCCTTGCCGACGCGCGCGTTCGTGGTGGCCTCCGGGCTGGGCGCGCTGATCGCGATCACGACGCTGGGCGAGACGCAGACGCCGCTCGTGTCCGGCGCCGTGCTGCTCGACGTGAACATCTGGTTCGACGAGATCGACACCGATCGCCTGCGCGAGGCGCTGCACAGGCGCACTGCATTGTTCGACGACCCGGCGACCATCGTCGAGGCGTTCGCCGCCTTCCCCCCGGACGAACCGCGCCCAGCGCTTACCGAGCGTCTGATGAGCGCCTACACCCGCCGCGAGGACGGCAAGTTCGAGTGGCGGGGCGATCCGCGCGCCGTCGCCGCGGCCAGCCCGCTGCTCAGCCAGACGCGGCTGGTGGAGGCGGCGGGCAAGATCGCCACGCCGGTCACGCTGATCCGCGGCTCGCTCAACCAGACGATATCGAGCGACGTCGTCCAGCGCCTGCAGGCGATCATCCCCGGTTCCCAGATCGCCGAGATCGAGGGCGCCGGCCATTATGCCGCGTCCGACCGCGAGGACGCGCTCAACGCCATCCTCGTCGAGTTCCTCGAACGCAAGGCGCCGCGCCAGCCGCTCACCTACATGGGCGGCTCGGAGCCGAGGGTGCTGCGCGACGCGCTCGGCTGCTTCGGCACCGGCGTCACCGTCGTCACCACGATCGACGCGAACGGCGAGCCGATCGGGCTGACCGCGAACAGCTTCACCTCGGTGTCGCTCGATCCGCCGCTGATCCTGTTTTCGCTGCTCAAAAAATCGGCGAGCCTCCAGACCTTCGTCGATGCCGGGCGTTTCGCGGTCAACGTGCTGCACATCGGCCAGCAGCCGGTGGCCGGGCGTTTCGCCACGCGCGATGTCGCGCGGTTCGACACGATCGACTGGTCTATCGCGGCCGAGGGCGGCTCGCCGATCCTGGGCGGCGCGCTCGCCTCGTTCGATTGCAGCACCTACGCGGTGCACGAGGGCGGCGATCACCTGATCTTCATCGGCGAGGTGAAGCACGCCTGGTTCGAGCCGCACCGCGATCCCTTGCTCTACTTCCGCGGTAAATACCGCCGGCTTCACTTCGCCTGACGTTCTGTTGCCCGAAGCGGCCGGGCCGGGTGGTCAGCCCGGCCGCTTCGGCGTCTCCAGCAGATGCGCGTCGTCGCGGGCATAGGCCTGGCCGATCGCGACGAAATCGGCGGCGATGCGGCCGACCTGATCGGGATGCCAGGCCATCACCAGTTCCCAGCGGGCGTGGGGGGCGGGGTCCTCGATCTCCAGGAACTTCACGTTGCGCGGCTGGGTGAGCGCTGCCGTCGCCGTCACGATGCTGCACCCGAGGCCCACCCCGACGAGGCTGAGCGTGGTGTTCGTCTGCGTTGCCTCCTGCGTCACCTGCGGGATCGCGCCGACATCCCGGAACATGCTCATCGTCTCGGAGGACTGCGCCGCATATTTCTGTGGCGGGCGGATGAACGGCTGCTCTGCAAGCGCGGCGAGGCTGATCGAGGTCTGCTCGGCCAGTGGCGAATCGGCGGGCACGGCGGCGACGAACGGCGCCCGCTCCATCAGCACGCGGCGCAGCGCGCCATCCAGCGCGGTGCCGCCGGTGATGAAGCCGACGTCGAAATCACCCGCCATGATTCCGTGCATCTGATCGGGGGACGACATCTCGAACAGGCGGACGTTCACCTCTGGCGCCGTGGCGCGATACCGCACCAGCAGATCCGGCAGCACGCGATAGAGCGCCGGCCCGACGAAACTCACCCGCACCTCGGGCGCCTTCTGCGCCTCGCGCTGCGCCATCTTGCGGGCCAGGTCGGCATGCATCAGCGTGCGGCGGGCCTCGTCCAGAAACACCCGTCCGGCGGACGTCAGCTCCACGCTGCGGCGTGACCGGTCGAACAGCTCGACGCCGAGATCGACCTCCAGCCGCCGGATCGACTGGCTGAGCGGCGGCTGCGCGATGTTCAGCCGCCGCGCGGCGCGGCCGAAGTGAAGCTCCTCGGCGACCGCCACGAAATGGCGCATGTGCCGCAGATCCATCGCAGTCTCCCGATCCGGCGCGACGATGCGCTTTGCCTGTGGCGGTGATATCAATTTTCGTCGATGTGATATTGGACGGCCTTGGCAGGATAGGCAAATGGCTGGGCCATGTTTGCGCGGCGCGCCGGTGCATCGCCGGCGGTCCGAGAAAAATCGAGAGGAGTATGGGGTGGCAGGCAGGCTGACGGGTCGGAAGATCCTGATTACGGGCGCGGCGAGCGGCATGGGCCTCGCGATCGCCGAGAAGTTCGCCGCCGAGGGCGCGGCGCTGGCGCTGCTCGACCGCAATGCGGCCGGGGTCGAGGCGGCGGCCGGGGCGATCGGCGCGCAGGGCTACGGCTGCGACGTCACCCTGCGTGAGGCGGTGAACGAGGTCGTGACGCGGGCGGACGAGGCGCTGGGTGGCATCGACGGCATCGTCAACGCCGCCGGTATTCTCGACATCAAGCCGTTCGCCGACCTCGATCCCGCCAGCTGGGACCGCATGATCGCGGTGAACCTGACCGGCCCGTACAACGTCGTCCACGCCGCGCTGCCGCTGATGCAGGCGGCCGGGGACGCGACGATCGTCAACATCGCCTCGACCAGCGCGATCATGCCGCTGCCCGGCACGACCGGCTATTCGGCGAGCAAGGCCGGGCTGCTGATGTTCACCCGCTGCCTCGGCATGGACCTCGGCCCGTCGATCCGCGCCAATGTGATCTGCCCGGGCGTGATCCAGACCGAGATGACGCGCTACCTGTGGGAAAATCCCGAGCACAGCGCCCGCGCCGCCGATCGCGTCGCGCTGAAGCGGCTGGGGACGGTGGAGGACGTGGCGCAGGCCGCGCTGTTCTTCTCCACGGCGGATTCGGCGTTCACCACGGGCGCGATGCTGCCGGTGGACGGCGGTTTCGCCTGGCGCTGATGCCGGCACGGGGCGGCACGCGCCGCCCCGGTTTGCGCGGGATCAGCCCGGCTTCTTCGGTACGGTGGCGAGGCTCGGCACGTTGGTCGGGTCCATACCCCAGCCGAACACGCGAAAATTCTGGCTGTGGCCCAGATGGTGGATGTAGAAGGCCGCATCCATCGCATTTGCCTGACCCTGGATGTCCAGCGTCTTGTTGACGGCCTCCTTGGCCAGCTTCAGCGCAAAGGCCGGCTTGGTCGCGATCTTCTTCGCCATGGCGAGGGTGAAGTCCTCCAGCGCATCGCGTTCGACGACATGGTTGACCATGCCCAGCCGGTGCGCTTCCTCGGCGTTCCAGGCGTCGGCGGTGAACAGGAATTCCTTGGCCTTGCGCGGCCCCAGTTCCCACGGATGGCCGAACCATTCGACGCCGGGCATGCCGAACGTCATCACCGGATCGGAGAACACCGCATCGCTCGAGGCGACGATGATGTCGCACACCCAGGCGAAGATCAGCGCGCCGGCGATGCACTTGCCCTGCACCGCGCAGATGGTGGGCTTGGAAATGTTGCGCCAGCGCTTGGCCGTCTCGAAATAGGCCTCCTTCTCGGCGGCATACCAGCCGGCGGTGCCCTCCGCCTCGAAGTCGCTCCAGTGGCCCACCTGCCGCCCGGATGCCGTCACCGCCGCCTGATACTGCTCGCAGGTATCGGCGATATCGTGCCCGGCGGAGAAGTTGCGACCGTCGGCGGCGAGCACGATCACCTTGACGCCGTTGTCCGCCAGCGCGCGGTTGAACAGGTCGTTGACCTCGAAGATCATCTGCGGGTTGATCGAATTATGCTTCTCGGCGCGCGCCAGCACGATGCGCGCGACGCCGGGCGCCGGCTGCTCGTAACGGACGAGTTCGGGCTCGGTCATGCGCTCTCACCTTCTGCGATCTCGCGCGCGCGGATGCGCAGCACGTCCTTCTTCACCTTGCCCGAGGGCACGCGCGGCAGGTCGTCGACCAGTACGACATGCTCGGGATATTTCTGCCGGGCGAGGCCCGCCGTATCGAGGAAACGGCGGATCTCGGGCAGGTCGATCGTCTGGCCGGGGCGCGGGATGATGAAGGCGCAGCCCTTCTCGCCGGTGGCCGCGCTCGGCATCGCCACGATCGCTACCTCGGCCACCGCCGGGTGGGTGAACAGCAGGTCCTCCACCTCCTTCGGGCTGATGTTCTCGCCCGAGCGGATGATGATGTCCTTCTTGCGCCCGGTGATGACCAGATAATCGCCGTGCACCCGCACGCCCAGATCGCCCATGCGGAAGAAGCCGTCGTCGTCGAACGCGCCCTCGTTGTCGGCCGGGTGGAGGTAGCCGACGAAGCCTTCCGGCCCGCGGATCAGGATCTCGCCCTCGGTGCCGTCGGCCACGGGCGCATCGCCCTCGGGATCGACGATCCTGATCTCGGTCGGATAGACGATCTCGCCATCCGTCTCCGCGCCCAGCGCCACCTGGTCGCGGCTGCGGATGCCGAGCGTCGCGGTGGTCATCTCGGTCGAGCCGTAGGCGCGGAAGAACAAACAGTCGGGGAAGGCCGCGCTCGCCTCGCGGATCAGATCGGGCGAAACGGTGGTGCCGCCGCAGAAGAACAGGCGCAGGCTCGACAGCGCATCCGGCGTCGACTGCGCGACATCGAGGAACTGCTGGAGAAACGGCGTGGCCCCGCCCGACACGGTGCAGCGGTTGCGCGCGATGCAGGCGATGCCGTCGTCCGCCTGCCACACGTCGATCAGCACGCTTTGCGAACCGAACACCCACGGCATGTCGAACGCCCAGAAGGCGCCGGTGATGTGGGTGACCGGCGAGGGCATGAACACCACGTCGTCCGGCCCGATGCCCCACGCCTCGCCCATACCGCGCACGCGATGGTCGAAACCGTAATGGGTGTGGAGCACGCCCTTGGGTTTGCCGGTGGTGCCCGAGGTGTACATCACCATCATCACCGCCGAGGGATCGACGGCAGGCAGATCGGCCTCGTCCGCCGGCGGGAAGGCGATCGCCTCGTCCCAGCCCGGATCACCGGCGCCGCGTACCACCACGATGTCGCGCAGCGCGGGCAGATCGCCGCGCAATGCCTCGACCGTCGCCTTGTGGTCGTGCTTGCGGAAGACGTGCGGCACGAAGATCAGCTTGGCCCCGCAATCGGCCAGGATGTAGCCGAGTTCGGACCCGCGATAGATCGGCGGAATCGGGTTGACGATCAGCCCCGTCATCCGCGCGGCCAGCGCGATGATCGACGCCTCGATCCAGTTGGGCAGCTGGAAGGCCACCACGTCGCCCGGCTTCAGCCCGCGCGACAGGAAGAAGGCGGCCAGCCGCAGCGACTGGTCCCATGCCTGCCCGCGCGTCAGCCGCGTCTCGCCCTCGATCAGCAGCACCCGCGCGGGATCCTCGGCGACGGCGGCGCGCGCCGCGTCGACGAGCGTGCTCTCGCGCCAGTAGCCTTCACGCCGGTAGCGCGCGGCCATCTCGTCCGACCAGCGGATGCGGAAACCGCTCGGGTCCGTCTTCATGATCGCGCTCATGCGTGGGCCATTCGTTTGGCGTCGTGGCGGGTCACCCGTTCGCCGACCGGGCGGAACAGGATGGGCATCCAGCGATCGGGATCGGTATGGGGCAGGGCCGCCAGCACGCCGGTCAGCGCGGCGACGCCGGCCGCCTCGTCGTGCAGCTCGATCAGCAGCCCGTGCGGGTATTTGCGGCAGTTGCCCCGGATCTGCTCGTCCGCCAGCGTGAGATACTGTGCCGAGAGGACGCCGGACCGGTCCGCCAGCGCGCGCAGGCCACCGTCCAGCAGGCTGTCGGCCAGCGCCGCGTCCTCGCCCGTCGCCGCGCTGTAGAGGGCGAACACCACCGGGCGCCGGGCCTCGGTATCGACCGGCACGCGCGCGGCGTTGCGTACCTCGGCGCGGCGCCACATCGTCGGCGGCTGCACCGTGTCCATGTTGATCGCGGGGCTGATCGGCATGTCGGCGGTGCCCTTCACCTTGGCGAGCGCCGCCAGCGTGAAGGCGGGATCGTCCAGCTCCCAGATCATCAGATAGTCATGCTTGCCCGACGGCCACGGCCCGTCCGCGCGGCGGAAACGCTGGCCGGCGAGCACGCCGGGCGCCTCCACGCGGTGCAGCATGTGGCTGCCGCCATACCATTCGTTGAATTCCGCATCCATGCCCGCCGTTGGCTGGGACAGGACGAGCTGGAGGGCATTCGACATCGTCGGTCTCCTGGGAGGTTCAGTCGGCGATCGTCACGCGCCCGCCGGTGTCGGCGGCGGTATCGATCGCGTCGAGCACGCGGGTCAGGCGGACGGCGGTCTCGAAATCGGGAACGGTGCGCGTACCGGCGCGGATATCCGCCTCGAACGCGGCCCACGATTCGGCGACGTTGATCGGCCCGCCGGCAAGGCCCGCGACGACATGCGCCGACTGCGGCGCGGCGGCCGGCGTCGCGGTGACGGTCAGGTCGCTGACCTGGAATCCGCCGGCGTGGTGGCCACTGACCGTCAGCGCGCCCTCGGTGCCGCGCAGCTCGAACAGGAAGGGGGTGTTCGGCAGGCCGCCGAGCACCTCGAGCGAGGAGACGCAGCCGTTCGCGTGCCGGCCGATCGCGAGCACATGATCGGGGCAGGTACGCTGCACCACCTCGTCGGTGCCGCTGATCCGCACGGTATCGCGCAGGATGCTGTTGATCGCGCTCAGGTCCGCATATGGCCCGACGATCGCCTCGATCACGGCGATGGTATGTCCGCCGGCGATGCTGGAGAGGGTGGCGCCGTTCCGCTTGTCCTGGAGATAGGCGTAGAACGGCGGCGCCTCGTTCGCCCATCCGGCGGTGGGGGACACCACGCGCAGGTTGAGCGGACGGCCGATCGCCCCTTCCCGCACCAGCCGGGCGGCATGGCGGATGGCCGGCGCGTGCGTACCCTGAAGCCCGATCGCGACGTGGACGTCGCTGGCGCGCGCGGCGGCGGCCAATTCCTCGGCCTCGGCGAGATCGCGGCCCAGCGGCCACTCGCAATAGACATGCTTGCCTGCCGCGATCGCGGCCAGCACGATCGCGCGGTGCTCCGGCACCTTCACCGTCACCGCGACGATATCGATGCCGGGATCGCGGACCATCGCCAGCGTGTCGCCATAGGCAACCGGCGCCCCGAACACGGCCGCCGCCTCGTCCGCCAGCGACTGATCGCGTGCGGAGACGGCGCCGACCGCCAGCCCCGGCAAGGCGCGGATGGCGGGCAGGTGGGCGTCTCTGGCCCAGCCGCGCGTGGCGTTGCCGCCGGCGAAACCGATCCTGAGCGGGCCGGTGTTCGGGCCGGTGTTCGGGGATGTATCGGTCATCGTGCCCTCGGCAGTTCCAGCAGGCGGTCGGCGGTGATCTCGCGCTGGATCTCGCTCGTCCCGCCCGAGATGGTGAACACCCAGCTCCACAGGTAGTCGTAGGTCCACGGATGCGTGCTGCGATCGCCGTCGAACTCGAGGAAATCCCAGCCGAGCATCTCGCCCACCGTCTCGCTCAGGCCCTTGTGGGTGGCGGTGACGATCAGCTTCATCAGCGAACCCTTGGGGCCGGGGTCGCCGGTGCGGTCGCTTTCGGTGATGTGCGCCAGCGTCATCGAACGAATGGCGAGCGCGTCCGCCTTCAGCGACGCCAGCTTCTGGGCGATGCCGTCGTCCTCGATCGCCAGCTTGCCGGTTTCGAGGCGTACCTTGCCGGCAAGATCGATCGCCCGGCACACGCGCTCGTAGAGGTCGAGCTGGTCGCCGATGAAGCCGAGGCCACGCTCGAACGAGAGGGTCGACAGCGCGGTGGACCAGCCCTTGTTCACCTCGCCCACCACGTCGGCAAGCGGGATGCGCACCTCGTCGTAGAACACGAGGTTGACATGCTCGTCCTGCAACATCGTGCGGATCGGCTTGATGTCGATGCCCGGCGCCTTCATGTCGCCGATCAGCCACGTCAGCCCCTTGTGCCGTTCGGATGCCGGATCGGTGCGGATCAGCAGTTCCTGATAGTCGGCATATTTGGCGTCGGTGGTCCACATCTTGGAGCCGTTGACGAAGATGGCGTCGCCTTCCACCCGGCCCCGCGTCTTGAGCGAGGCGAGGTCCGACCCGGCGTTCGGCTCCGAGAAGCCCTGGCACCACAGCGCCTCGCCCGAGAGGATCTTGGGCAGGTGGAACGCCTTCTGCTCCTCGGTGCCGCGCGCGATCAGGGTCGGGCCGGCGTGCATCAGCGCGATGTAGGTGGTGTTGATGTAGTGCGGTGCACGCGCGCGCGCGAGTTCCTCGTACCAGATCACCTGTTGCAGGCCGGTCAGGCCGAGGCCGCCGAACTCCTTGGGCCAGGCGACGCCGGCCCAGCCATGCTCATACTGCTTGCGCTGCCAGTCGCGGTCGAACTGCGCGGCGGCGGCACCGTGCGCCGGGCGCGGTTCGCGCGGCACGGCGGTGGCGAGCCAGCTGCGGGCGCGCTCCCGGAAGGCGCGGTCGGCGTCGGAATATTGCAGGTCCATCTCAGTCCTCGACCTTCGAGTTCACGAGGCGGCCGAGCAGCGTGCGCTTCGACCCGAACAGCTTGCCCAGCACCAGCGCGTGCTTGAGCATCAGGTGGGCATGATGCTCGTCGGTCACGCCGATGCCGCCATGCAGCTGGATGTTGGTATCGGCATTCGCGATCGCCGCCTGATTGGCCAGATGCTTGGCCGCGTCGAGGTGGACGGCGGCATCGCCACGCTCCTCCTTGATCGCGGCGGCCGCATACCAGAGCTGGCAGCGCGCCGCCTCGGCCCGCAGCGCCATGTCGGCGCAGGGGTGGCGCACGGCCTGATAAGCGCCGATCTTGCGGCCGAACGTCTCGCGCACCTTGGCGTAATCGACGATCAGGTCGAGCGCGGCCTCGGCGATGCCGACCAGCATCGCGGCCGCGCCGAGCTCGCCCATCCGCCAGACATGCTCGCCCGTCGTCTCTGCAACCGGCGCCTGCGCGGCGCCCTCGGCGACCCGCATCGAGGTGGCGGGATCGAGCGCGGGGCGGGCCGGCGCGACGATGTCCGTGATCGAGAGCAGGCGCGCCTGTTCGCGGCTGACGTGCAGCGCATAGGTTGCATCGGGCGAACCGAGCAGGCGCAGGCCCGCGCCGTCGTTCACCGCCAGCGCCACGCCGGCCTCGCCCGAAAGGATCGCCGCGCGCATCGTGTCGTCGGTCGCGACCATCGCCGCGAGGCTTTGTGCCAGCACGTCGACCGGGCCGCACTGGCGGCCCACCTCGCGGAAGAACAGGACGTGCTCGACGGCGCTCAGGCCGCTGCCGCCCTGGTTTTCCGGCAGTGCCAGCGCGAACCAGCCCATCTCGCCGAGCGACTGGCGCAGCGGCGCGCCCATGTCGCCGCCATCGGCACCGTGCAGGCGGTCGATCGGCATCGCGTCCGCCAGGAATTCGGCCGCCGCGCTCGCGATCGCGACCTCATCACCGTCAGGTGCCAGAAACATGGCGCTAAACTCTCCCTTGGAACCACCGGACGGCTATGACCGCCCCGGTCGCTTATGCTGCTGCTGACCTTGTTAGGCGGCGGCGGACATAATGCAACACCCGAAGCACATTATATGCCGCCGCCGGCAGGGGGCCGGCAGCGGGATGCCGGCGTCAGCCCGCCGCCAGGGGTGTCTCCGCCACGCCCTTTTCCCCCGGCGTGAGCGCGAAAAGGCCGCCGTTGGCGTCGTTGCCGGGCGCGTCCGAGTTGATCGCCATCTTCGTCGACGTGACATACAGCGTCGCCATGTCCGGCCCGCCGAACGCCGGCTTGGTCGGGTTCGAGAAGGGGAGGGCGACGATCCGGTCGAGCGTGCCGTCCGGCCGGTAGCGCCGCAACTGCCCCACGCCCACGATCGTGAGCCAGTAGCCGCCTTCGGCATCCACCGTGGCGCCGTCGAGATGGCCCTTCAGCTCTGGCTCCAGCGTGAGGAAGGTGCGGCGGTTCGAGATGTCGCCCGTCGCGGGGTCGAGGTCGAACGCCTCCACCTTCCGGCTGGGCGTGCTGGCCGCGTACATCGTCCGTCCGTCGGGGCTGAAGGCGAGGCCGTTGGCGACCGCGATCCCGTCGATCACCGGGGTCAGCCGGTCGCCGTCCAGCCGGTGAAACGCGCCACCCGCCGCGTTGCGGTCGGCCGGGAAATGGTGATCGTAGGCGCCGATCCAGAAACGGCCCTGCCGGTCGCAATGGCATTCGTGCAGCTTGATGTGGGCCGGCTGGTCGGCGGCGACGCGCAGCGTGACGGCGCCGCTTTCCACGTCAAAATCGTACAGCCCGTCGGCCAGCGCCACCAGCAGGCCGCCCGCCGCCTTGGGCACGAAGCCGCCGATGCGGCTCGGCATCGGCCAGCTATCGTGCGCGCCGCTGTCGGGCGACCAGCGGTGGAGGGCGGCCGGCTGCTCGCAGTTGATCCACCAGAGCGCCTGATCCTCCGGCGACCAGATCGGCCCCTCGCCAAGGTAATTGTCGGCATCCAGCACGCGGGTCACTGTCATCGTCATCTCCCTTTTGTGTCGGCAAGACCCGCCCGGTCAGCCCTTCAGCGGGGTGGACTGGAACGCGACGAGCCGCCACGCCCCGTCCGTCTCGGCCCAGCCGGCGAGCACCCGGTTGTCGAGGCGCTTCTCGACGCCCTCGACGCGCACCGAGGAGGTCATCCGGCCGGTAAGCAGCGCGGCGCCGTCGCCGAGCACGATCACCCGGTCCTCGCTCCAATCGATCGACAGATAGTCGATCCGCCCGGCGGCCATCTTGGTGCAATAGGCCGCCTTGTCGTCCACCTGCCCCGTGGCGTGGCTGAACGACAGGCGCGGATCGAGCAGCGCGTCGAGCGCGGCGGCATCGTTCGCCAGCATCGCCGCGCACCGCGCCTTTTCCGCCGCCATCACGGCGCTGCTGGTGTCGTCGCCCATCGGATCATCCTCTCGCCGGTGCCCTTGCGCAATTCAGCGCGGTCGATGCATTCGCTAGGTGGCGCGAACGGGGGCTGTCAACAGATCGGCGCGCGCATCGGCACGCACGCCCGGTTGACGCCGCCGCGACAGCCGCCTAGCCCGAATGCACAAGGCGAGATACATTAGGTCGGTCAGCGGCCCGGGTGCCGCAAGGCCCGGCACGGGCCGCGAGAGGAGCATGGGATGAGCGAAACCCTGGCAGCGCGCCTCGCCGCGATCGTCGGCGACCGGCACCTCCACGCGGACGAGGCGATCGGCGAGCATTATCGCATCGACGTGTCGCGCAAATACCAGTCGCGCCCCGCCTTCCTGCTGAAGCCGGCCGATACCGAGGAGGTCGCCGCGATCGTCCGGCTGGCCTCGGCCGAGGGCGTATCGATCACCGTGGTCGGCGGGCAGACCGGCACCGTGGGCAGTGCCGTGCCGGCCGACGGCGGCATCGCGCTGTCGCTGGAGCGGATGAACCGCATCGTCGAGATCGACGAGCTGTCGATGACGATGACGGTGGAGGCCGGCTGCATCCTGCAACTGGCGCACGAGGCGGCGGAGGCCAGGGGCGCGCTGCTGCCGCTCGATCTGGGCGCGCGCGGCTCGGCCACGATCGGCGGCGTGATCGGCACCAACGCCGGCGGCAACCGCGTGCTGCGCTGGGGCATGATGCGCGACATGGTGATCGGGCTGGAGGCGGTGCTGGCAGACGGCACGATCGTCTCGTCGCTCACCAAGATGCTCAAGGACAATGCCGGTTACAACTGGAAGCACCTGCTGGTCGGCAGCGAGGGCACGCTCGGCATCGTGACGCGGGCGGTGCTGCGGCTGCGCCCGCTGCCCACCTCGCGCCAGACCGCGCTGGTGGCGACCGACTCGTTCGAGGACATCATCGCGGTGCTGCGGCGGATGGAGGTGATGGTGTCCGGCCGGCTCTCCTCGTTCGAGCTGATGTGGGGCGATTTCTACACGGCGATGAGCGAGGCGCTGCTGGTGCAGCGGCCGCGCGCGATGTCGGCGGAACACGGCTTCTACGCGCTGGTCGAGGCGATGGGCGGCGATGAGGAGGCCGACATCGCCCAGTTCGAGCGCGCGCTGATGGCGCTGATCGAGGACGGGACGATAAAGGACGCGGTCATCGCCCAGTCCGATTCCCAGCGCGAGGCGATCTGGGCGGTGCGCGAGGATCTGGCGCCGGGGCTGGCGCCGCTGCGGCCTTTCTCGTCATATGACGTGAGCATGGGCGTGGCGGACATGCCGGCCTTCGTGGAGAAGGCGCGGGCCAACATGGCGGCGGCCTATCCCGATGCGACGATGCTGTTCTACGGCCATGCCGGCGACGGCAACCTCCACGCGATCGTCAGCATCGGGCAGATGGACAAGACCATCCAGCACGGCTTCGATACGGCGGTGTTCGGCGCGGTGCGCGATGTCGGCGGGTCGATCGCGGCCGAGCACGGCATCGGGGTGTCGCGCGCACCGTTCCTGAAGTGGACGCGGTCGGAAAGCGAACTGGCATTGATGCGGACGCTGAAGGACGCGATCGATCCGAAGCACATCCTCAACCCGGGCAAGCTGCTCGACGCGATGTGAGGCGGGCGGGGATGAGCCGATTAGGAGGCGATCGCGGCAGTGCCGTGCTCGATCCCCGCGTCGCCGGCCCCGTCGCGCGTCTCGAACCGCACCGCGCCGCCCCCGTCCAGCCAGATGTGGGTGGTCAGCGTGTCGCCGGGATAGACGGGCTTGCGGAAGCGCCCGGCCATTTGCGTCAACCGGGCCGGATCGCCACCCGCCGCGCCCGCCACCAGCGCGCGGCAGGCGAAGCCGTAGGTGCACAGGCCGTGCAGAATCGGCCGGTCGAAGCCGCGCGCGCGAGCGAACGCCGGGTCGCTGTGCAGCGGGTGGCGATCGCCCGACAGGCGGTAGAGCAGCGCCTGTTCCGGCCGGCTGTGGTGGACGATCGTGGCGTCCGCCGGGCGAACCGGCGCGGCGGCCGGGCGGCCGGGGCCGCGCGGGCCGCCGAAGCCGCCGCCACCGCGCACGAAGATGCTCATCGTCCCGCGTCCGATCAGCGGGGCGCCAGGCCCCTCGCCGTGGAGGGTGGAGACGCTCGTCACGATGGCGCCCTCGCCCTTGTCCAGCACGGAATCGACCGTGGTACGCACGATGCCGCGGCCGCGCGGGGGAAGCGGGCGCAGCAGCTCGATCCGCTGCTCGGCGTGGAGGAAGCGGCCCGGGTCCAGCGCCTCCAGCGCTGGCGGTTTGTGGCCGACCGTGACGATCGTGAGAAAGCTCGGCAGCGCCTGCAACGCGACGCCCTCGCTGTTCTCCGTGGTGAGCGCGAGGTCTTCGGCCGGTGCGTCCAGCCCGGCGCCCACGCCCAGCGCGTAGAGCATCGTCGCGCGCTCGTCCCAGGCGACGGGCTGGTCGCCGCTGGTCGAACCGATCATGTCGAGCGTCACGCGCGCGCCTGCGGGTCGCCTGTCGTCCATCGCTCTCCTCCCGCGCCGTGGCGCCCTGTTTTGGAAACGCTATCGGTCGATCGCCCCGCCGGTCAAGCGACGCGCCGGCGAACGACGCATTCATGCGAAGGAACCCTGTGATGGCCCGGATCGACCGGCAGCGGCTGGCTGCCGCGCCCCTCCCCGTCGTGGTCGAGATCCCCACCCGGTTCGACGATCTGGACACGCAGGGCCATGTGAACAACGCCGCCGCCACCGTGATCCTGCAGGAGGGGCGCGTGCTGTTCAACCGCGCCGCCGGGCTGCCCGCGATGATGGGGCGGCTGCGCACGATGGTCGCCTCGCTCACGATCGAATATGTCGCGGAGATGCACCATCCCGATCCGGTCGAGATCGGCAGCGGCATCCTCGCGATCGGGCGCACGTCCTTCACGATCGGGCAGTGTGCCCGGCAGAACGGCACCCCGGCGATCTTCGCGCAGGCGGTGATGGTGGTGGCGGACGAGACGGGGCCGGTGCCGATACCGGACGACCTGCGTGCCGCGTTCGAACGGTTGAGTATCGCCTGAGGCGAAGGGGAGAGGAAGACATGGCTGGACGGTTCGACGGCAAGGTGGCGATCGTCACCGGGGGAACATCGGGCATCGGCGCGGCGATCGCGTCGCGGCTGGCGGCGGAGGGCGCGCGCGTGCTGGTGACCGACCTCAATCCGCCGGCCGTGGCGGACGAGCGACTGGCGTTCCACCGGACCGACGTGACCGATGCGGCCGCCTGCGCGGCGATGGTGGCGGCGGCGGTCGAGCGGTTCGGCCGGCTCGACATCCTCGTCAACAACGCCGGCATCGGCGCGCTCGACGAAACCCCCGACATGGCCGACGCGGTGTGGGACAAGGTGATGGCGGTCAACGTGTCGTCGATCTTCTACGCCTGCCGCGCCGCCATCCCGGCGATGCGCGAGGGCGGCGGCGGTGCGATCGTCAACGTCGCCTCGGTATCCGGGCTGGGGGCCGACCATGGCATGGGCGTGTACAACGCCTCCAAGGCGGCGGCGGTCAATTATACCCGTTCGCTCGCGCTCGATTGCGCGCGCGACGGCATCCGCGTCAACGCGCTGTGCCCGGGGGCGATCGCCCGCACGGCGATGGGGGTCGGCTCGTTCGGCTCGGCGGCGGATCAGCAGAGCTGGATCGATGCCGTGCCGCTCGGCCGGCTCGGCACGCCGGAGGAGATGGCCAACGTCGTCGCCTTCCTCGCCTCCGACGAGGCATCGTTCATGACCGGCTCGATCGTCACCGCCGATGGCGGCACCACCGCCTGCACCGGCCTGCCGGACGTCATCACCCAGCGCAACCGCCGCCGCGCCGAACAGGCGGCCGGCGCATGACGCCGCACCCTTATTATCAGGCGATCATCGATGCCTTCGCCGCCGCCGGCCGGCCTTACTTCCATCAGGTGACGCCGCCGGAGGCGCGCGCGATGCTGGCGGCGGGGCTGGCCGCCGCGCCGCCGCCCGCCAACCTGCCCGATCTGGCCGAGGTGGCGGACGAATCGATCGACGGCCCGCATGGCGCGATCCCGATCCGCCGTTACGTGCCGAAGGGGGCATCTGCGGGCACCGTCGTCTATTTGCATTCGGGCGGCTGGGTGATCGGCGATCTCGCCTTCGCCGATGCCACCTGCCGCCGGCTGGCCGGCGCTGCCGGATGCGAGATCGTCAGCGTCGATTACCGGCTGGCGCCAGAGCATCCTTATCCGCAGCCGCTCGACGACTGTTTCGCCGCGCTCGAATGGGCGGCCGCGAACCGGCCGGGGCCGCTGGTGCTGTTCGGCGAGAGCGCGGGCGGCAATCTGGCGGCGGCCTGCGCCATCCGGGCGCGCGATGCGGGCGGGCCGGCGGTCGCGGGGCTGGCGCTGGCCTACCCCGTCACCGATCATGCGATGGACACCGCCTCCTACCGCGACATCGGCGACCGCAACTGGCTGCTGTCGGCTAACGACATGCGCTGGTTCTGGGATCTCTACGCGCCCGCCGGCGTGGATCGCGGCGATCCGCTGCTGTCGCCGCTGCGCGTGGCCGATGCCGCCGGCCTGCCGCCCGCCTTCATCGCGGTGGCCGAGCTCGATCCGCTGCGCGAGGAGGGGCTTGCCTTCGCCCGCAGGCTCGATGCGGCCGGCGTGCCGGTCGTGACCCGGTGCGATGCGGCAATGCTGCACGGCTATCTCGGCGCGGCCGGTGCGGTGCCGCTGGCGGCCGAGGCGCTGTCCGCCGCCGGGGCGTGGGTTCGTGAGCGACTGGCAGCGGAGGGCCCGAACGATGGACGCGATCGCAACCTATAAGGGCACGCTCCTGAACCATCTGGAGACGGTGTATCGCCCGGGCGAGCGCGACGTCGCGATCGCGCTGGTGGAGGCGCTCGGCTGCACGATCACCGACACCGGCTTCGCCAGCGACCGGGGCGAGACGTTCCTCGCCGTCCACCCCAATGCCGACGACCGCGATCGCGAGAGCAACGTCTTCTACATGTCGCCGATGACGGCGGAGCAGGAGGCGATCGAGACGCGGCTGGCGCACCACGTCGCCGCCGACGCGTCGTTGCGTGACGGCGTGTCGGCCTATCGTGGCAAGGCGCACGGGCGGCCGTTCGGTATCCCCCACTTCGCGTTGCGCTACCCCTCGGTCGATGCCGTCGAGGCGGTCGCCGCCCGTTTGGAAAGGCTTGCCGCCGCCGGCCTGGGCGAGCGGCTGCACCTGCGGATCTTCCGCCCGGAGGAAGCGGACTCGGCGCGCGGCCGGCTGATCCAGGGCTTTGTCCATCAGGACGTGATCGTCGCCGGATCGTTCATGCTGGGCCAGCTCATCGAACTGCAGACGAAGGACACGCGCGGATGACCGAAGGCAGCACCGGCAGCGAAACCATGACGACCGGATCGCAGGACCGCTGGGCGGTTCGCCCGGACGGCTCGAACTGGGGTGACTTCGGCGCGGACGACCAGATCGGCCGGTTGAATCTCATCACCCCGGCGCATCGTCGTGCCGCCGCCGCCGAGGTGCGCGAGGGGATCGCCTTCTGCCTGTCGCTGCCGCTCGACTGCCCGGCCAACGTGGAGCTGCACCCGCGCCGCAAGCCGCCCGAACTGGGCTGGTTTCTACGCGGCGAGGATCCGACGATGAACTATCCGATGGGCCGCGTCGCGCCGGGGCAGGACGATGTGGTGTGCGACGACAAGGCCGCGATCAGCCTGCAATTCTCGACCCAGTGGGACAGCCTGTGCCACATCGGCGCGCTGTACGACGGCCATGGCGACGGCGAGCGCGAGGCGACCTATTACAACGGCTACCGCGCCAACGATCATATCCGTGGCCCGGTCGATCACCTGCGCGGCGGAATCGCGAAGGACGGGCCGTATGGCGCGCACGCGCTGGGCATCGAGACGATCGCCGAGACGGGCCTCCAGACGCGCGGCGTGATGATCGACCTGTTCGCCCATGTCGGGCTGGAACGCGTCGCGGTCGGCTACGACCGGCTGATGCGGATCCTCGACGCGGACCGGGTGGAGGTGGGGGAGGGCGATGCGCTGTGCGTGCGGACCGGTTTCGATCGTGCGCTGTTGGCGCGCTATGCCGATCCGGCGGCGCCGTTCGACCAGCAGCGTTGTTCGGGGCTGGATGGCGGCGATCCGCTATTGCAGCGCTGGATCACCGACAGCGGCATCGTGGCGATCGCTTCGGACAACGAGGCGGTGGAACTGCTGCCGACAAGCCATGTGCCGCACGGCCACGGCACGCACATCCCGCTGCACCACTTGTGCCTGTTCAAGCTGGGCATCCCGCTGGGCGAGATGTTCCTGCTGTCCGACCTCGCCGACTGGCTGCGTGCCAACGGCCGGTCGCGCTTCCTGTTCACCGCGCCGCCGCTGCGGCTGCCGCGCGCGGTCGGCGCACCGGTGACGGGGGTAGGTACGGTCTGAATGGCGATGCGCCGGCCGGGCTGTCCCGGCCGGCGCATCGGGTCAGGCGCGGCTGCGCGGCAGGCCGAGGCGCTTTTCCGCGACCATGCTGCGCAACACCTCGCTGGTGCCGCCATAGATCGAGGTGGCGGTGGAGTGGCGGTAGCCGATCTCCACCACGCCCAGCCCGTTCTTGCCGCGCACGAGCGATCCCGGCGACGACAGGTCGAGCAGGTCGGCCGAGTCGACGATGAACGCCTCGGTGGTGAACACCTTGGAGGCCGGGCCGTAGGCGAGGTCCGGTTCGCCCGCCAGCCGGGTCCACAGCGCCCGCGCCGACAGCGCCTCGCTGATGGCGGCGTGGGTGTGCACCTTGGCCAGCCGGGCGAGCGTGCCCGGATGCTCGATCACCAGGGTGCCGCCGCGATCCTCGTCGCGCGCCCATTCGGCAACCGCGTCGACCATCTCGCGCAGCTGGTGGAAGTAGTAGCTGCCGCCCTGCTCCATCGAGAGCGCCGCCGCCATCACCTTGACGCCGCCGTTGACGTCGCCCAGCCGGTAGCGATCCGGGATCCGCACGTCCTCGTAGAAGGTGGCGTTGGTGCGCTCGTCCATGAAGGTGTGGACGGGGTGGATCTCCACCCCCTTCACCTTCAGCGGCACGAGGAACAGCGTCAGCCCCTTGTGCTTGGCGACGTCGGGGTCGGTTCGCGTCAGCAGCAGCACATAGTCGGACAACTCCGCGCCGGAGGTGAACATCTTCTGCCCGTTGATGACCCATTCGTCACCGTCGCGCACCGCGCGCGTCTTGGCGGCGAACACGTCCGATCCGCCCGACGGCTCGGTGAAGCCGAGGCAGGAGACGAAATCGCCCCGCGCGAAGCCCGGCAGCACTTCCTCCTGCAGCTCGGGCGTGCCGACCTTCTGGACGAGCGCGCCGGCCATGCCGGTGACGCCGCGGGCCAGGCCGGCATAGCCGACATCCATCCAGATCGCATTGGCAGCACGGGTGCTGTTCACGTCCGCATCGCGGCCGCCCCACTTGGCCGGCCAGTCCGGATAGAGGAGACCCGCCTTGCCCATCGCGCGGTGGACATCCCAGTTGTGCGACTCGAAATTCTGCTCGCCGCGATCCGCCCGGTTCGGATCGAGGATCGAGTCGAACAGCGCGCGCACCTCGCCCGCGAGCGTGTTGTCCGCGTCCGGCGCCTCGAAGTCGATCTCCACCGCGCCGGGTTCGGGAAGGCTCGTCGCCTCGTTCAGCAGCAGCCGCCGCCCGCCGCGCTCCAGTTCGGCGGCGGGATCGCCCAGCGGCAGCGCCCACGCCTTGGCGCGGCGATGATAGAGCTGGATGTCGTATTCGGTACTCAGGCCGTAGCCGCCGAAGGTGTGGATCGCATGGGCCACGCTGTTCGTCGCGGTGCGGCTGGCCCACCAGAAGCAGGTGGAGACGAGCGCGCCCGCATCCGCCTTGCCATCGGCGATCGCCCGCAGCGTCCACCACAGCAGCAGCGAGGCGCCATCGGCATCGATCACGTCGACGGCGAGCGGGTGGGCGATGCCCTGGTTGGCGCCGATCGGCGTGCCGAAGGCGGTCCGCTCGCACGCATAGGCCGCGGCCATCTCGGTCGCCTCGCGCGACAGGCCGACGAGCGCGGCGGCGGTCAGCAGCTTCCACTCCTCGATGCCCGCCGCCCAGATGCGGGCGGTATCGGCATTGCCGGACAGTATGAGCCGCTCGCCCTTGCCGGGGGTGAAGTTGCCCAGCGCCGCGCCGCCCAGCGTCTCCGGCGCGTCGGCCGCAGCGGGGATCTCGATCGCCAGTTCGGTGCCGTCGAAGGTCAGGATGCCATTGGCGACCGCGCCGCCGGGCACGAGCTGCGGCTTGCCGTCCGCCACGTTGCGCAGCGCGAGCGTGAGGATGGCCCCCTCGTCACGCACTTTGGCGATCCACGCGCGGGCGACGTCGCCGCCCACCTCGCCCAGCACGCGCAGCGCCACCAGCGATTCGGCAAGCGGGGCGGGGGCGAGACGGCGACCTGCCTGCTCCATCATCAGGCACGCATCGAACAGGCTCATCTCGCCGCCGCCGGCATCGGCGGACAGCCGCATGAACGGCGCCTCGAGGGCGACGAGTTCATTCCAGAGCGCCCGATCGAACCCCACCGGCTCGGCGGCTCGGACGCGGGCCGTGGTCGATTCGGTCGCGAAGAAGCGCTCGAACATTTCCTTTACCGGCACGCTGTCGTCAGGCAGGCTCAACTGCATCGGAAACTCCTCCAGCCGTCGCGTCGGACCGGGAGGTGGCCCTGCGATTATCGTGGTGATCGTTATGGGCGATATGGTGGCCCGCCTTCCGTTTAGCACGGCTTTTCGCAATGAACGAGGCGCATCGCATTCCAAAAGCCGGTGGCGGGCGGGAATGCCTCGACATGACGGTATGAAATGCTAGTGTCGACACGCATTAATGGTTTGGCGCGGGTCTGAGTCCCCCAAGGCGGCCTGTCCGCGCCATGGTCAATCGTTTCCATCCTCCCCGCCGCGTCGCGAGGCAGGATGCGTGGGAGAGTTGTATGACGGCTGGTGCAGCGGGCAATCTCGATGCGGTGCCGCTGAGGGTCACGGACCCCCAGCGTATTCCGTCGCAGCGTTATTACGACGAGGAATTCTTCAAGCTGGAGCGGGACAAGCTGTGGCCGCACGTCTGGCAGATGGCCTGCCGGCTGGAAGAGATCCCGAACGTCGGCGATTATGCCGAATATCGCATCCTCGACAAATCGGTGCTCGTGATCCGGACGAAATCCGGGATCAAGGCGTTCCACAACGCCTGCCGCCATCGCGGCGTGCAGCTGGCGAGCGGGCACGGCAACTGCAAGGTGAAGGGGCTGATCTGCCCGTTCCACGGCTGGCGCTTCAACATGGACGGCAAGAACACCTTCGTGTTCGCCAAGCAGGTGTTCGATCCCTCCGTCATCGAGCAGGCCGAGCTCGATCTCGCGCCGTGCCGGGTGGAGCTGTGGGGCGGCAGCGCCTTCATCAACTTCGACGATAACGCACCGCCGCTGCTCGAATGCCTCGGCCCGGTCGCGGAGCGGCTTTCGGCGCGCAACGTCGAGGATCTCAAGATGGAATGGTGGTACGCCACCGTGCTGCCGACCAACTGGAAGCTCGCGATGGAAGCCTTCATGGAAGGCTATCACACCATGAAGACGCATCCGCAGCTGCAGGCGCTCTCCACGCCGGAGATGAACCCGTACGGCCCGGATGCAGGCGTGATGCTGCCGACGAACAAGACCACGCCGGACGAGTTCGTCGACGTGACCATCCGCTTCCTCGACCGGCTGAGCTCGGGCATGGCCGGCATGGTCCACTCCAGCGAGGTCGAGATCGCCCACAGCCTGCGCAACATGGAGCTGCCGGACGACATGATGGGCGCGGCCGGCGCCTTCTATACCAAGCTGCGCGAGGAGATCACCACGCAGGGCCAAGCGCGCGGCCTGCCGGTGCCGGACCTGAACGAACTGGCGGTGTCGCACGAATTCCACGCCGTGGAATATATGTTCCCGCACTACTTCCTGCTGCCGATGTTCGGCGCGATGTCGTCCTATCGCATCCGGCCGCTGACGCCGGAAACCTGCATCTTCGAGATCTTCTCGCTGGCATTCCTGCCGGACGACGAGAATCGCGCGCCGGTGCGGCCGATCGTGCTGCCGCATGAAAGCCCGGACTTCCCGGAGATTCCGCGGCAGGATTACGACAACCTGCCGTTGCAGCAGCTCGGCCTGCACGCCGGCGGATTCGATCACATGCGTCTGTCCAACCAGGTCGAGGGCATGATCAGCAACTACCAGCGCCTCATCGACGGCTATCTGGCGGAGCTGGACCCGCAGGTGCTCGCCAAGGGGCAGGCGATCGTGAATTGCGGTTTCGAGGCGCCGATCCGCGACATCGGCTTCGGTCCCGGACCCAAGGTCCCGGCCGAAAAGGCAGAGCCGGAGCTTTCGCCGGCCGAGTGAGCGAAAACGGACGGCACGCGCGGCGGATCGCCGCCGTGCCGTTTAACTGAATGAGACTTCGGAGGAGGGGTGAACCTTCCTCCGAAGTCTTTTTCTTGCTGGCCCGGCCGCATGTGGCAGACACGCGTCGACGGAACGGACCGTCTCGCACGGGCTAGGACGATGGTCCGTAGGGCGACGCTGGGGTATCCCTGTTTCGAACCGCGCGAGTATCGGGCGACGCAAGGCACGACGCGTCAGATACGGCCGGCGCGCCTTGGTCGCGTACGGGATATCAGGATCGGCGGCCCATTCTTCGCCGCTCGAAAATACCGACCGGACGAGCGGCGCGGTGCCCGGTCGCGCCGCTACGACGTGATCGCGACAGGCCTGCACTCCCGGTCATCGTCGCAGATGACCGGCGTATCAACCCGTCGTCCCGCTCAGGTGCGGGCGTTGGCGCCGGGGGACAGGCGGACGTGGGTGCGCTTGAGCTGGCGGCGGGTGAACACCCATGTCCCGTCCCGCTTCTCGTAGCTTTCGGGGTAGAAGCCGAAGCCGTTGAGCCAATGCTCCTCGTCACCCTGCTTCCAGAAGATATTGTCCTCCATCGCCCAGATGCCCTTGGCGCTGGTAGGGGACTCGAAGGTGATCTCGGGCGTGTGTGAGTGGTGGACCGAGATCCGCGTCTCATCCAGCAGCCGGCGCACGTTGGTGATCATCTCCTCCGCGGTCTTCCAATGGTCGAAGCCGTCGTTGTGCGATTCGTGATCGGGCGCGTGGAGGGCGAGATACGTGTCCCAGTCCTTGGTATCGACCGCACGATCGCGCCGCGCCTTCAGCAGCTTGATCTCCTCCAGTGCGAGCAGCCGTTCGAGGTCCGTCATGCCGTCCATGGGTCTGTCCTGTCTGTCGTCGTGGGGTTCGCCCGCCCGGTCAGGCCGCGTCGGCGAGATCGGGCGGAGGCGGCGGGAAGATGGCGCCGGGCGACTGCCGGGTATGGATGTAGGTGAGCCGGCGGCTGGTGAAGACCCAGCGCCCCTCGCGCTTCTCGTACGTCTCGAAATAATGGCCGAAGCCGACGAACCAGTGTTCGTCCTCGCCCTGCCGCCATACCGACAGCCCCTTCATGGCCCAGATGCCGCTGGCACGGGTGGGGGAGTCGAAGCTGATCTCGGGCGTGTGCGAATGATGCATCGTGTGCATGTTCGCCATGATCCGGCTGACGTTGGCGATCATCTCCGCCGCGGTGGTCCACGGCGGATAATCGCCGTTGAGCGAGCGGTGATCGGGGGCGTGAAGGGACTCGTAGAGTGCCCAGTCCTTGGTGTCGGCGGCGCGATCGCGGCGTGCCTTGAGCAGCCTGATCTCATCGAGCGCGTCGAGCAGGGCAAGACCTGTCAGGTGATCCAAGGCGACCTCTCCCAAGGTTCTCCGCCGCGTGTCGGGCGTTCGAGATCCCGGCGCACCGCGCGGGGTGGCTGCTGAATGAACAACTTGGCGGGGTTCGTCCAGAGGGAGAGGCCGGCGCGGGCGAAAATGCTAGCGCCGACGGGCATTAATCGGGATACAGCCCCAAACACGGTCGCGTCGCAGCGCGAAGTCAGGAGAGTTCATGGGTATGCGTTCGGCGAAGCAGGAGTGGGCGGCGATGTGGCCGCTGCCCCTTACCGCCATGTTCGGGATCGCCGGTGTCTCGCTGTTCGCTTACTCCAGCGGTATCTTCATGGAGCCGATGACGGCGGCCTTCGGCTGGAGCCGGGTGGAGTTCTCGTCGGCCTTCACCGTGATGATGGTCACGGGTCTGGTCGGCGCGCCGATCGCCGGGCGATGCGTCGACGCGTTCGGGGCGCGCAAGGTCGCCCTGTTCGGGATCGTGCCGTTCGCCCTGTGTCTTGCCGCGTTGGGGCTGGTCAACGGCCCGATCTGGCAGTGGTGGGCGCTAGCCTTCGCGTTCGCGCTGTTCACCTGCTGCGTTTCCACCCCGGTATGGATCACGCCGGTGGTCGGTCGCTTCCAGGCCTCGCGCGGGTTGGCGCTCGCGGTCGCGCTGGCCGGCATCGGCGTCTCGCAGACGATCTGGCCGCCGCTCGCCACGGTCTATATCGGCGCGTTCGGCTGGCGGCTGGCCTTCGCCGCGCTGGCCCTCACCTGGGCGGTGCCGATGTTGATCCTGGCGCTGCTGTTCTTCCGCGACCGCACCGAGAGCGACGCGCCGGGCGCCGGCGCGGCCGCGTCGGCCGATCCGGCGCGCACCGTCGAGAAGGGCGCGTACCGCAAGGCGTTCGCCACGCGGACGTTCATCTGCCTCATGGTGGCGGGCAGCCTGTTCGCCTGCATCTCCTACGGCACCTCGATCCACCTCGTGCCGTTGCTGCGGCAGAAGGGGCTGGGCCTCGGGGTCGCCGCCGGCGTCATCAGCGTCACCGGGATTTCCGCGATCATCGGCCGGCTCTCGATCGGCCTGATGCTGGACCGGATGTCCACCCGGGTCATCAGCATCTGCGTGTTCGCCCTGCCGTTGCTGGTGGCGCTCTTGCTGTGGCGCGCCGACAACAATCTGGCCGTGGCGCTGACTGCCGCCGCGATCTTCGGCCTAGCCAACGGTGCCGAGACGGACGTGATCGCCTACATCATCTCGCGTCGTTTCCCCCATTCGATGTTCGCCTCGATCTACGCGACCGGCGCCTCGTTCATCGCGGTGAGCGCCAGCGTGGGGCCGTTGCTGGCCGGCGGACTGTTCGACCGCTTCGGCTCCTACGATTATTTCCTGCTCGCGATCGTGCCCATGGCGCTGGCGAGCGTGGTTCTGGTGGCACTGATCCCGCCGCTTTCCGCAGCGGAGCGCGGCACGCGTTAGGTCCCGCGCTCGGCGGTGGATGAAAGGATACGGCGTGGCGGCACGGCTTGACGGAGACGCTGCGGCGGAGTGGCGCAAGGGCTGGCCGGTCGTGCTGGCCGGTGCGATGGGCATGGCGCTGGCCACCACCCACGTCTATTCGACCGGGCTGTTCATGGCCCCGCTCGAGCAGGAATTCGGCTGGAGCCGGACGGCGATTTCCGCCGGGCTGACGATCTCGGCGGTGGTCGGCGTGCTCACCGCGCCGTTCGTCGGGCTGGCGATCGATCGGCTCGGGCCGCGCCGGATCGGCCTGTGGTGCTGCACCGCCTTCTGCATCGTGTTCGCTTTGCTCTCCACCGTCGGATCGTCGATCTGGAACTGGTGGGCGCTGTGGCTGCTGCTCGCCTGCACCACCACCGGCATCAAGCCGACGGTGTGGACGGCCGCCGTCTCCAGCCTGTTCGCACGCGGGCGCGGCCTCGCCTTGTCGCTGATGCTGTGCGGCACGGGGCTGGGGTCGTCGCTGACGCCGCTGATCTGCAACCTGCTCATCAAGGATTATGGCTGGCGCACGGCCTATCTCGGGCTGGCAGGATTCTGGGCGGTGCTCGTGCTGCCGCTCCTGTTCTTCTTCTTCAGCAGCGCCAAGGACCGCCACCGCGTGTCGCGGGCCGAGACGGTGGCGGTTCCGGCCGCACTCACCGGCATGTCGGCGCGCGAGGGGTTCCGCTCCCCGCGTTTCTACAAGCTGGCGGCCGGCGCATTCCTGATCGCACTGGTGGCGGTGTCGTTCACGGTCAACATGGTGCCGATCCTGTCGTTCACCGGCCTGACGCGCGACAATGCCGCCGCGATCGCCGGCACCATCGGCATCAGTTCGATCGTCGGGCGGATCACCGCGGGCCTGCTGCTCGACCGGCTGAACGGCAACATCATCGCCGGGGTGAGCGTGCTGCTGCCGATCGCGTCGTGCGCGCTGCTACTGATGGCGCCCGGCAGCGCCCCGGTGTCGTTCGTCGCCGCGATCATTCTCGGTCTGTGCCTCGGCTCGGAGCTCGATGCGGTCGCCTATCTGGCCACCCGGCATTTCGGCATGCGCAGCTTCGGCGTCCTGTTCGGGACGATCTCGGGGCTGCTGGCGCTGGCGACGGGCGTTGGCCCGCTGCTGGTCAGCGCAGTGTACGACACCACTGGTTCGTACATGCCCGTGCTGTGGGCCTATGTGCCGCTCTGCCTGATCGCGGCGGGGCTGTTCTTCACGCTGGGGGCCTATCCGGACGCGCACGGCGAACCGGAATGATCGCCGCTAGCGCGGGCTGTCGATCGGCCGGCGCGGCCTGATCGGCCGCTGATAGCTGGGGTCGTTGCGGTCGCGGGTCGCCGGGGCGCGTGCCCCCTCGGCATACTCGCGGCCCTCGCCGACCGGATACGGATACGCGGTCAGCTCGAACAGCTCCTCGATCACGCAGACCCGGTTCGCGATCTTCCACACGCCGTCGCGCCGCTGGAAATGATCGAGGTAGCGGCCGATCGACAGCAGGTGAGGCGGCTGCTTGTTGCGGCCGATATAGGTGTAATAGGTTTCGGTGTGCGCGTCGTCGCCATCGAGTTCGCAGCTGTGGTTGTTCACCCCGTGGTGATAGCTGACGGTGGTGGCGCGGGCATCCTCGAAGGCCCAGTCGATGAAGCCGTCGGGGGAGCCGGCGAACACATGATGGTCGTCGATCGCATCATCGTGATAACAGGAGCGCAGGAGCTCGCGGTCGAGACGGTCGACGCCGCGCCCGTAGCGCAGCAGGACTTCCCAGATCTCCTGCCGGTCGACGAGTTCGCGCAGCTTCTTCTCAAGGGCGTCGTCGATCATGGCATCCTCCGGCGCCGGGCTTCGTGTTCGCCCGGAGCGTGGGCCTTGCCCTTGGCGCACCCGGGGGCGGCTCCACCCGCGTGCGTCCGGCCCTGACGGATCGAACGCGGCGGGTGCCGGCCGATGCCCGCCGGGCACCGGCCGGGCGCGGTACTATTCCGCCGCCTGCGCCTCGGCGCCGGTCAGGGTCTGCTCGGCCTTGATCCGCTGCTTGAGCACGCGGCGCGCCAGCACGCCCGCCGCGTCCGCCTTCAGGATGATCGGCTTGTGATCGAGGAAGTTGGTGGACTCGCCCATGTCGCGCTGCTGCGCCTCGATCATCGGGCCGTCCTGCGTCTCGAACACGTTCTTCATCGTGGCGGCCGTCTGTGCGGTGATCGCCTCGTTGTCGAGCAGCACGTTGCGGCCCGCCGCCCAGAAATAATGGCTGGTGAACTCGGTTTCCGGCGTGATGAGGTGCGCGTTGGGCGTGCGGTACGCCTCGGTGATGTCCTTGCCGTGATCCCAGAAGGCGGTGTCGACGAACAGCACGCCCGGCACGGTCCAGCGCGCATGGCCCTGGCCCTCGACATCCTCGTTCTCGCGGCCGTGGAACGGACGCTGCGCGGCGGCGAGGTGATAGTGGTGGCGCCACAGCATCGAGAAAACGTTGTCGCCGTCGCGTTCCACCTTGTTGGTGAAGTCCGCGAAGTTGGACCCTTCATGGATGCCCGGGTGCAGATAGTGGATGTGGCTGAGATCCAGCAGGTTGTCGGCGATGAGCTGATAGTTGCCCTTGATGTAGGTATAGCCCTGCGCGAGCGTGAACTGGCTGTCGCTCATGAAGCCGAAATCCGGGATCAGGTCGGGGTCGGCCAGCGCCGCATCGCCCAACCACAACCAGATCACCGAATAGCGCTCGACCGCGACATACGCCTTCACGCAGGTGCGCGCGCGCTGGGTCTCGTCGTCGTTCGGGGCTTCCACGCAGGCGCCGGTGCCGTCGAAGCGCAGGCCGTGGTAGCCGCACTGCAGCGAGTCACCCACGCGCTTGCCCATCGAGAGCGGCACGAAGCGGTGCGGGCAACGATCGTGGATCGCGGCGACCGCGCCGGTCGAGGTGCGGAACATCACGATCTGCTCGTCGCAGATCTTGCGGCTGACCATCGCCTCGTCCAGCTCGTAGGCGTTGGCGGCGACATACCAGGTGTTCTTCAGGAAGGGCATAACGGCGGACTCTCCTCAACTTCGCCCAGGTCGTCACCGCGCGGGCGCCGGGCCGATCCATCTCATCGCCAGCGCCTCACGCTCATCGCAAATCGGGACGCACGGTTACGTAGCATACTATTCCCGGACAGGCCGAAATGCAATGCGGAACGCGCCGGCGGCCGGTCCCCCGGGCGGCGGCTTATGGCGATTGTCGCGATGCTGTCGATGCGGTAGCGGGGACGCAATGCGATGGATGCATTGCGGATCATCCGCGTGGCCCGCGGGGCGACGGCGAAGATCGCCGATCCCCGGCGGCGCGGGGCCGGTACTGGAAGGGGAGGGGACCGGATGCAGAGAGCGTTGCCACAGCCGACACCGGAGACGCGGCATTTCTGGGATGGCTGCAAGGCGGGCGAGCTGCGCCTGCAACGCTGCCGGGCTTGCACCCACACCTATTTCCCGCCGCGCCCGTTCTGCCCGCAGTGCGTGAGCCGGGACGTCGAGGTGGTCGTCGCCAGCGGCCGCGCCACGCTCTATTCCTACGTCATCAACCATCGCCCGCGCCCCGACATGGGCAAGGAGCCGCACTCGATCGCGGTAGTGACGCTCGCGGAGGGGCCGCGCATGATGACCAACATCGTCGACTGCCCGCAGACGCCCGAGGCGCTGGTGCTCGACATGCCGCTGGAGGTGCGGTTCGAGCCGCAGAACGACGACATCACGCTGCCCTTCTTCCGGCCGGTGGAGGGCTGAGCCATGAAATCGAAATCGATCGCCGTCGTCGGCGCCGCCGAGACCACGCGGATGGGCGCGGTGCCCGAACTGTCCAACCTCGGCCTCAACCTGGATGCCGCGCTCAACGCGATGGCCGATGCCGGGCTGACCCCGCAGGACATCGACGGCATCGCGACGGCCGGCGAGCATCCTTGGACCGTTTCCACGATGCTCGGCATCAAGCCGAAATGGATCGACAGCACCAATGTCGGCGGCTGCTCGTACATGGTGCATGTGCGCCACGCGGCGGCGGCGATCGCGGCGGGCTATTGCACCACCGTGCTCATCACCCACGGTGAGTCGGGCCGGTCGCAGGTGGCGCCCGCGCGCTACGCGCCCAATCCGGGCACGCTGTTCGGGCAGTTCGAGTCGCCCTACGGCCTCGGTGCGCCGGTCACGCAGGTGACGCTGCCGGCGCTGCGCTTCATGAAGGAGACGGACACCACCGAGGAGGATCTGGCGCTGCTGGCGGTGATCCAGCGCGAATGGGCGGCGAAGAACCCGCGTGCCTTCGCCCGTGATCCGATCACGGTGGATCAGGTGCTGTCCTCCTCGATGATCGCCTATCCGTTCCGCAAGCTGCTGTGCTGCCTCGTCACCGATGGCGGCGGCGCGCTCATCCTGACCAGCGCCGACCGGGCGAAGGACTTTCCGACGAAGCCGGTCTACATCATGGGCACCGGCGAGGGCATCGAGCATTCGATCGTCAGCATGATGGCCGACATGTCGACGTCGGGCGCGTTCCGGCTGTCGGGCGAGGCGGCGTTCGCCTCGGCCGGCATCACCCACGCCGATGTCGACCATGTGATGCTCTACGATCCGTTCGCGCACGTCCCCTTCTATGCGCTGGAGGATCTGGGGTTCTGCGGGCGCGGCGAGGCGAAGTACCTCTATCGCGAACGCCACACCGCGCCGGGCGGCCGGCTGCCGGTCAACACCAGCGGCGGCGGCCTCTCCTACCAGCATTCGGGCATGTACGGCATGTTCGCCCTGCAGGAGAGCGTGCGGCAGATGCGTGGCATCGCCGCCGCGCAGATCGAGGGGGCGAAGGTTTCGGTGTGCCACGGCATCGGCAGCATGTTCAGCGCGGCCGGCACCATCATCTTCACCAACGAAGCCTGACGGGCACCCGACGATGGCGAGCCGCTGAGATGAACGCGCTGGAAATCGGCCTGTGCTGGGGCACGCTCGAAAAGGCGGACCTGCCCGATCTGATCGAGGCGGCGGGTCGCCACGGCTTCCCCACGCTGTCGATCCGGCCGGACATGGTGCAGGCCACGCTCGATGCGGAGATGAGCGAGGCGGCGTTACGACGCAGGCTGGCCGATGCGGGCGTGCGCGTGCGCGTGATCGACGCGCTCACCGCCGGCCTGCCGGGCATGCCCGCCACGGTCGATCTGGGCGGGCAGGTGGTCGCGCGGCCCGATGCGGACGCCTGTTTCCGCGTCGCGGAGGCGGTGGGCGCGCCGATCGTCAACGTGGCGCTGTACGGTGGCCAGCCGGCGCCGCTGGCGGCGATCGCCGAGGCCATCGGCGCGGTCGCCGAACGCGCCCGCGCGCGCGGGATCGCCTTGATCCTGGAATTCATTCCCGGCACCGCCATGCCGGATATCACGGCGGCCCACGCCGTCGCGCAGGCGTCCGGGGCGGCCAATTGCTCGATCCTGCTCGATACCTGGCATCTCGCGCGCTCCGGCGGGACGCTCGCCGACGTGGCGGCGTTGCCCCCCGGTGCGATCGGCAGCCTGCAAATCTGCGACCGGACGCCGCCGCCGCCGGGGACGCCCTATGTGCCGATGACGGGGCGCGATCTGCCCGGCGAGGGGCAACTTCCACTCGGCCCGATCTGTGCGGCGGCGCGCCTGAACAACCCGGCGCTGACCGCCGAGATCGAGGTGTTCAGCGCCGAACTGCGCGACATGACCGTGGATGCGGCGGCGGCGCGCGTCGCCGCCGCGATCGCGCGCTGGCGCGAGCGGGAGGGGCGGGGGCTTTAGCCGCTGCCGGCTTCGGCCCGCCCGCGCCTTGCCATCGCGGTGGCGCCGGGTTAGCGGGCGATGGTTGAAATAGTCGCCGTCCATTGCAATCCGTTCAGCGGGGCAGGCGAATTGGAGAGTCAGTCCGGCGCTTCGCCGGCGAGGTCTGGGAGTCGGTCGATGAAGTTTACAGTGCAGATCCCGCTTGGCGACATCACGCCCGGCGAGTTTCAGACGGCGGCGGCGGTGAAGGAAATGGCGGTCGCTATGGAATCCGCCAACATGGATGCCTGCTTCCTCACCGATCATCCGGCTCCTTCGGCGGCTTGGCTGCACGCCAACGGACATGACGCGCTCGACCCGTTCACCGCCTTCGCCTTCGTCGCCGCGGCGACCACGAAGCTGATGTTCCACACCAACATCCTCGTCCTGCCGTATCGCAATCCGTTCCTCACGGCCAAGGCGGCGGCGACGCTGCAGGTGCTGTCCGGCGGGCGGCTGATCCTGGGCGCGGGCGGCGGCTACCAGAAGGGTGAGTTCGAGGCGCTCGGCGTCGATTTCACCAAGCGCGGCGCGCTGTTCGACGAGGCGCTGGAGGTGATGCGCATGGCATGGGCCGGCGGCCCGGTCGTGAAGCAGGGCCGCAACTTCAACGCGGCCGGCAACGAGCCGCGCCCGGCGCCGGAAACCCCGCCGCTGATCTGGATCGGCGGCGGCAGCGGCAAGGCGGTGGAGCGCGCGGCACGCTGGGGCGACGGCTGGTGCCCGTTCTTCGCCGCGCCGACGATGAGCCAGTCCAACCAAGATTCGGGCATCCAGTCGGTCGAGCAGCTCGGCGAGAAGATCAAGGAACTGCACGAGATGCGTGCGGCGCAGGACAAGACCGGGCATTTCGACATCGCCATCGGCCCGCGCAAGAAGCCGGACTACAAGACCCGCGACAGCGCCGACCAGTATATCGAGGCGCTGAACGAACTGGCCGCCGTGGGCGTGACCTGGGCGATGGTCGAGCCGGCGCATCCGAGCCGTCAGGGCTTCATCGAGAACGTCCAGTGGTTCGGCGAGGAAGTGATCGCGCGCCTGTAAGCGAAGGGACGGTACGATGACGGGCGAGACGCTGAGCTACGCGGGCAAGCGCGTCGTCGTGACCGGCTGCTATTCGGGGATCGGGCAGGCGACCGCGCGGTTGCTGCTCGATCTGGGCGCGCGGGTGCACGGGCTGGACCTGCGGCCCAACGACCTGCCGCTGGACGGCTTCACCCCGCTCGATCTGCGCGACGTGGCGTCGATCGAGGCGGCGGCCGAGGCGGTCGAGGGGCGGGTGGATGCGCTGTTCAACTGTGCGGGCATCCCGCCCGGGCCACCGCCGCTCGACGTGATGAAGGTCAACTTCATCGGGACGCGGCACCTGACGGAGCTGTTGGTGCCGCGCATGGGGTCGGGCGGCGCGATCGCGAACGTGGCGTCGAACGGAGGCGCCGGGTGGAGCCGCAACGTACCGCGCCTGCTCGACCTGATCGGCACGGACTCGTTCGATACGGCGGCGGCGTGGTTCGGGGCGAACGGCGACGACGTGCCGGCCGCCTACAGCTTTTCCAAGGAAGCGATCATCGTCTGGACGCTGTCGCTTTCTTCGACGCTGATAAAGCAGGGCATCCGGGTGAACTGCACCAGCCCGGGCGCGGTGCAGACGCCGATGCTGGACGAGATCGAGCGCGTGACGCCGAGCGAACTCATCGACGTGATGGCGCAACCGATCGGGCGGCGCTCCGATGCGGCGGAACAGGCGGTGCCGCTGGTGTTCCTCAACAGCGATGCCGCATCCTACGGGAACGGCGTGGTGCTGCCCGTCGACGGCGGCTTCCTGGCGGCGCAGGCGATCGCGCAGCGCGGCGCGCCGGCCAGTCCCGGCCGCCGCTGACCCGTCAGGCGAGCGCGGGGCGACCGAGCGCGGGTGCTACCTCACGCTCGCCCGGATGCTTGCCGGTCAGGTAGAACAGGACCGCGCCGACCAGCGTGGCCCCGGCGCTGATCAGCAGGAAACTGTCGTAGCGGTCGGCAAGGCGCAGCGTGTAGCTCAGGATCAGCGGTCCGGTGGCCGCGCCGAGCGTGAGCGAGACGGTGAGGAAGCTGAGGATCAGGCTGTAGTTCCTGAGTGCGAACTTGCGCGAGACGAGGTAGGCGCCGATGTCGCCTTCCGCGCCTTGCGCCAGCGCCATCAGCAGCACCGATCCGCCCAGCAGCCATACCGCATCGAACGGCGAGGCGAGCGCCGCCAGCCCCAGCGCGGGCAGCCCCAGCGCGAAGATCGCCACCTTGTGCACTGCGATCCGGTCCAGCGCGAGGCCGCTGATGAACCGCCCCACCGCCACGCCGCCGGCATAAAGCGCGATGATCCCGGTCGCAGCGGCCCCGGATGCCCCGTTCTCCGCCAGCACGAGCTTTAGCTGCGAAGCGACCAGCAATTGTGGCACGTTGACGAGGAGCATGCCGCCGATCGTGAGCAGGAACAGCGGCGAGCGGAACAGCTGCACGACATCGTTGCGCGAATAGGCGACATGACGTTCAGACACGACGGGTGCCGCCCCCTTGCCCCTGCCCAGCAGGATGACCGTGATGACGCCGCCCAGGATCGAGAGCAGCCCCAGTGCGCGAAAACCATTGCGCCACCCGTAGTCGGCGATGATCTCCGCGACGAACGGCACCGCGACCGCCGCCACCAGCGGCGCGCCGGACATGACGATCGACAGCCCGATCCCGCGCGCCCGGTCGAATCGTTCCACCACGACACGGGCGAACACCATCGTGGTGGTCAGCGTGCCGAACGTGGCCTTCACGATCAGGATCGCCAGAAACAGGTAGAAACTGCCGTTCATGAAGCTGAGCGCCAGATAGCCCAGCGGCAGCGAGACGAAGCCGACCGTGGCGGCGATGCGCGGCCCGACCCGGTCGGTAAAGCGCCCGGCCAGCGGGATGAAGAACATCGTCACGAACGGCGCGATCCCGATCAGCGCATATTGCGCGCGGGACCAGCCGAATTCGGCGATGATCGCCGGCGCGAACAGGCTCATCACATAATGGTTGAGCGCCAGCCCGAGCGACATGCCGACGGTGGCGGCCAGCAGCGGGCGCCAGTGCGCGCGGAATTCCATCCGATAGCTCAAGACCGTCTCTCCCGCCGCGCGCCACCGGCTTTCCGCCGGTCTATTGCATCACGCGTGACGCATTCATGCAGGCGGGGGCCGGGCAACGCAAGCCCCGCCGGCCCCGGGGGTCTCGCGTGGTGGCCGCGCCGGGGCGGTCGCGTCGTAAAATGGAGGGGCTTCGCGGTTCGCGGCACCCGCCGCTTGTTTCCTGGCCGGGAGAACGGCTAACCAGAAAGGCGAGACACCGCGTCGATGGCCGGTGCCCGACAACACCCGTGGAGTGCGCCAATGCCCGATCCAGACTCCAGCCGGCTCACCCTTCGCCGGCGGACCCACGCCGTGAACGACGATCTGGCCGAACTGCTCGATTCGCTCGACGATTTCGACAAGGCTGCAGCGCGCGCGGTGCGTCAGGCGCGCACGGCGCTGTTCGAGGCGTGGACGATCCTGTGCGTTCCGCCCGACGACGAGGAGGATCACTGAGGCGCGGTTGCGCCGGCCGCCCCGTTGCCAGGGGGGCCGGCGTCAGCGAGGCTATCGGCGCCGGTAGTAGTTTTCGCGCGTATTGCTCCACACGATCTGGCCTACGCCGACCAGCGCCAGCAACGCGCCCCACAGTGCCCATTGCTTGTCGTCGGCCATGAAGCTGTCGAGGAAGGCGATATTGAAGCCCTGCAGGATCCAGATCCCGCCCATCAGCACCATCGCGACGCCCAGCAGGCTGCTGATGGCACGCATCACGCCGTTGAAGAATTCGGTCATCGCCCGTTCCCTTGTCTGTCGCGTCAGGCGGCGGCCGGCCGGAACGCCAGCGCCACCCCGTTCATGCAATAGCGCAGCCCCGTCGGCTTCGGCCCGTCGGTGAAGACGTGGCCGAGATGGCCGCCACACTGCGCGCAGACGATCTCCGTCCGCGACATGCCGATCGAACGGTCTTCCTTCCGCACGGTGGCGTCCGGCAGAGACTGCCAGAAGCTTGGCCAGCCGGTGTGGCTGTCGAACTTGGTCGCCGAGTCGAACAGCGGCGTGGCGCAGCCCGCGCAGGCGAACCCGCCCGCGCGATGCTCCGCCAGCAGCGGGCTGGAGAACGGCGCTTCGGTCGCGCCCTTGCGCAGCACGTCGTAGCTGGCCGGCTTCAGCATGGCGCGCCACTCGGCGTCGGTATGCTGGATCGGGAAGGTCGCGGTCGCCGTCTCGGGCGCCTTGCGCGTCATCGCGATACGGCCACCGATGGCGACCGCCACGGCGCCGACCGCCCCCATGCCGAACAGTTCACGTCGCGTCATCGATGATCCCCGTTGGTCTGCATGGGAGTCTGGTCCTTCATCCGATATCACGGGCACACGGCCCGCCCGGGGCCGCACCGGCCTGCAGGCCGGCGGGCGCCCGGTGCCGGATCACTTCTTGGCGGGCAGCTTTGCCAGATCGGCGTCGATCTTGTTCAACGCTTCCTCGGGCACCTTGTCGCCGGCCATCGGCTGGATCGCGCGGAAGGTCATGCCGGCGGCCATGTCCATCTGGGGGTTGTCGAGCAGGCCAGGCAGATGCTTCTCGACGATCGCATGGGCGGCAGGATCGGCCTTCAGCGTGCCGATCGTCGTAACGGCGGTGGTGTAGCCGGCGGCCAGCGCCATCGTCGGGGCGGCCAGGGCGATGGCCATGCCGGCGAACAATGCGGTCAGTTTCTTCATGCGACGCTCCTGTGGCGAATGATGTCCGGTCTGGAAACCCAGGGGCCGCCCGCGCACCGTATCCGGCCGACCCGGGCAAGGCTGCCGGGGGCGAACGGAGGCAGGTCGGGTCTGGTCCGACTTTTGTCGATACCGGGCAGGCGAGGCCGTGGCAATATATTGTCACGGCGACGAGGCAATGCCCGGTGCCGGCCCGCGTGGCAGCCGCCCCTATCGCCGGACTTCGCCATTGCCCTATACGGCGACGCCGGTGCGGCGCTCCAGAGGGGCCGCCGCACGCACGGCGCGCACAGACGCGATCGAGGAGGACAGCACGATGACCGACGCCCCCCATCTTCTGGTCGACGAGGAGGACGGCATCCTCATCGCGACGTTCAACCGCCCCGAGAAGTACAATGCGCTCAGTTCCAGCCTGATGGCCGGGCTGGAGGAGGCGGTGTACCGCTTCCGCGACACGCCCAGGCTGCGGGTCATGCTGATCCGGGCGAAGGGCAAGTATTTCTCGTCCGGTGCGGATCTGAAGGAAGGGGGCGGCGGCGCGCTGCCCACCACCGGCTCCGGCATCCGCGAGATGCATCGCCGCCTGCCCAACCGGATGCGCCAGATCTGGGACGAGATGGAGCATATCGAGAAGCCGTTCGTCGTGGCGCATCAGGGCATGTGCGTGGGTGGCAGCCTGGAGATGTCGCTGTCGTGTGATTTCCGCCTCGCCGCCGCCTCGGCCGGCTATGCCTTTCCAGAGGCCAAGTTCGGCGTGCTGCCCGCCACCAACGGAGTGAGCCGGCTGACCCGCGTCGTCGGCGCGCACTGGGCACGGCTGCTCATCATGGCGAACCTGCCGGCCAGCGCGCAGGAAGCGCTGACGATGGGGCTCGTCCACAAGGTCTATCCCGACGAGAGCTTCGAGGCGGACGTGATGGCCTTCTGCCGCCACCTCACCCAGCAGAACGGCGAGATGATGGGCGCCGCCAAGCTCACCATCGAACTCGCCGCCGATCTCGGGGCGGATCAGGCCGCCGCGGTGGAGCGGATGGCCAACAGCACGCTGATGCTGTCGCCGGACTATCAGGAAGGCATGAAGCGCCACATCGCCAGCATCGGCCGCAAGAAGGCGTAGCGCGCCGCGGCGGGGCGGCTGGTTCAGGCGGGGGGCAGGATGCCGGCCAGCCACGCCGCCCCTCGCCGCAGCCCCGCGTCGATGTCGCCGGACCAGAGCCGGGGACCGATCACCTCGATGTCGTAGAAGCCGCGAAAGCCCGCGCGCTCGATCAGCGGCAGCAGCCGGGCGAGCGGGATCGCGCCGTCGCCCGGCACCGCGCGGCAGGGCAGGGCGCGGTCGCCCGGCACATGGTCGCTCACCTGCACCAGCGCGATCACCTCGCCCGCGTCGGCGATCGCCGCCTCGATGTCGGCATCGGTCCAGCAGGCGAACAGGTCAATCCCCACGCCGATGCCGGCGGCGCGGGCCAACGCCACCGTCTCCGTCAGGCGATGTGCGATCGAGACGTCGGCATACAGGTGCGAGGTCGGCTCCAGCGACAGGCGGACGCCGGCATCGCGCGCGTGCGCCGCGCACGGGGCGACCGCCTCGGCGAAGCGGGCGGCGGCGGCGTGCCACGCCAGTTGTTCGCGGCCGCCGGTCGTCATGGTGATGGTCCGCGCGCCGATCGCCCCGGCGACGGCGATGGTGTCGTCCAGACGCGCGCGCGCCGCCGCCGCGATATCGGGTGTCGCGAAACCGAAGGCGCGGTGGGTGAGCGTGGCGACGGCCAGCCCCGCGTCGTCGATCAGTCGCGCCGCCGCGACCGGCCCGTATTCGACGACCTCCTCCAGCGTCGGCCCGATCGCCGCCGCGCCGAGCCGGGCAGTCGTGTCCACATGGCTCGCAAGCCCGGCCTCGCCCAGCGAAAGGCTGTTGATCGACAATCTGGGGTGCATTCCGGCCTCTCCGCCCTTTTCCCCGGAGATAGCGGGGCGCGGTTGCAATTGAAACGGGGCCACTGCATTGTCGCTACTAAGACTAAAACCGGCGGTGCCAGTATCGGCGCGAGGCGGTGAGGGGGAGGGTCCGTATCTTGTTCTCGATCCGGCAGGCCCGTGGCCTGATGTCGCGGCTGATGCCCGCCGCCGCCTTGTGCATGGTGCCGGCGGCGTTCGCGCCGGTCGCGGCCGCTGCGCAGGACGTTCCGGCGGCGAACGGTGTCCGCACCCTCGCGCCGATCCGGCTCTATCCGGGCGCGGCACCCGGCACGCCCCCGGCCACGCAGGCGGAGGCGGAGGACCGGATGGGGCCGCTGACGGTGCTGCGGAACGTGAGCGTGCCGACGGTGACGCCGGTGCTGCCCGCGCCCGGCAAGGCCAATGGCGCGGCGGTCGTCATCGCCCCCGGCGGCGGCTATCGCATCCTCGCGATCGATATCGAGGGTTATCAGGAGGCGCGGTGGCTGGCCGCGCGCGGCATCAGCGCGTTCGTGCTCAAATACCGGGTCATGCCCGTCACCGGCAGCCTCGCTGACATGGCGAAGCAGGCGGTGGCGAACATGCCGCCGGCCAGCCAGAGCGCCTATGTCACCTTCGACTATCCGCCTGCAGTCGCCGATGCGGCCAATGCGGTGCGGTTGGTGCGGCGCCGCGCGGGGGAGTGGGGCGTCGATCCCCGACGCATCGGCCTCATGGGCTTTTCGGCCGGGGCGATCTCCACCGTCAGGGTGGCGACCGACGCGGGGATCACGGACCGTCCGGATTTCGTCGCCGCGATCTATCCACCGCTGGAAGCGGTGGCGGTGCCGGCCGACGCGCCGCCGTTGTTCGGCGCGATCGCGCTGGACGACCCGCTGTTCGCCGGCAAGGGCTTCGGCCTGATCGACGCGTGGCGCAAGGCGAAGCGGCCGGTCGAGTTCCATCTCTACGAGACCGGCGGGCACGGCTTCGGCATGGGCCGGCCCGGCACCACCACCGGGGACTGGCTCGCCAGTTTTCATGGCTGGATGACGATGCGCAAGCTGGTGCCCGGTGCGGCGCGATGAGCCTTCGACGACGGCCGTCGCCGGGTAGCGAGGCCACGCCTCCCGCGCCACGGTCGGCGACCCCGCGCCGGGCACGTCGGTGCGATCGGGCCCGCGGCCGCTTTCACTGCCCGGAGTAATATGCAATGCGTCCGGTGTTCGGATTTCAAACGCGCGATGGCACGAAACGCCACAAGCCCGTGAAACCGCAGGAGGGAGTCTACATGCTCGACACGTCTCGTCGCCGCTCGGTTGTCTTCGGGGGGCTGGCCGCGATCATGGCTGTCGCCATGCCGGTGTCGGTTCGCGCCCAGGCGGCAACGCCCGTGGCCCCGGCAACCGCACCCGGCGGTCTCGTCGTGCAGGCGGACAAGCCCGGCGCCGTCATCAACCGCGACATCTTCGGCCAGTTCGCCGAGCATCTCGGCCTCGGCATCTACGACGGCGTCTGGGTCGGCAAGGGATCGCGCATCCCCAACGTGCGCGGCATCCGCAGCGATGTCGTGGCGGCGCTGAAGGCGATCAAGGTGCCCGTCGTCCGCTGGCCGGGCGGCTGCTTCGCCGATGAATATCACTGGCGCGACGGCATCGGCCCGGCGGCCAAGCGCGTGACGACGGTGAACACCAACTGGGCCGGCGCGATCGAGCCGAACACGTTCGGCACCGACGAGTTCATGGATTTCGCCGCGCAGATCGGTTCCGAGGCGTACATCTCCGTCAACGTCGGCTCCGGCACGGTGCAGGAGGCGTCCGACTGGCTGGCCTACATGACCGCCGTCGCGCCGTCGTCCGCCGCCGCCGAGCGCGCCGCCAACGGTCACAAGGCGCCCTACAAGGTGAAGTATCTCGGCCTCGGCAACGAGATGTGGGGCTGCGGTGGCCCCTACACCGGCGAAGAATATGTGACGAAGATGAAGACCTTCGCGCATTTCGTTCACAACCAGAACCCGGATCAGGCGCCGCCGAAGATCGATTACTCGGTGATCGCCAAGGATCTGATGTCGGGCAAGCCGATGGATTCGCTGCCCAGCAACCCCAACGGCATGAAGCGCATCGCCGCCGGGCCGAACAGTTCGGATGCGTCCTACACCGAAGTCGTCATGAAGGCGTGGAAGGCCCGCAGCCCGATCTACTGGGACATCGACGGCATCTCGCTGCACCAGTACACCTGGGGGTCGCTGCCGTTCAACGAGCCGGGGACCGGCTTCGGCGAGAAGGAATATGCCAACGTCCTGATGCAGACGCAGTGGATGGACCGCACCGTCACCAAGCATTCGGCCATCATGGACAAATATGATCCCAAGAAGCACGTCGCGCTGGTGGTCGACGAGTGGGGCGTCTGGCTGAAGCCGCGCGCCGGCACGGAATCGCTGTTCCTGATCCAGGACAGCTCGCTGCGCGACGGCATCGCGGCGGCGATGAACCTCAACATCTTCGCCCGCCATGCCGACCGCGTCCGCATGACGAACATCGCCCAGATGGTGAACGTGCTGCAGGCGATGATCATGACCGAGGGGCCGAAGATGGTCCTGACGCCGACCTACCACGTGTACAAGATGTACGTGCCGTTCCAAGATGCCACGCTGCTGCCGGTCACGTTCAACGCCGGCGAATACAAGGTCGGCACGATCACGCTGCCCAAGGTGGATGCCATCGCCGCGCGCGGCAAGGACGGCAAGGTGTGGCTGTCGCTGGTCAACCTCGACCCGAACAGCCCGGCGGATATCTCGACCAGCGTGGCCGGCGTCTCCGCCACCTCGGCGGTGGGCGAGGTGCTGACCGCGCCGCGGGTAGACAGCATCAACAGCTTCGCGGCGCCGGATACCGTCACCCCCCGCCCTGTTACCGCCCGCGCGAGCGGCGGTACGCTCAAGCTGACGCTGCCGCCCAAGTCCGTGACGGTGGTTCGCCTCGAACCCTGACACAACATGAAACGGCCCCGTCGCGCGCCGCGCGGGGCCGTCGATATCGAGAAGACAGGAAAGTGCCCGCATGACCCAGCAGGATTCCGAACTCCCCCGCCGCCACGTGCTCAAGGCCGCCGCGCTCGGCGGCGTCGCCCTGACGCTTGGCAACGCCGTCGATGCCACGGCCGCCACCGTCCGCGCGGACACGGCGGGCGGGCCGGCGCGCGACCTGTTGTTCGACACCGACTGGCGCTTCTTCCTGGGGGATGCCGCGCAGGCGCAGAACCCGACGTTCGACGACACCGGCTGGCGAAAGCTGGACCTGCCGCACGACTGGAGCATCGAGGACCGTCCCGGCGCGCCGAAGACGACCGATCCGTGGGTGCCGCCGGTCGCGCTGTGGAACCCCGGCCCGCATCCCAAGGGGGCCCCGGTGGTCTCGCCGGAGGTGCCGATCGTCATGGCATCGGTGCCGCCGGCCAGCCCCGACGGGCCGCCGCACAAGGTGGGCCCGTTCGATACCGACGCCACCGCCTTCGGCTGGGGCACCGGCTGGACGGTCGGCGGGATCGGCTGGTATCGCAAACACTTCACGCTCACCCCGCTCGTGCCCGGCGAGCAGGTGGAGATCCGCTTCGACGGCGCGTACATGATCGCCGAGGCGTGGATCAACGGCGTGTCGCTCGGCCGCAACGTGAACGGATACCTCGGCTTCGTGTTCGACCTGACGCCGCACCTGCGCGCCGATGGCGCCAACGTGCTGGCGGTGCGTGTCTCCAACGTGGGCGAGACGGCGCGCTGGTATTCGGGATCGGGGCTTTATCGCCACGTCTGGCTGAGCCGTACCGGGGCGGTGCGCGTGCCGTATTCGGGCACCGCGATCACCACGCCGAAGGTGGCCGCCGACGCCGCCACGGTGCTGGTCGGGGTGGAGGTGGAGAACCGCGCGACCCGGCCCGAGACGGTGACGTGTCAGGTCGCGCTGCGCGATACGGCGGGCCGCGTGGTCGCCACGGCGGTGAAGCCGGTGTCGCTGGCGGCCGGGCAGGCGGGCCGGGTGGACGTCGAGCTTTCCGTGCCGCGCCCGGCGCTGTGGTCCCCCGACGCGCCGAACCTGCACCACGCCGACATCACGCTGACGGCGGGCGGCAAGACCACCGACCGGATCAGCGAGCGGTTCGGCATCCGCACGATCGCGGTGTCGCCGAAGGCCGGCTTCCAGGTGAACGGCAAGACGTACCAGTTGCAGGGCGCGTGCGTGCATCACGACCATGGGATGCTGGGCGCGGTGGCGATCGACCGGGCCGAGCGGCGCAAGGTGGAACTGATGAAGGCGAACGGCTTCAACGCGATCCGCTGCTCGCACAATCCGCCCTCGCCCTACTTCCTCGATGTCTGCGACGAACTCGGCATGATCGTCATGGATGAGGCGTTCGACATGTGGGAAAAACCCAAGTTGATGAAGGACGCCTACCACCTGTACTTCAAGGATCACTGGCGCGCCGACCTGACCAGCATGATCCGGCGCGATCGCAACCATGCCAGCATCGCCTTCTGGAGCATCGGCAACGAGATCAACGAGGCGATCTCGCCGCGCGGCGTGGAGATCGCCACGCAGATGCGCGGCGTGATCCGCGCGCAGGACACCACGCGCTTCATCACGCAGGCGCTCACCGCTTCCTATGCCGGCGAGAAGGGCAAGGGCGCGCGCGCGCAGCTTGACGTAACGAGCTACAACTACTCGTTCAACGCGGTGGAGAAGGACCATGCGACCTACCCGGACCTGTCCTTCCTGACGACCGAGACGCATAGCGCCGATGCCTACGACATCCGCGAGCATATGGAGCGCATCCCGGCCTATATGGGCGAGTTCGTGTGGACCGGCATGGATTATATTGGCGAGGTCGGCTCCGGCTCCTCGCGCCTGCGCTCCGATACCGCGCCGCCCGACAGCGAGAAGAAGATCATCTTCGGCATGGATGTGAGCATGCTGAACTTCTACGTCTGGGATTATCCGGCCTATCAGGCAGGCTCCGGCGAGATCGACCTCATCGGCCTCAAGAAGCCGCCGAGCGTGTATCGCGACGTGGTGTGGGGGCGCACGCCGCTGGCGCTGTTCGTCCAGCGCCCGGTGCCGCAGGGCTACCACGAGGAGCAGACCGCGTGGGGCTGGCCCGACGTGCTGGAAAGCTGGACGTGGCCGGCTGGCGATGCGCGGCCGATGGCGGTCCACGTCTATTCGACAGGCGACGAGGTGGCGTTGCTGCTCAACGGCAAGGAAGTGGGCCGCAAGGCGCTGGCGCCGGCCGACAAGTGCAAGGTCGTGCTGAAAGTGCCGTACCAGCCGGGCAAGCTGGTGGCCGTCGCGTACAAGGGCGGCAGGGAGATCGGCCGCCGCACGCTCGAAACCGTCGGCGCGCCCGCGCGGCTGAAACTGCGGGCGGAACGCAGCCGGATCGCCGGATCGGCGGCGGACCTCGGCTATGTCTTTGCCGAGGTGTGCGATGCGCAGGGCCGGCCGGTGCCGGACGCTGCCGTGCCGCTGACGTTCGAGGTCGCCGGCAAGGCCATGCTGCGCGCGGCGGGATCGGCCAACCCCTATGGCATCGAGAGCTTCCAGGACGGCCTGACGCGAAGCTTCCACGGCACCGCGCTGGCGATCCTGCAACCCACCGGCCGGCGTGGCGACGCGCAGGTGCGCGTCTCCAGCCCGGGGTTGCAAAGCGCATCGCTTTCGATCCAGGTGGGCTGAACGAAGCGGCGATCCGGCAACGGATAGGGAGTTGATACGAATGCGGATGTCCCATCTTCTCGCCGGCGCGGCGATCGCGCTGGCGTCGGCCGGGCCGGTCCTGTCCCGGCCCGCGCCACCGGCGGCGGCGGCGCCTGTCTCGGAGAAGGATGCCGAGGCGCGCGCCGACCGGCTGCTGGCGAAGATGACGCTGGAGGAGAAGGTCGGGCAGCTTAGCCAGCGTTTCGATATCGCCTCGCTGTTCCCGACCGGGGCGGTGGCGCCTCCCGGCATGCCGCCGATGACGCCGCTGGATGACAATGTGCGCAAGGCCGAACTCGGCGCCGTGCTGTTCGTCCACGATCCCGCCGTCGCCAACAAGTATCAGAAGCTCGCGGTCGAGCAGACGCGGCTGAAGATCCCGCTGCTGCTGGGCTATGACGTGATCTGGGGCATGCGGACGATGTTCCCGGTGCCGATCGCCACCGCCTCCAGTTTCGACCCCGCGATGGTGGAGCAGGCGCGCGGTGTCGCCGCCAGCGAAGCCCGCGCGCTCGGCATCCACTGGACCTTCGCGCCGATGATCGACATCGCCCGCGATCCGCGCTGGGGCCGTATCGTTGAGGGGGCGGGCGAGGATCCGTACCTGGGTGCTGCGATGGCGGCCGCGCAGGTGCGGGGGTTCCAGGGCGCCGGCATCGGGACGCCGGGGCATATCATCGCCGGCCCCAAGCATTTCGTCGGCTATGGCGCCTCGATGGGCGGGCGGGATTATGACTCCGCCTACCTGTCCGACAGCGAACTGCACAACGTCTACCTGCCGCCGTTCGCGGCGGCGATCGATGCCGGCGCCGGCAACATCATGAGCGCCTACATGGATCTCAACGATGTGCCGGCCTCGGCCAACCGGACGCTGCTGACCGACATCCTGCGCGGCGAGCTGGGCTTCAAGGGCTGGGTCGTCACCGATGCCAGCGCCGTCCACAACCTGGTCAAGCAGGGGTTCGCCGAGGACAAGACCGATGCATCGATCCGCGCGCTCATGGCGGGGGTGGACATGGAGATGTCCATGTCGCCGAACGCCTTTTCGACGCTGGTCGGCGCCGTGCGCGCCAGCAAGGTGCCGATGAAGCGGATCGACGAGGCGGTGCGCCGCATCCTCACGGTCAAGTATCGGCTGGGCCTGTTCGAGAACCCCTATGTCGATGCGGCGGCGGCACAGCGCGTGCTCGACGATCCGGCGCATGCCGCCGCGGCGCAGGTCGCGGCCGAACGCTCGCTGGTGCTGCTCAGGAACGAGGGCAACGCCCTGCCGCTGGTGGCCGGCGCGCAGAAGCGGGTGGCGGTGATCGGCGCGATGGCGGATTCGCCGGGCGATACCACGGTGTCGCTGGCCTTCCCGCAGGATGCGGCCAAGGCGGTGACGATCTTCAAGGGAATAAGCGAGCGCCTGAACGGCGTCGCCACCGTCGAGACGACACCGGGCGTCCAGCTTTCCCGGCTGGTGCCGTCGCCGCTGGCCGGGCTGCGCGGCCCGGCGAAGCTGTGGACCCCGGCGCAGACCGCCGACGAACTGAAGAAGGCGGTCGATCTGGCCCGCCGGTCGGACGTCGTGATCCTGACGCTGGGCGAGAAGATCGAGATGAGCTCGGAACAGGCCTCGCGGTCCGATCTCACCTTGCCGGGCGACCAGCGCAAGCTGCTCGATGCGGTGCTCGCCACAGGCAAGCCGGTGGTCGTCGTGCTGATGAACGGGCGGCCGCTGGACCTGACGGGCGTGTACGACAAGGTGCCGGCCATATTGGAGGCATGGTATCCGGGGTCGCGCGGCGGGGCGGCGGTGGCGCGCGCGCTGTTCGGCGACGTCAATCCGGGTGGCAAGACGCCGGTCACATGGCCGCGCAGCGTGGGGCAGGTGCCGACCTATTATGCCCGCAACCTCACCCACAACCCCGACACGGCCGACAAGCGTTACTGGGATGCGCCGTCCACGCCGCTGATCCCGTTCGGCTTCGGGCTCAGCTACACCAGCTTCACCATCGCCCCGCCCACGCTCGACAAGGCGGAACTGGCGCCGGCCGGCAGGATCGTCGTCTCGACGACCGTCACCAACACCGGCAAGCGCGCCGGAGACGAGGTGGTGCAGCTCTACATCCACCAACGGGCGGGACGGCAATCGCGGCCGATCCGCCTGCTCCAGGGGTTCGAGCGGGTGACGCTGGCACCCGGCGAGAGCAGGCAGGTCCGCTTCACCCTCGACGAAGCCAACGTGCGCTACTGGAACTCGGTGGAACGCGGCTGGGTGATCGATCCGGGGGCATTCGACCTGTGGGTCGGCAACAGCTCGACGGCGCAGGCCCACGCCACCTTCACCGTCGGCGGCAAGCCGCGCGCGGCGCGCTGATCCGGCTTCAGGTCGGAGCGTCCGGCCTGATGCCCCGACCTGATGTTTTTCCCCCGGGCGCGGGTGGCGGCGTTGACGATGGCGCGGTTGCCCCCTACCCGGACTAAAGCAAGCGGAGAAGATCGCCCGGCATCGGGCGGCATGGGCAGGCGGGGGCAGCGATGGCGGGACCGGCAGGACAGACGGCGGGGATCGAGGCCACGGGCGGCGCACCCACACGATACGGGCCGGCGCTGACGCTGCTGGCGAGCCTGTTCTTCATGTGGGGCTTCATCACCGTCATCAACAACACGCTGCTGCCGCATCTGCGCAGCGTGTTCGAGCTGGATTATACCCAGACCACGCTGATCGAGAGCGTGTGGTTCATCGCCTATTTCTTCGCATCCATTCCCTCCGCCCGGCTGATCCGGCGGGTCGGCTATCAGCGCGCGATCGTCGTCGGGCTGCTCGTCATGGCCGGTGGCGCGCTGCTGATGGTGCCTGCCGCCAAGGTGCCGTCATACGGTCTGGTGCTCACCGCGCTGTTCATCATCGCCAGCGGCATCACCCTGCTGCAGGTGGCGGCCAACCCGTATGTCACGGTGATCGGCCCGCCCGAGACGGGATCGTCGCGGCTCAACCTGGTGCAGGCGTTCAACTCGCTGGGCACCACGCTGGCGCCGCTGTTCGCCGGTTATCTCATCCTCGGCCGGTCGAAGGGGGGCACGGCGGCGGTCGGCACCACGCTCACCGCGGCCGAGCGGTACGCCGATGCCCAGTCGGTGATCCTGCCCTATGTGATCGTCGCGGTCGTGCTGGTGCTGCTCGCCATCGTCATCGCGCGGTTTCCGCTGCCCACCATCGGCCAGTCGACGCAGCGCGCCTCGCAGGCGGACCGGGCCGGGCTGTCGCTCTGGAAGCATCGCAACCTGGTGTTCGGCATCCCTGCAATCTTCATCTACCTGATCGCCGAGATCGGCGTCGCCAACCTGTTCATCAACTTCGTGTCGCAGCCCGATATCGCGAACATCACCCGCGAACAGGCGTCGCGCTATCTCGCCCTGCTGTGGGGCGGAATGATGGTGGGGCGCTTTGCCGGCAGCTATCTGATGCGCCGCATGCCCGCCGAAAAGGTGCTGGCCGGCTTCAGCATCGCCGCCTTCGTGGTGATGATCGTGGCGACCTTCGCGCAGGGGCCGGCGGCGATGTGGGCGCTGATCCTGGTCGGCCTGTGCCACTCGATCATGTTCCCGACGATCTTCTCGCTCGGCATTCGCGGCCTGGGGCCGTTGACCGAGGAGGGGGCGGGCCTGCTCATCATGGCGATCGCCGGTGGCGCGCTGGTGGTGGTGCAGGGCAAGCTGGCGGACATGTACGGGCTGCAGTGGTCGTTCCTGCTGACCGCCGCCTGTGAACTCTACGTCCTGTTCTATGCCGTCTGGGGATCGCGGGTCACGCACCCGCTGCCCGACGAGCGCCCGGTTGCCTGAGGAAGATATGATGACGTCACTCCGTTCGATCGACGCCGCGACGGGCGAGCCTTTCGGCGAACCGTTCGAGAACCACGGCATCGGCGAGGTCGCCGCCGCCTGTCTTGCCGCCGAGGGCGCGTTCGACGCCTATCGCGCGATCGACCCCGCCCGACGCGCCGACTTCCTCGAGCGCATCGGCGAGGAGATCGTCGCGCTCGGCGACGACCTGATCGTGACCGCGATGCGCGAGAGCGGCCTGCCCCGCATGCGGCTGGAGGGGGAGCGCGGGCGCACCGTCGGCCAGCTCCGGCTGTTCGCCGATGTCGTCCGGCAGGGCGGCTGGGCGGGCCTGCGGATCGACCCCGCGCTGCCCGATCGCACGCCGCCGCGCCCCGATTTGCGGCTGCGGATGATCCCGCTCGGCCCGGTCGCGGTGTTCGGCGCGTCCAACTTCCCGCTCGCCTTTTCCACCGCCGGCGGCGACACCGCCTCGGCGCTGGCGGCGGGCTGCCCGGTCGTCGTGAAGGGGCATCCGGCGCATCCGGCGACCGGCGCGATGGTGGCACGGGCGATCCGCGCGGCGATCGCGGCCACCGGCATGCCGGAGGGTACGTTCAACCACCTCGTCGGCAGCGGCAACGACCTCGGCGCCGCACTGGTGCAGGATCCGCGCATCGCGGCGGTGGGCTTCACCGGATCGCGCGGCGGTGGCCTGGCGCTGGTCGCGCTGGCGCAGGCGCGGCCCGTGCCGATCCCGGTCTATGCCGAAATGGCGAGCATCAACCCGGTCATCATGCTGCCCGGGGCACTCGCCGCGCGCGGTGCCGAGATGGGCACCGCCTTCATCGGTTCGCTCACGCTGGGCGCGGGGCAGTTCTGCACCAATCCCGGCCTCGCGCTGGCGATCGAGGGGGCGGGGCTGGATGCTTTCCTCGCCGCTGCCGGCGAGGCGCTGTCCGGCCACGCGCCGGCGCCGATGCTGACCGGCGGCATCCACGCCGCCTACGAAAAGGGCGTCGCCGCACTGGCCGGCCACCCCAAGGTCGAAGCTGTCGCGCAGGGCACCGTCGACGAGGCATTCGCGCGCGGGCAGGCGGCGCTGTTCTCCACCGATGCCGCCTCCTTCATCGCCGACGCCACGCTTGGCCACGAGGTGTTCGGTGCCGCCTCGCTGCTGGTGCGCTGCCGCGACGAGGCCGAGCTGCTCGATGTGCTGGCGCACCTCGAGGGCCAGTTGACCGTGACGTTGCAGTTGGATGCCGGCGATACGCCCCTCGCGGCCCGGCTGATCCCGCTGCTCGAACGCAAGACCGGGCGCATCCTCGCCAACGGCTGGCCCACGGGGGTCGAGGTGACGCATGCGATGGTGCACGGCGGCCCTTATCCGGCCACGTCGGATGCGCGCACCACCTCGGTCGGCAGCCTCGCGATCGATCGTTTCCTGCGGCCCGTCTCCTACCAGAACCTGCCGGCCGACCTGCTGCCGCCAGCATTGCGCGACGATGGCGCGGCCGGCTGGCCCCGGCTTGTCGACGGCAAGCCGGCTGGCGGCGCACGATGACGTTGCGTCTCCTCCAGCACCGTGATGCCGACGGCCGCCGCGCCGTGATCGCCGCCAATGGTGATCGCGCGCACATCCTGCCCGGCGTGGAAAGCGTCCGCGCGCTCGCCGAACGCGCCATCGCCGCCGGCACCGGGCTTGCCGAAGCGGCCGCGGCCTGCGGCGAGGGGGCGGCGGTCGATATTGTCGCAGAACTCGCCGCCGGCCGGCTGATCGCACCGATCGATCATGCCGACCCGGCGCATCTGACGCTGGCCGGCACCGGCCTCACCCACCTCGGCTCTGCCGAAGGACGTGACAAGATGCATCGCGATGCCGCCGCCGCCGCGCAGCAGACCGACTCGATGCGGATGTTTCTCGAAGGTGTCGAGGGCGGGAAGCCCGCAGCCGGCGAGACCGGCCAGCAGCCCGAATGGTTCTACAAGGGGGATGGCGCGCATCTCGTCGGCCCCGGCGAGGCACTGACCATGCCCGCCTTCGCGCAGGATGGCGGCGAGGAGCCGGAACTGGCCGGCATCTATCTGATCGGGCCGGACGGCACGCCGTTCCGGCTGGGCATCGCGCTCGCCAACGAGTTCAGCGATCATGTCACCGAGCGCCACAACTACCTGTGGCTGGCGCATTCCAAGCTGCGTCAGGCGGCGCTCGGCCCGGAACTGCTGGTCGGCGAACCCCCGGCGCACGTCGAGGGCAGCAGCCGCATCCGCCGGGGCGACGCGGTGCTGTGGGAAAAGCCGTTTCTCTCGGGCGAGGCCAACATGTCGCACAGCCTTGCCAACCTCGAGGCGCATCACTTCAAATACGGCCAGTTCCGTCGTCCCGGTGACATTCACGTCCACTTCTTCGGTACGGCCACGCTGTCGTTCAGCGACGGGATCCGCACCGAGCAGGGCGACGTGTTCGAGATCGAGGCGGCGCCGTTCACCCTGCCGCTGCGCAACCCGCTCGCCCGCGCCGCCGGGGAGACGGTGGCGGTGAAAACGCTGTGAGCGCGGCCCCGCTGCGGATCGGCCTGGTGGGCATGGGCAAGATCGCCCGCGACCAGCATCTGCCCGCCATCGCCGCCGATGCCGGGCTGGTGCTGGCCGCCACGAGCAGCCCGAACAGCCCGGGTGTCGAGGGCGTGCCGCATTTCCGCACGCTGGAGGCGCTGCTTGCGGAGGCGGAGGTCGATGCGGTCGCGCTCTGCTCGTCGCCGCAGGTGCGTTACGGGCTGGCCGCCACGGCCATCGCGGCCGGCAAGCATGTGTTCCTCGAAAAGCCGCCGGGCGCGACGCTGAGCGAGGTCGCGGCGCTGGAGGCATTGGCCGGGGCGGCCGGGGTCACGCTGTTCGCGAGCTGGCATTCGCGCTACGCCGCCGGGGTAGAGCCGGCGCGCGCCTGGCTTGCCGGCAAGCGCATTCTGGGCGGCCGCATCGTCTGGCGCGAGGATGTGCGCCACTGGCATCCGGGGCAGGCGTGGATCTGGGAGGCGGGTGGCCTTGGCGTGTTCGATCCGGGGATCAACGCGCTGTCGATCGCGACGCGGATCTGGCCGCGGCCGTTGTTCCTCGAAAGCGCCACCCTGTCGCTGCCGGCCAACCGCGCCGCGCCGATCGCCGCCGACCTGACCCTTCGCGACGCCACCGGCACCGCCATGACGATGGACCTCGACTGGCGCCAGACCGGCACGCAAACTTGGGACATCACCGTCGAGACCGACGGGGGCATGCTCGCTCTGTCGTCCGGCGGCGCGGTGTTCACCGTGCCGGGCGAGACGCGGCACGACGAGGATCGCGAGTATCCGGGTCTCTATCGCCGCTTCGCCGAGCTGGTGGAAGCGGGGACGAGCGATGTCGATATCGCGCCGTTCCGGCTGGTGGCCGATGCCTTCCTGCGCGGCCAGCGCGAGACGGTCGAGGCGTTCGAGGACTGATCGCGGTCGTTCGACGGTGCTACAGCATCCACTCGATCGGCAGTTTCGACAGCAGCCATATCGTCGCGCGACTCACTCGCGACGTGCCCGGCTCGGTGTGGTGGGTGATCGTGCGCTCCCCGGTCCGCTCGATCCACGCGAGGTCGCCCGTCGGCGTCAGCACCACCTGATAGGCCCGCTGCGGCACCCCTTGCGCGAACGCCCGGTCGAGCGAGGCGGCGAGGGGCGGGCTGTCGATCAGGAAACCAAGCTCGGTATTCAGGTGCATCGAGCGCGGATCGAAGTTGAACGAGCCGACGAACAGCCGGCGCCCGTCGACCGCGAAGGTCTTGGCGTGGAGCGTCGAGCCGGACGAGCGCAGCACCCGCCCCGACCCCGTCTTCGATCCCGATCCCGTTCCGATCAGGCGGCGGGCGGGCGGGGTGATCGATCCACCGGCGGGCGAGCGCAGCTCGTACAGCGTCACCCCGGCCCGCAGCAGCGCCTTGCGATACTGGGCGTAGCCGGCATGAACGATGCCCACGTCCGTCGCTTCGTAGGCGTTCGTCAGGATCGTGATCGCCAGCCCCTTGCGGGCGAGGTCGGCAAAGGCGGCGGTGCCGGCCGCGGTCGGCACGAAATAGCCCGAGACGAGGTCGACCGCGCGGTGCGGCACGCCGATGGCCGCCGTCAGCTTGGCCCAGAGCGTTCCATCCTCCGGCGCGTTGCCCAGGCCCTTGGCGGGGTTGTCGCTCACCATCTTCACGCGCGCCCACTCGAACCGCAGCGAGCCGTCCTGCACCTGCCGGATGATCGGCAGCGATCGCACCGCCTCCAGATAGTCGCGGGCCTGCGGATCACGCTCGGCGGTCGCGGCGGCGGCGGCGAGTTCGGCCATGCGCTCGGGCAGGACCGGCGGCAGGATGCGCGCGGCGGGATAGGCCGAGCCGCTGCGCCAGTAGCGATCGAAGTCGCTCGACACGTCGGCCACCACGGGGCCGACCGCCAGCACGTCGAGGTCGGCGAACAGCCCCTCGTCGCGCGCACCGAAATATTCGTCGCCCACGTTGCGGCCGCCGATGATGGTCGCCTGATTGTCTGCGGTGAGGCTCTTGTTGTGCATACGCCGGTTCAGCCGGGCGAAATCGGCGAGATAGCCGATCTGCTTGGGCCAGCGGACGGTAAAGGGGTTGAATAGCCGGATCTCGACATTGGGGTGCGCGTCCAGCGCCGCCAGTGTCGCATCGAGGCCGGTGATGCCGTTGTCGTCCAGCAGCATCCGCACGCGGACGCCGCGATCGGCAGCGCGGTGCATCTCCTCCAGCATCAGTGATCCGGAAAGATCGCCGTGCCAGATGTAATATTGCACATCGAGGCTGCGGGTGGCGGCGCGGGCCAGCAGGACGCGCGCGGCGAAAGCGGTGCGGCCGTCGTTCAGCAGGTGGAGGCCGCTGAGGCCGGGGTGCGCGCGGTTCTGCCATTGCGCCCCGCGACCGAGCGGGGTGTCGGCGGTATCGGTGAACGCCTGCGATACGGGACGCGGTTCGAGCGCGGGCAGCGGATAGAGCAGCCTGATCGAGACGCCCGCGACGGCCACCGCCGCCAGCAAGCCGGCCAGTATCTTCACGATCATCATCGACATCTCCGTGGCGACGCCTCGCGAGCCGGGATGATCCGGCGTCCGCTACCGCATCCGGCCGAACGAGCCACGAGCCTGTTCATCAAACAGTAACGCTGCTTAGTATAAGCGACGTAATACATTTGTTGCGCCATTGTGGAGTTTCGCATGAACAGGGTCTTCCTCGCCGCCGTGCTGGCCTTCGTCGCGACGCCTGCACTTGCCCTGCCGACCGTTGCGCCCATGCGCGGCGAGATGCTCCGCAGCGTCACCGCCGCGCGGCTTGCCCCGGTGTACCGCGTGGCGGTGGACGGATCGCCGCAGATCATCATCGCGGGCCGGCTGGTCACGATCCCGGTCGCAACCGTCTCCGCGCTGGACGGCAGGCTGCGGACCTCGCTGTCCCGGCGCGAGGTGACGGCACTGCAATAGGCGCTATGGCCGGGGCCGGCCGATGCCGCGCAGCATGGCCACATTGTGCGACAGCGTATCGAGCAGTTCGTTGAGCCGATCGACGTCCGCCTTCTCCAGTGAGGCGAACAGGGCCTGTTCATGCTCCTCGGCCACGGCCATCAGTTTCTGCAGCACCGGCTGCGCCGCCGGGGTGAGGTAGACGCAATAGGCCCGCCGGTCAGTCGGATGCTCGCGCCGTTCGAGCAGGCCGTCGGAACAGATCCGGTCGATCATCCGGCCCGCGGTCACGTCGGTGACTTCGAGCTGGGTGGCGATGGTGCGTTGGGTGGCACCGGGATTGCGCGCCACCGCCGCGATCAGCGACCATTGCGCGCGCGTCACGCCGATCTCCCCGACGCGCTCGTCGAAGCATTGGCGCATCTGGCGTGCGAGCACCGTGATCTTCAGACCGATCGAGCGCGGGTGGCGATTGTCGGGAAGCACCTGTTCCGGGGCATCCTCGACGGCGGGCGGAAGCGCGGCCATCGTTCAGCCGCGCCGGTCGGGAAGGGGCCGGGCGGGGGCGCGGTGGGGTGC